>NZ_JBITPF010000014.1:0-389679 GCF_050468025.1 Neobacillus sp. NRS-1170 | reverse complement strand
AAAGGGGATAATATCATATTGAGCGGCCTTTTTTTATCATGTACCGCAAAAAGTGCGGTATGGGCGGTTTGATGGCGCTGGAAGTGTGCAGTATTCCTCGTGTTTAGGCGACACTGTGTATGGGTTTGAAAGAACTTGAAGAAGCCTTTCCATCACACTATAGTCTCCCTGATTGACGGCGGCATCCAGTGCCTCCTCAACCCGGTGATTACGCGGGATTACTCCCGGGTTGGATTTTCGCATCAATTGCTGTGATGCTTCTTTCGACTCCTTCTGCCTGCTTAGTCTTTCCTCCCACTGCTTTTGCCATTGAACAAACTCTGGTGTTCCAAACATCGCCGTTTCATCTGGATTATCCATAGTTAAGGCCCTGAAGGTATTTGTATAGTCTGCACGATACTTTTGCATTATGCCGAGGAGATCATCGAACAAGGAATTGTCCTCTGCTTCTTCATTAAATATTCCAAGTTTTGCTCTCATTCCCTCAAGCCAATGACGACGATACAACTCCATGTATTCTGAAATCGCCTCTTGGGCTATTTTGATAGCCTCATTCTCATCTTCATGGAGCAGCGGCAGCAGAGTTTCTGCAAATCTTGCGAGATTCCATCCGCCAATATATGGCTGATTGCCGTATGCATAGCGGCCTTGCTGGTCAATCGAGCTGAAAACTGTTTCCGGATCGTACGTATCCATGAAGGCGCACGGACCATAGTCGATCGTTTCGCCGCTAATGGTCATGTTATCAGTGTTCATCACCCCATGAATAAAACCAACCAGCTGCCACTTTGCAATCAGTTTAGCCTGACGCTTTATTACTTCCTTAAGCAGCGAAAGGTATTGCCCCTCCCCTGCTTCAACTTCTGGATAATGGCGGTTAAGTGTATAATCAGCCAAAACTCGTAGATCTTCTACGGTTCCCCAATTTGCTGCATACTGAAAAGTACCAACTCGCAAATGACTGGCAGCCACACGAGTCAGAATAGCGCCAGGCAGGTAGGTTTCTCGAATAACTGGCTCACCTGTTTCCACTACGGCAAGGCTGCGGGTGGTTGGGATTCCTAGGGCATGCATGGCTTCGCTGATAATGTATTCGCGCAGCATCGGCCCAAGGGCCGCCCTGCCATCACCCCCGCGGGAGTACGCCGTTCTCCCTGACCCCTTCAGTTGAATATCAAACCGATTCTCTTTGGGAGTAATCTGTTCACCAAGCAACAAGGCACGTCCGTCCCCTAACTTGGTAAACCCGCCAAACTGATGACCGGCATATGCTTGTGCCAGAGGCGAAGCTCCATCAGGTATACGATTGCCAGCAAAGACGGCTATGCCATCTTCGTTTTGTAAGGTGGCGGCCTCCAAGCCTAGTTCTGTTGCCAATGCGCCATTGAGTATAATCAACTTAGGTGAGCGGACAGGAGTTGGGTTTTGGCTTGTAAAAAATATATTAGGCAGATGAGAATAACTATTGTCAAAGTTCCAACCTGTTTCTTTTATTTCTTTTCTCATACGGTTCTCCCTTTCCTTCTTGAAATAAAGAAATGAACTACGCGTTTAAATCAAAACGTTCCCCAGTCACAAGGTAGATAACATGTTCGGCGATGTTCGTCGAATGGTCCGCAATTCTTTCAATGTATCTGCAAACAAAAGCTAACTGTGTAATTTGATTCGTTTGTGCAGGATATTTCTGTATATAGCCCAAAAGTTCTTTAACTAAAGTTCCATACATTTCATCCACTTTGTCATCTTTTTTAGCGCATTGCTTTGCGAGATCAACATCTTCTGAAAGGAAGGCTTTTAAAGAATCACTTAGCATTTCTAAGGCAAGATCCATCATTTTGGGAATGTCGACTATTTCTTTAATATGTTTTTCTTTCCCTATGTGCAAGGTTGACTTTGCAATATTAACGGCATTATCAGCAATTCTTTCTACCTCGGAAGAAATTTTTAAAGCAACAACAATTTTTCTAAGGTCCCTGGCCACTGGGGACTCCTTTGCAATTAATATAATCGCTTTATTGTTAATTTCATGTTCTAACTCATCAATAATTGTATCATTATTAATGATTTCATTCGCTTTTTCAATATCCTGATTTATGAGGGTATTAATACTTTCTTTAATAGCATGTTCCGATTTACGAGCCATTTCTATAAGCATATCTTTTAATTGTTTTAAATTACTATCGAAATTTAATCTTGTGATCATTTTTGTCACCCCTATTAACCAAATCTTCCTGTAATATATCCTTCAGTCCGTTCATCACTTGGATTTGAGAAAATCTTTTCGGTTTTATCGAGCTCAATTAATTCCCCCATCAAAAAGAAAGCAGTTTGATCCGAAACCCTCGAGGCTTGCTGCATATTGTGTGTAACAATCACAATCGTATATTTTTCCTTCAGTTCTAGGATTAATTCTTCAATTTTTAAGGTCGAAATAGGATCAAGGGCCGATGTTGGTTCATCCATAAGTAAGACATCCGGTTTTGTTGCAAGTGCTCTTGCAATGCACAATCTTTGCTGCTGCCCGCCTGATAGACCAAGTGCTGGCGCATTTAATCGATCCTTTACTTCGTCCCATAAGGCTACGTCCATTAAAGATTTGGTTACAATCTCTTCAAGATGGGTCTTTCTTTTGATGCCATGGATTCTTGGTCCATAAGCAACATTATCAAAGATCGATTGTGGAAAAGGATTTCCTTTTTGAAAAACCATTCCCACATTTTTCCGCAGTTCTACTAGATCCATTCTTTCATTTAAAATATTTTGGCCATTATAGTTAATTTCTCCCGTCATCTTGACATTCGGGACATAATTAATCATCAGGTTCAATGTCTTGATAAAAGTTGACTTTCCGCAGCCGGAAGGACCAATAATCGCGGTTACTTCTTTTTTGTTTATCGGGAAGTTTATTTTTTTTAATGCATGATGCTCACCATACCATAAATTCAAATCATTTATTTGAAAAACCTGTCTATGTACCGTTATGGCAGACATACGAATCCTCCCTTATCCAAACCTTCCTGAAATGTACTCTTCGGTCTTTTTTTGTGAAGGATTGGTAAATATTTTTTCCGTTAAATCGTATTCAATCAAATCACCGCTTAAGAAGAAAGCTGTTTTGTCGGAAATACGAGATGCCTGCTGCATATTATGGGTTACAATTATAATGGAATAGTCCTTTTTTAATTCTACAATAAGATCTTCCACCTTTCCGTTAGAGATTGGATCGAGTGCTGAAGAAGGCTCATCTAGAAGCATAACGGTTGGTTTCATCGCAATCGTTCTTGCAATGCAAAGACGTTGCTGCTGTCCTCCTGAAAGACCTAGTGCTGATTTATGAAGACGATCCTTTACTTCCTCCCACAATGCGGCTTTTCGCAAGCTTTCCTCAACGATTCCATCAAGCACGCTTTTCTTTCTCGTTCCTGCAAACTTTAAAGCGTGGGTTATATTTTCATAAATCGATTTTGGAAAAGGATTCGGTTTTTGAAAGACCATTCCAATTTCTTTTCGTAATGCAACAACGTTTATTTGATCAGATAAAATATTCAGGTCCTCATAAATGATTTCTCCTTTTGCATGTGCTCCAGGAATAAGATCATTCATCCTATTAATGCTTCGTAAAAAAGTGGATTTTCCACATCCAGACGGGCCGATGAGAGCGGTTACGGAATTTTTTTCAATATCCAATGAAATCCCATTAACAGCTCGTTTTTCTCCATAAAAAATCTCTAAGTTTTTTACTTGCAATATATTATTTCTTTGCAAATTCTCAAGACTTTCAACCGCTTTTGTTTCGACCGGTCGTTCCTTTGTAGCTGTAACCATGATTACTCACCTGCTTTTATTTAGATGCTGTAATTTTCCGATGAATCATACTTCCGATCCATCTTGCCAATAAATTAAAAATTAATACAGAAATTACCAAAACCGCAGCTGCACCACTAGAGACCTCTTCTACATCCGGGATTAACCCCTGAGTATTGACAGACCAAATGTGAACCGCCAGAGTTTCCGCCGGGCGAAAAATATTTAAGGGTGAGGTTTGAGAAAATGGATTCCAATTTGCGTAATCCAGTCTGGGTGTAGACAATCCTGCTGTAAATAAAAGTGCCGCTGCTTCACCAAATACCCGCCCGGAAGCAAGGATGATTCCTGTTAAAATAGTGGGGAATGCACTTGGTAATATGACGGTTTTAATCGTGTGCCAATGTGTAATTCCTAATGCAAGGCTGGCCTCTTTCAATTCCCTTGGGACAGAACGGATAGCGTCCTCACTTACACGCACTATTACAGGTAAATTAAACACTGTAAGTGCTAATGCACCCCCTAATATGGTATAGCCCCACCCTGTTAAATTAACAAACATCAATAAACCAAACATGCCTATTACAATGGAAGGAAGCGACGCTAAAACTTCAATACATGAACGAATAATGTCTGTTACCTTTCCAGGTTTAGCATACTCAGCCATATAAATTCCGCCGCCAATTCCTAGTGGTACGGCAATCAGCATCGTAATAAACAGGACATAAAAAGAATTAAATAATTGATCGCGGATTCCCCCGCCCGCTCTTACGTTAGACGAAGGACCTGTTAAGAAATCAAGGGAGATGTTTTTTAATCCGTTTACTAAAATATAGTAAAATAAGCCGACTAGTATTGAAATAATAACAAGTGCAATGACATAAAAGACACCTGAAGCTAATCGATCAGCAGATTTGGCATTCATTTCATCTTCCTCCTTGAAGATAAATATCGGATGAGGAGAATAAATGCGAACGACATGATTAATAAGATTAATCCCATCGACCAGAGAGTATTATTTTCCACACTTCCATATGTGGTGTGCCCCATATTTAACGTAATAATGGTTGTCAAGGTTG
This sequence comes from Neobacillus sp. NRS-1170, assembly GCF_050468025.1. Lineage (NCBI taxonomy): Bacteria > Bacillati > Bacillota > Bacilli > Caryophanales > Bacillaceae > Neobacillus > Neobacillus sp. NRS-1170. Next base: position 384,796 of record NZ_JBITPF010000014.1, on the reverse strand, counting down.
CGGACGCATCCAGTAAACTTGAAGGCAAATTCTTCACGTTACCAATAACCATTTGAACAGCTAAAGCTTCTCCAAATGCTCTCGCCATCCCAAGTACAATAGCAGTGAGCAATGTTGGCATTGCTGCCGGAATCAGCACTTTTCGAATGGTTTGCCACCGAGTTGCACCAAGAGCATAAGAGCCTTCTCTTAAGGGCTTTGGCAAAGAGCTCATCGCATCTGTAGCAATGGTTGTTACCGTTGGCAGAATCATGACAGAAAGAACAATGGTTCCGGACAGTAGACTAAATCCAAGTCCACCGACATTTTCCCTGATAAATGGAACTAATACTGTAAGTCCGATGAATCCATAAACAACGGAAGGAATTCCGACTAATAGCTCAATGACTGGCTGCAAAATTTTTCTTCCCCAAGAAGGTGCAATTTCTGTCATAAAGATGGCTCCGCCAATACCTAACGGTGCCGCTACTAGTGCCGAAAGAAAAGTTACAGCAAATGAACCGAAAATAAATGGTAATGTTCCGTATGCGGGCTTAGCTTGATTAGTAGGATTCCAAGTCTTACTGGTTAAGAACTCAATGAGACTAACACCATTTTTAATAAAGGATTGCAAACCTTTTGTTCCTAGAAAAATTGTGATAGCAATCGTTGCCGAAATCATAATGACAGCACATAAAATCACTAGGGCTTTTCCTCTGAATTCCCCACCCATCCTATCTTTACTTGATTTTAAGAGTCTTTCTTTTGCAGGAACCAGTTTTTCCATATTGCACCAAACACCCCTAAATTACGTCGTAAGGGTAAATGTGCAGCCACATTTACCCTATTTAATGCCCTATAGTAAATTATTTATTTGTTTGATTCCCTTTAGCGTCACGTTCTACTTTCATTTTTGTTACAGGTAAGTAACCCTGATCTTTTAACAAAGTGTTTTGAACATCATCAGACATTAAATAATCTAAAAACGCTTTTGTAACACCAGTGGGATCCCCTTTTGTATATGAATGTTCGTATGCCCAGACAGGAAACTTGCCTGATTGCACATTTTCATCTGTCGGTTCAACACCATCGATAGATAATGGCGTTACCTTATCATCAGTGAAATAAGAAAAAGCTAAATAACCAACTGCCCCAGCCGTTTCATTAACAATTTTCTTAACCGTGTTGGAAGAATCTTCGGTAATTCCTTCTGCAGGTGTTGCTCCATCAAGAGCAAATTTATTAAAAACTGCACGAGTACCAGAAGCATCAGGGCGATTTACCAAGACGATTTTCTGATCTTTCCCGCCAACGTCCTTCCAATTTGTAATTTTGCCCGTAAAAACTTTAATGAGATTATCTTTTGAAATGTCCTTAATTCCAACATCTGGATTAACTGCAGCGGTTATACCAACAACCGCTACTTTATGATCCACTAACTGGTCGGCTGGAATGCCTTCTTTTTCTTCGGCAAAAACATCAGAGTTCCCAATCTGAACGGATCCTTCAGCCACTTGTGATAAACCTGTACCAGATCCGCCTGCATTTACTTGAACATCCACTTTTGGATTATTGGCCATAAATTCTTCCGCTGCAGCAGCAACAAGAGGCTGCATCGCTGATGAACCTGAAACAACCAGGGAACCTGATAGTTCCTTGCCACCTTTCTCAGCAGTATCTTTAGTTTCATCTTTTGTTGCACCGCCGCCACAAGCAGCTGTAAACACCATTAAAGCTATGACTGTTATCATTAACCTGATTTTTTTCAATTGCTTCATTTAAAAACCTCCCTATGACGTTGTTAATGCCTCCCTTACATTTCAATAAGAACGTTGTATAGTTGGCTTGTTCGAATTTAATGTATGGTTATAGATCAGTGTCAAGTATCTATAAAGAAAAATTTTTTTCTCTTTTATATATTGCCTTCCCCCAAATTAATTATTTGGGTTATTTTTTAAATTTTTTTATAACCTAAGATTACATTCATTTATAAGTGAGGGATCATTATGTCAGCAAATAACAAATATCAAACAGAGGCTGAGGTTGCAAATCGCAGGATGAGTCAAAAATTTAAAGATTACAGTGCAAGGGAGTATTCAGAGGGAAATTCTGAAGCTGAGATGGCCAATCATGACATTCAAGAACAATTTTATGGTAGGAACGAAGATAATCTTGCACCGTTCCATGTGGATGTCAACAATCCTCCAATAAAAAAATAATAACCTTTAACCAGAATCCTAACATTTCACATTGCACACATTCGAACCTTAATGTTTTCTAATCTAATTCCGATTCGGTTAATAACAAAAAGAAGATACAAATGATAATTAATGTATCTTCTTCTTTTTTACGAAAGTATTTTAATATTTAATTTTTAAGCAAGAAACCTATAGGTCAGTTCGCTTCCGGATCAATATCTGTCAGTTGATTTGCCCACTTGGCAATGTTTGCTGACGGGCTGCTTCCATCTGCAGGATAGTCCGTAATATGATACCAGCTAAGCGTACGTTTTTCGCCAGCTTTCACGCTAGCATCAAACGAGACTCCGAAGATATAGCCAAAAGCACTTAAGCCGGAAGGATGGTTTTTCGTCCAGGCAATTCCATGAGCAGGGCTTGCGATTGCAGTTTTCGGACCGTCATAAATATAGTTTCCAGTCCAACCGGAAGTCATAAAGCCGGGATTTGTTTTCGCAATTCCTGGAACAAACGCTGTGTCATCGGCACTGTCTGGATCAAGCAGGTATTGGAAATAACCATTGAAATCCTTCTCACCTGTATTCTCCAATTGGAGCGTAATCTTCACAACAGGTGCATTTGGAAGTGCCCGATACGTAACGGAAGTTTTAATAGAAGGATCGATCTGTGCTTGTCCGGAAGCATGGATGGAATCACCAATCGTTTCGATATTCGGAAGTGATAACCACTCGCCATCACGGCCCCATGGACGTTTCGGATCATTCATCGTTGGCGAAAGGATCCATTCACTCCAATCAAGCGTTTCCAATGCATTGGTATCTAGCAAGGCGATATCCCCAAGCCACCCAGGCTGGAATGTACCAGGCTGATTATTAGCTGCAACCTGGGAGGAAATGGTCGCTTGAATTCGGTTATTCATGACGAAGTGAAACGGATTGCCGCTATTGGCATCCAATCTCGGGCTTCCGAAATTAAAATCTGGTGCTTCCTGAGATACTCCTGCAACTGGTTCAGTGACTACTTTTACGTGTAATCCCATTGTCCGGTTTTCTCCGTTGGCAAGTTCCACTGAAACCGGCTCATTGCTTTGGTAGCCCCTGCGTACAACTGTCAGAGTATAGGTACCAGGCTTTAGTCCAAGCAGGTATTGTCCCTCGGTATTGGCAGATGAAATTTGGCGTTTCCCTTCGCTGTCTGTTGCAATAACCGTAGCACTGCCAACAGGTTTACCCAAGTCATCAGTCACTTGGCCAGTCAGACGCGGCCAGCGCTGGGCAGCCTTACCTCCTGGAGTAAAACCATATAGGTTTCCATCAAGCGCTCCAACCACGAGCGTATTACCAGAAATGGCCGGCGATGAAGCAACCCATGCCCCAATTTCATGCTGCAATAGAGGTTGTCCCGTTAAGCTGTCCAAAGCATAAAGATTTCCATCGTTCGAACCGATAAAAACCGTTTCGCCGCTCACTGCTGCAGAAGAAATGATTCCTCCCTTTGTGTGATAGCTCCATTTCTTTGTACCGGTTGCTGCATCCAATGCTGCGACATTTCCATCAGGGAATCCCATATATACGACTCCGTCCGCTACGGCTGGAGACGAACCAGTTGTATCCCCAGCAATATAGGATGAATCCGGGCTCTTGTAACGCCATTGTTCTTTGCCGGTGGATGCATCAAGAGAAACCAGCAATCCGCCATCATATCCCATGTATACCCGTCCATCTGCAATCGATGGCATTGAGTGCATCCAGCCGCCAGCCGGTTTTTTCCTCCACAGTTCTTTACCGGTTGAGGCATCTAGAGAGATCAGCCAGCCGCCATCTCCTCCTACATAAATCTTACCTTCCTCAACAACAGGAGTGGATTCGACAATCCAGCCGCCTGCTAAAGGAACATTCCATTTTTCTTCACCAGTTTTGGCATCAAGAGCCATCATTTTACCGCCGCTGCCTGTACTGTATGCCTGGTAAACTACTCCATCCTTTACAGTCGGAGAATAGTACATCCAAGCTCTTTGTACTTGATCTTTCCCAACCGTTTTTTCCCAAATAATCTCTCCTGTTTGGGCATTCATTGCATAAATAGTCCCACGGATGGAAGATGCATAGACGATCCCGTCTGCAACGGCAGGAGATGCTTGTACCTGGGCATCTGCCTTAACTTCCCATCGCTTGTTACCAGTTTCAAGATCGACAGCATGGATGGCATGGTGTTCACTGCCGCTTTCATCACGTGTTCCAACATAAACCATTCCATTTGAAATGGCCGGGGATGAGGTCAGGATTGTTCCTGGAGTCCGGTATGTCCAGCCCAGACTAAGACCTGCATCAAGAGTATCTTTCGCCGCTCCAGTGTGCTGGGCATTGCCATGGAACATGGACCAGTCGTTCCCCTTCTTCGGCGCAACACGTTTGTCTTTATCTACGATATTGAAGGTGTTGTTTTTAACCCAAACCTTTCCTGCATCATCTGTTACTCTAACTTCGATGGCATGCTGACCTTTTTCTGCCTTTTCGGCATCCCATTGTTCATGCCAAGCCATACCGCTGCTTTGCATTAGGTTTCTCCAAGAACCGCCATCAATCCGGTATTCAACCTTAATGACATTACTTGACGTGTTATAGGCATTTACCAATATGTCCATTTTTCCTTCCGGGACTTCGCTGCCGGCTGCCGGATGAACAATCGCAGCGCTTTGTTTTACGTCATACATTTTGTATTTCTCTTCCTGCTTATCACCCAGGAAAGAAACCATCCGGAATCCGTTTGGCATCTGGTCAATCGTGTAGGCACTAGAAACCGTTGTCACATGGTCTGCACCAGGTATAGTATCTGTTGCTACATCGTTAACATGAGTATGTCCCACCATCACCAAGCGGGTATTGTATTGCTTAAGAAGGTCGATAAATTGCTTCGTTTTATCCGGAGAAGGTGTTTGCGGCGTATTCATAGGTCTATGAACGAATACAACCACTTCCTTATCATCCTTCGCATTAATGTACAGATCCTTTTGCAGCCATTCCAATTGGTCTGGCTGATCAAAACCAAGAGTATTTTCCAATACTACGAAGTGACGGTTGCCATAATCGAAAGAATACCATTCCGGTCCAAGATAATCTCGGTACCGATCAATTCTTGTCTTATAGTCCGAACCCGGCGCAAAGTCATGATTGCCGACTGCTGGATAAACAGGAAGTTTTGAAGTAGACGTACTTGCCGTATAATCCCCAAATTCAGAAGGATCTGCACGATTGGTCAAGTCACCGCTAACAGCGATAAAAGCGGGATTTCCTGTCGATTCATTAATTTGTGCCAACTGGTCAGTAAAGCGTTCACGGTTATTGGCCGTGCCGGCTTGAACGTGTACATCGGCAATGTTGACAAAGCTAAAATTCGGATTACTACTCTCAGGCGTATGTACTAGACCAAAGTTTTGTTCCTTTGATTCTCCAGCTTGAACATTCCCTAACCGCTTGTAAAATTGCGGCGTTTTGTTTTGGTCAGTCGGAACGCTGTATCCGCTTGGAACGGTCGCAAACACTATATCGTCCAGACGCCTGTCTGTGTCTATTGTTAAGGTATAATTGCCCAGATCATCAGTGACGATTATGTTTTTACCGTCCGAGACGGATACATTTGGAATCCCTTGTTCATTCCCGTCCCGAATTCCATTCCCGTTTTTGTCAGCGAAAACAGTTCCCTTAATCGTAGCAGTTGGATTATCCGCAACAACGGGTTTTATTGTAGCTGCAAGAGCGAGACCGCACATCGCAGCCGCAGCTACTGGTTTAAGTTTTTGTTTGACGGTTTTCCCTTTGTCTTTTCGTGTCTTTATCTTGTTTCCCCCCTATTTTTTTATTTATTTCCCCTATCAAATTTATAACTAAGTAAGTAAATGTTCGCATCACCACCTTAAAAGTTATTTATTAAGCAAAGAAACGCTCAAAGTACCAGATTATTCCCATTCCAAAGATCCCAACCGTCGCTGCTGCCTGAACGATAGTGGACCATTTAAACTTTCGGATATAAACCAGTAAGGGAAATAAAATCAAAATAATTAAGGCTTGTCCTGCTTCAACACCAATATTGAATGAGAAAATCGACAGGATCGACCTCCAGGTAACGTCGTTTGAAAGCTGCAATGCCCCCGCAAAGCCAACCCCATGGATAAGTCCGAATCCGAATACGACGGCAAATCGATATTTGGGTGAAAAACCAAAGTAGTTTTCTACGGCTACAAATGCAATGCTTAGAGCAATTAGCGGCTCAATAATGTCTGCAGGGAATTGGACCAGCTTTAACGCGGTTAACCCAAGGGTAATACTGTGGGCTAAAGTAAAAATTGAAATGACCTTTAATACATCAGAAATTCGGCGAGCCCCAAATACGAGGGCGATGACAAAAAGGATATGATCATAACCAATCATGATATGGTGGAAACCAAGCTGAACGAACCGTAAAAACTGTCCTGCCAAGCTTTCTTTTCCAGCATTAAATTCCCTGTCTTCGGCATTGAAAATAAATTGCCCTTTTTTATTATCTAAGTCGTATGACATAATATTTCGATGCATGGAGTCATTGTCATCAAAGAAAACACTATAATGTATTTGTATGGAGGATTTGTCTGAAGGGATAGGAAATTCGAGCCCTATTTTGGCGTAGTCCCTCCCTACCCTGTTTTCGATATCTGTAGATATTACAGCTCCCCTTGCTTTGGCCCCATCAATAAATACTTCGAAGTGAGAATCAAGGTATTCAGCAACAGCCCCACGTTGCTTTGCTAACGCACTATTCAACAGGTCTTCCTCCACACCTGTACGAACACCAAAATCGATCAGCCGCCCAAGTTCGAAAAAATCAAGATGTAATTCTATATGGAGCTTATCCTTTTCAACTGTAATTTTCGAATACCCTTCACTATTATCCGTATGGGCCGATGCATTAATAGGTAAAAGTGTTAATGTGATAAAGCAGATAAACGCAGCAAACCCAGCTATTATTTTTTTCAATGGTATTCACACCTTTAATCTAGTAATTTCATTCAGTAACTTCTACTAAATCAAATATTAAGGTTTTGTTGTAAAAGAAATATGAAGATAGTGTTGAATATTTATTAATACTTTTGCATCTTTTTTCCTAGGTGAATAGACCGGGGTGAATAAGAAGTGTAGATATATTTAGAAGAGTCATACCATTAGAAAAGGGTAAATGCCACAAGGCACTTACCCTTTTAAATTAATTATTTATTTATTTGTTTGATTTCCTTTTGCGTCACGCTCTACTTCCATTTTAGTTACAGGAAGGTATCCTTGTTCTTTTAATAAAGTGTTTTGGATATCATCTGCCATCATGAAATCAAGGAACGCTTTAGCTAATTCAGTAGGCTCACCCTTTGTATAAGAGTGTTCGTATGCCCAAACAGGAAATTTACCAGATTGTACGTTTTCAGCAGTTGGTTCTACACCGTCAATTGCAAGTGGTGTTACAGTGTCATCAGTGAAGTATGAGAATGCAAGGTATCCAATGGCACCATCTGTTTCGTTAATAATCTTTTTAACAGTGTTTGAAGAGTCTTCTGTTACACCTTCAGCTGGTGTAGCACCATCAAGTGCAAATTTATTGAATACTGCACGTGTACCAGAAGAGTCAGGACGGTTTACAAGAACGATCTTTTGGTCTTTACCGCCAAGTTCTTTCCAGTTAGTAATTTTTCCAGTGAATACTTTGATTAGGTCTTCTTTTTTGATATCTTTAATACCAACTTTAGGGTTGACCGCAGCAGTCATACCTACAACCGCTACTTTGTGGTCTACAAGCTGATCAGCTGGAACGCCTTCTTTTTCTTCAGCAAAAACGTCTGAGTTACCAATTTGAACAGATCCTTCAGCAACTTGTGATAAGCCTGTACCAGATCCGCCCGCATTTACTTGAATATCAACATTTGGATTTGCAGCCATAAATTCTTCAGCAGCTGCGGCTACTAATGGCTGCATAGCTGATGAACCTGAAACGACTAATGAGCCGGAAAGTTCTTTCTTTTCCTCCGTTTTTGGAGTTTCCTTCTTGGCGCTTCCTTCTGTTTTCTCAGTAGATGCTCCGCCTCCACATGCTGCCATGATTACCATTAATGCAGCGAATACTGTAAGTAGGCTTAGTTTTTTAAAGCTTTTCATTTGCTTTATTTCCCCCTAAGAGTTATGAATTTTTGTTTCGCTTTACATTTATAGTATAGGAGAAAAGTATTAACTCAGTTTTAATAGAATGTAAAGCTTCTGTAAAGGTGTCACTCTCCTTATTGTGCCTCTATCTTATAGCCAAGACCACGAACGGTTTTAATATAAACCGGCCTCTTTGTTTCCTCTTCAATTTTTTCTCTTAAATGCGCGATATGCACATCTACAATTCTTGTATCGCCAGCAAAGTCATAATCCCATACTGCACTTAGCAGTTGATCCCGTGTTGCGACACGTCCCTGATTTTGTCCCAGGTAAAGAAGTAATTCAAATTCCTTTAATGTTAACATAAGAAGATTTCCATTGATGTGGGCTTCATATTTCTCGGGATAGATTGTTAATTTACCAATCTTAATTTTCGAGTCCCTATTAACTTTCTCTCCAGCATTTTCAGTTTGAACCTGAGTTCTCCTTAAAATCGCTTTTACTCTGGCAATCACTTCTCTTGGACTAAATGGCTTTACCATATAATCATCTGCTCCAAGCTCAAGTCCTAGTATTCTATCGAATTCATCATCTTTTGCCGTCAGCATTAATATAGGAGTCATGATTTTATCCTGGCGAAGCAGTTTACATACTTCTAATCCATCTAACTTGGGAAGCATTAAATCTAAAACGATAAGATCAGGAGATTCGATTTCTGCTAATTGTTTTCCAGCTTCACCATCCATCGCTGTAATGACTTCAAAACCAGCTTGCTCCAAATTATATTGAAGGAGCGTAACAATGGACTGTTCATCATCAACAACAAGTACTTTATTTTTCATCAAATCACCCGCTTAATAGTAAGATATAGGCTTATCCTATACCTCCATTTTGTAAATATAGTTCTATTAAACATAAAGAATATTAATGCCGCGTTTTGCTTTTGTTAACGGAATGCAAAGATTTTGTAAAAACTGATTATTTCTTTCCAATCATGACTTCTATGCTGAAATCTGGGACTGTTGCGAAGCCTTTGTGTTTCTGCCTTTTCCACTCATCCATTCATACATAATTGGAATGACCAAGAGGCAAATAAGCGTCGAGCTGATCATGCCTCCCACCACAACAACACCCAATGTTTGTGATACGATGGTGTCTGCTTTTCCTGACACGGCTAAAGGAAGCAAAGTTAATACAGTTGTACCTGCTGTCATTAAAACTGGTCTGACCCGTGTAGCGGTCCCGCTCATGATCGCTAATTTTGGTTCTAATCCGTCTCTAAGATTTCTTTCAATTTTATCGACAAGGACGATCCCGTTGGTCACGACGATCCCCGTCAACATCAATAATCCCACTAATGCTGCAAGATTCCATTCGAGTTGAAAAATAAACATTCCGATTACAGAGCCAATAAAGGCTAATGGGATGCAGAGTAATACAGTTATAGGTGCTCTCCATCCCCGAAAGACGGAACTTATAATGATAAGTACATGCAAGATGGAAAAGAACAAAGCGAGTGCCATTTCGTATATCATTTCATATACCTGTTGAGGAGCACCCGCAAATGAATACTCGATACCCTCCGGCAGAGGAATTTTTCCAAGGGCAGTTTTGACTTGTTTTGATACTTTCCCAATATCATTTGAAATGATGTTTGCGGTAATTACAGCATACGGTTGTCCATCCTTCTCTTGAATCACCGATGAACCTGTTGGCTCCAATACAGCGAGCTGATCCAAAGTTACATTTTTTCCATCCTTATCTAGGAAGGTCTCCCCGCCCATTAACGTAAAAATATCCTTTGTTGTGCCCATTTGTTTATCTGTATGAATGACAATTGGAAATTGATTTTGATTAATCGAAATGAACCCTTTTGTACCTTCTGCAGTATATTGCTGAATTCGATTGATAACGTCTCCAAGCTTAATACCATAATGTTCGATTGCTTTCCGGTTTAGAGTAATCTGATACTGAGTGAGATGATCTTCAGACTCTGCGGCCCCCTGTACTGATAGACCAGGAATAAGTTTTAGCTCGTTTCGTACGGTCTGAGCTATTGTTTCTAGTGTCTGACTATCTGAACCTGTAAGATTAATTTTTAATTGGGAATCATCGCCTGCAATATTTTGATTTGAAACAGCAAAAACAGCTTTGCTCGACGAAGCATTTAATTGTTTCTGTAAACTCATAATAAAGGCATTTACGTCAATACCTTCCTTTACTTTTATTGATAAATTAGCAATATTCGGTTTCTGAAGCCATCCGCCTCCTGCATCAAATACATCATCCGATTGAGGAGTAAACGAAGAGCCTAGTCCTGAAGAAAATGACTCAACTTTAGGATTCGTACCCAATAGGGCTTCCAATCTTTTTACTTCTCCGTCGACTTCTAATAAGGAAGTATTTTGAGGCATTTCTATTTGGACAGCGATTTGACCAGTTTTGGCTGTTGGCAAAAAATTCACTGGCAGGAAGGCAGCTCCCACCGACGTTAATAGAAATAATGAAACAAAGGTTAAGACCACTTTTTTCTTTCGTTCAAATACCCAATTTAGAATTTTTTGGGCGGAAGTCTCTAATTTATCATCGCCCGACATCGGTCTTCCCTTCCAAAACAGGTTGTAAAGTGCAGGAACAACCAAAATGGAAACGAATAGTGAGATAATTAAGGCAATCACCACAGACCAAGCAAATCCGGAAAAAGCTGAACTTACCATCCCGCCAATAAGCGCGATTGGAACATAGACGGCAACTGTAGTCGCAGTTGATGAAACAATGGCAGGAATCATTTCTCTTACAGCCTGTGTCAGCAAGTGGACGCTGGTTTTCGCGTTTGCCTCATGTACTTTCCGGTTCATATTATCAAGGATAACGATCGAGTCATCGACAACTCTGCCCATGGCAACAATAAGTCCTGAAACAGTAAGAATATTGAGACTAATACCCATCGTTTTTAATAAGCCAGTTGTTGCCAAAAGACAAATTGGCAGTGAAAGGACAATTAATAAGGTAGAACGGACTTTCCGGAAAAACAGAAATACACAAATCATTGAAAACAAGCAGCCTAATAAACCCTCTTTTATTAGACCTTTTAGAGATTCATTTACCTGCACGCCTTGATCAAATAAAATGGACACTTGAATATCTTTATTTTTCAATGCTGATATATCTTTGATTTTGCTCTTTATCCGATCTGAAACATCAGTGATATTGGATGTTGAGGTCTTCAAAACATCTAATAGGACGCTTGGTTTCCCATCGGTTCTTGAAATCGTTTCCAGATTGACAATCGAATTTGAAATGCCAGCAACCTCTGAAAGAGGAACGTTTTTTCCTTCTCCGTCATGAATAGGGAGCTTCAATAGATCTTGTTGATTTAATCCCCAGCCAGAAACTTGGACAGGAATAGACACCTGGTTGTTTGATACCTTTCCTTCTATTCCAGTTGTATAGTTTTCTTCAAGGGATTGTTTTACGTCAGTAACGGTTAATCCGGCTTTCTTTAAATCTTCCAGCCGGAGATTAACTGCATAACCAGCAGTTCCACCACCGGATACCCGGACATCTTTAACTCCTGGTACAGTTTTCAATCGGTTTACGAAATCCTCTTGAATAGAGGTTCGGAGCATATTTTCTGAGATATTTTCAGAAGAACTCATCAGACTCATTCTAATAATTGGTATGGAATGTGTACTAAGGCGGGTTACCAGCGGTTTATCAATATCAGCAGGCAATTTAACATCAGCCAAGGCTTTTGTAACCTGTTCCTCCGCTTGTTCCATATCATAATTCATAGGAAAGTTTAGACTGATCAATGATCCGCCATTAAAGGAGTTTGTTTCAACATCTTGAAGACCATCCACAACCCGTACAGCCTGTTGGATAGGTTCTGTAATCGTTGCTTTTACTTGATCCGCCTGGAAATTATCTGCACGCACTGTTACCGACAGGGTTGAATTATTGATTTCTGGCAGGTAGTCCCTCTGTATTTGCCATGCAGACATTCCACCCCACACGAGTATAAGAACTATTAAAGTTAATATAAGAATTCCGCGCTTCATCATTTCATAAATTAATGGTTTCATGTCATTTTATTCGGGCAATGAAGCCCGAACCGCTCCCCCTCTATTTTCAGTAATTGGATGGTGCCAATGGTGGCCAGTTTTATCTATAAATTTACACGTCCACCACGACTGGCATGGTATAAATCTTTAACAACAATAGCTACCCTGACGGATAGCTATTGTTGGGTTTCAAACTAATTTTCGCAGCAATCCCTTATAAGAATAGTAGAATTAAGCTTTTAGTCTTTGTCAGTAGTAGTCGGAGCAAAGCTTTCTGGCTGTTTTTCGACCTCTTCTGGTGCAAGAGCTTTTTTCTCACCTGGGTATGGTTTATCAAAGCCTTCTGTAGCATACCAAACGGCATGATTTTGCATATTTGCGTTGATTTCATCCGGTACTGCATTTTTGCCGGTTAACTTATCTTTGTTCTTGTTGGACCACTCTGTCCATTTTTTCGAAAGTTCCTTTGCCTCCGGTGTTACATTGGTTGTGCTGGCAAGAACAGCCGTATTGGCTTCAGGTGTTCCGTTTAACGTGTCAAGCGGGATTTGGTTTGGCACAAATTCGTATGGTGTAAAGTCCGGCTTGTTCGTAAAGAGTTCACTCATTGGCTCTGCAGCTGCATCATTTTGGTTCATTGTAGGAATTCCAAGAATCTGCTCGATACTGCGAACCATATTGATGACAGTCCAATAGTGGCTGTTTGTAATCCCTTTCTTCACCCAAGGGCTGATGACAAATGCAGGCTGACGATGGCCGTCAACGTGATCTAGACCGTTTTGGGCGTCATCTTCTGTAACGATAATGACAGAGTCTTTCCAGTAAGGGCTGTGAGAAATCAAGTCCACAATTTTACCGACAGCCAAGTCATTATCCGCAACCATCGCTTGAGGTGTAGGGAAGCCCGAAGCGAGTCCGTTGGTATGGTCATTCGTTACCCACATTGTAGTAAGTGCAGGTAAATCATTATTCTTAACGTGTTGTTCAAACTGTTTTTTGAAAATTTCAAATCGATATTGGTCTGGAATGCCCATGTCAAACGTTGGGAACGGTTTATGTGTAATTGGTTCAAGTGACGGAATATCCGTCTTTGCCTCATAGTTTCCGATCGGAACATGAAGATCGCCTTGCTTTTGGCCGGAAAGAATTAAATAATCATTATACCAATCAGTCCAAGAGCCTTGCGGCAACGTTCCGGTAAAAGCAGTTGTATCTTCTCCGAAGTTTTCTACAGTCTTACCATGTTTAAGGGCCTGATCCCATAAATGGCCTGTTGGTGCATATGCCATCGCATCCCCAGCACCACCAGGATAGCTTCTTACGTTTGCAGAATCTGTTTCTTTATCCTCATAGTCATTGTTGGTTCCTTGCATAACCCATTGGTGGCCGCTTGCTGATTGGATACCGCCAACGTAAGTATTGTCCAGAAGCGGGAACGTAGTAGCCAGTTTATGCAAGTTTGGAGTTACTTTTTGCGGGAACTGCGTTAAAGCTACTTCTCCGTTTCCTTTTCCAACATCACCCAATACTTGGTCATATGTCCGGTTTTCTTTGATAATATAGAATACGTGTTTAATCGTTGAAGGCTCACCGATACGCTCAGGCATCGCAACAGCCTTTCTATTGTCGCGTGGTTTCGCGTTAAGATCCTTTAAGCCGTACCAGTTATTGTTTTTGTATACTTGGTCTGTTCCCATTGCTAAGGCCTGTGCAGTCGGGAACGGAATCAAGGAAAGTGACCCTTGCTGCGCATAAGAAGAGTGACCGTTAACGGTAATTCCCTGGATGTTCAAATTACGTGTTGGCCCCCGTGATCCAATACCATCGGCATTGGCAACGACAAGATTTTTATTGGCTGTATCGACTGCGATATCGACTGGGAACCATGCTGTTGGTAAAAGTCCTTGCAATTCAGGTGTCTTATCCGGACCCTGCCAGTCATAGACCGCAATGGCATTGTCACGGCCAAGGCTGACCATTAACTTGCCATCCACCATTTTAACAGCGTTTGGTGCTGAACCTTTTGGAGCATTTGGATATGGTTTAATGTCAATCGTTTGGACCACATCATTTGTCTTTGAGTCAATAACCGAAACGGTGTCACTATTTGTGTTGGTTACGAATATGTACTGGCCTGACTGTGTCATCCGTTCCGGCTGCACGCCAACTGTAATGTTTTTAACCACTGTATTTGTCGAAAGGTCAACCACAGAAACAGTTCCCGTTGTAGTGGCACCTGTTTTATCTGTAACAACTTGAGTGCCAGAAGAGTCAACCGTAATGTCGCCTGCTTGTGCTTTGCGGCCGCCTTGGTTGGTTACATAAGCGAAGTTACCTTCAACTATTACGCTTGTTGGAGCATTTTCGACAGCAACTTTGGTTAATGCACCTGTTACCGGATCAATGACGCCAAGGCTGTTGTCACGGTTTAAAGCAACCAGAAGCTTGCCGTCTGGCGCAACAGTAATATCAAGCGGGTTGATTTTACCGCCAACAGATGCTGCTGGAAGGTTGATAGATTTTTGAACTTTTGGAGTGCCATCTTGTCCAACGGTCATAACGACAACTTTACCAGTATTGCCTGACGTACCAGTTGCATAGAGCTGGCTTCCATCTTTTGAATAAGCCAAGCCCCACATACTGGAAAGACTTAAGCTGATATCCTGGGCTTTCATCACACCGCTTGCAAGATCGATGACATTGATTCCAGTGCCGCCGTAATTGTTGCGGCCAACGATAGTTACTGCAGTTTTTCCATTCGGATTGACTGCAACAGTCATTGGATTTCCGCCAAATTCAATTTGTTTTCCAGCTGGTGTAATCAATTGGTTAACAGGTGTTTGCACGGAACCATCTGCTTGTTGCCCCACTAAATTGCTTCCAAAAACACCGTCTTGCGCAGCATAGACACCGGCTGAACCCAATAGCATGGTACTTAATGTTAGTCCCGCAAGCAGCCTCTTCTTTTTTCTGAATTTCTTTAGCATTCCTCTCACTCCCTTTGTTTTGTACGGTTTAAGATTACTCCCCTTTTATTAATTTCATATTGATTAAATGTTAATAACAAATTAATAAAATTCTGACTATTTATCTACTACTATTAGACTAGTTAATTTTTCCATTATTTTGTGCATTTGTTCACAATAACTTAACATTTGCATCATGTTTTCTTTATAAACTTATCTTATAATGTGTAGTGTAAAATCAATTCGAATAAAGGAGGATTACAATGTACCTGAAAAAACTTGTTCAAAATGGTCTGATTACGATTGATTATTATAAAAATGGTGCTTTAAAGACCCTGAAAGGGCGTGTTTATTGCCTCAATCTTAAAGAGCAACTACTTTCATTAAAAGATGAAAAACAAGTGTTACACTCCATCCGTTTATCAGGAATTAAACAAATTTATTAAAGCTAATTTTCGGAAATGGTCATAAATTAAGGTTATTATTTTCATCTAAAATGATTTGTCATTAACCAAACAAAACATACCCTAAATCTTCTATTTCCTTCAGATTCATTAACTCTCCCAAAATCGGCGATTATGGTGGTACACCCTTATTAAACTTTCAATTTATTACTATTAAGTGCGATTCTTGTATAAGAAATGAACCCGATTTTATCAATCGGGTTCTTTTAATACATCTATTTCTATTCAAATTAATCATATTAATTAACTCATATCACCAGATTGTAAGATTTGCTCCATTGCATTTATCTTTTGTTCAAGATCATTAATTGCCTTCTCCATTGCCGCAGGGCTATTCAATTGCTTGCTAACCACAGCCGCAGCGTTATCAAGAGCAGTCCATTCTTCAAAATGCTCCGATGCTGCGATACTATAAAACCCTTGTATTCCCTTAATGATTTCATTTGTTTCGAGTTTCATTGAATCATAGTTCTTTTCAAATTGATATTGTTTTAATAATGCTAAATGGTGTTTTACATCACTGACAGGACTCATGCTGACGTGGTTTATTTTCTCATGATACTGATCGTAAACCATCATCATATGCATTCCATGTGTCGTATGAGGACCCATATGACAATGAATTGGCCAAATACCAGGATTGTCCGCTTTCAGCAATAAATCATATTTTTCACCTGGACCGATGGTAATCGAATCCTTAGTCATTGGATGCGAGATATCTCGGCCATCAGATGCAACCACCTTAAAATGATGTCCATGGGTATGGAAAGTATGAACTTCCGAACCCGCATTTATTAATCTGATTAAATAAGTGCCTCCCTCTTTTACATGGAGAGGTGGTATTTCTGGATCTACTTTACCATTAATTGTGTAGTACTTAGCTTTTCGTTCGGTTGTGTCATATTCACCCTCTAAGTGAAGATGCTCAGCAGCTGTTCCTACATATTGATGTGCTTCTGTTCCTTCGGCTAAGCTTAAAAGCGGATCTCTTTCTGATAGGAGCAATGTAAACTCCCCATCTGTCTTATACTTTGTTTGTTTTGGCTCTACGATAAAAGCCCCGTATAAACCCATTTCTGGATGCCTGTCCGGTTCAACGTGACAGTGATAAAAATAGGTGCCAGCGTGTTTAGCGTCAAACTCGTAGGTGAAGGAATCTCCTTTCAAGGTTGGATGTTGACTCATTTCGGGTGTTCCATCGCCTGCAAAACTATTGTCAATACCGTGAAAATGAATGGTATGAACCTCTTTTTGTTGATTATGAAATACTACCTTTACATGATCCCCCTCCTTGACCCGAATTTCAGGGCCAGGAACGCTAGGCGGAGAAGCCGGTGCATTTTTCTTAGGGTCCCATAAGCCAAAACCCCAAGAATAAAGGGTAGTCCCTTTAGACACTTCTTGTTCCATATCTGCTGCATATAAATGAAACACCTTTGTTCCGCCTTTAGTTGTTTGGGCCGACGCAGCTTCATGCTTAGCGTTAAACGCGAAAACCACAATTGATGCAAGACAGAAAAAAACGGATATAAATAGTATGATTGATCCTTTCTTCATGTAAACACTCCTTAATATGGTAGGTAGAACAGAACAAGTCCTAGAATTATAAACTCCGGTAACCTTGGATTACCGGAGTTTAAAAAAGTAGGTTCTTGATAAACAGCTTGATTCTGTTTATTATTTTTTCAAATCGTTTTTTACATCACTTTTGGTATTTTGCAAGTCACCTACAAAAGGCATCCCGGAAATATAGCCTACTCCACCAGTGCGATCAATACCAATTTCTTTTTCCATTGCCTGTTCTAATGCGGTTTTATCGACTGCTGTGATTTTCTTACCTTCTAATTCATCCCCTGGATGCTGGAAGTTACTCATAATGTATGAGAATCCATTGCGGTTATCCGCTGCAAACAAACCAGTCGATTCAGCACCTGCTGGAACGGAGAGGATTCTGGAGAGTTCCTTTGTGTCTACATTATAAGCCCATACGAAGTTATTTGTATGCATACCGCTATCCTCACCGATAAATAGCGTTCTTAAAGCTTCCGAATAGCTTAAATTATCCGTATTGGCTACTGAATTGACATCCGCTGTATTGCCGTATGCATCCGCAGTTGGCATATCCTTACCAGCAATCAATCCAGACATGCTGGCCGCCACATATTTACTATTAATCTTTTCGCCTTTGCTGTCTTTTTGACCATCAGTCAAATCTAATTGATACGTAACACCTGATTTAAATTTTGGAAGTTTCATATCATCTGCTGGATCTGCAGCATTTTCGAGCATACCATTGCTTTGATCGGAAATCGCAATGTAAACCTTTTTATCCTTCTCGTTTAAGGTTACACCTTCCATTTTATTAAATTCAGACGTCGCACCAAGCATTGCTGCATATCGGCGGGACTCTAGGAACGCAGCCGCTTTTTCCATACCAGGTTTCAGTTTTAAATATTCCGTTTTGCCGTATGAGTATTGCTTAATTGCTTTAAAGCCTTCTTTTGGAACATCAGATGTTTCGAAAATATCGCTGAACTTAATACCGCTGTCGATCGTCTGTTTGACTTCTTTATCAGTTGCATGACCAAGTTTAATCCATTCTAAGTTACCGGCTCCGCCATTTTCAGTACCAGTTTGGTGGAATTTTGCGGCATAAAGCGTACCAGCAGTAAGATCCTTCGCTTGATCGGCTACATACATGAACATTGTTGTATAAGAACCATCATCACCAAAGAAGGCAGTCCGGTTATCAGGCATCATCTTCATTAATTCATGGGAGAAACGGCCAATGCTGTAATGTTTGGATACAGAAGCATTCCCTTCTTTGTTGACACTGATTTCAGGAATGAATCCGTAGAAATAAGGGTTTGCTTTTGACTTATCGCCAAAGTAAAGCTTAGCAAAGCTTTCTACCTGACTTCTTGCTGACGAATTCGGATTTAGTTCAAAACTGCGGGCATCTGGCTCATACTCTTCAGACCCTAAATGGGTATTCCATGGGGAAAGGGAACCATTACATGGAATCCAAAGTCCATTAACACTCGAAAAATCAATTTTCTTAACCGATTGAGGTGTTAATTCACCCGTTTTCTTATCTTGATTAAGAGTAGATATAGACATTGATGCAGGAACGATTCCATATGCTGATTTACCAGCCGCATCAATGGTTTGGTACTCATAATGGGTTACCATGTAAAGTTTTCCGTCAATTGGCTTCAATAAACTGTTTGAATCTGGGGCGTCTGATACATAATATGTAGGGTTACCCTCCACACTCGTATCCATAATTGGGTCACCATTCACATCAATTGGTGTACCTGCAGGAATCAACTTCCCTTTGTTCATAGCTACTTTGTCTTCGGATTTAAAAAGTCTCTTATATGAAAGTGGGAAATTCTTCACTTCACCATTGCTATACTTCACTTCCATAGATGCGTTCGTATAGGTTTGAACCATTTTATCGATCGTTTTCGGTGCTTCCATTCCATTAAACCTTACAGAATCAATCGTAACATGCCCATTTCCTGCCGCTGCAGCAGGTGTTAAAGCCGGAATTGTTATAGCTAATCCTAGTGCGATTGCAGCTGCTTTTTTGCTAAAACGCTTCTTTTTCATTGTTCTCCCCCTGGTCAATTCATTTTCTTCCACAACATTATTAAATAAAATGAATGTTAACCTAGGGTTTCCACTTTGTTAAAGGTTCGTAAAGTTAGTTTAATTCCTTGTAAAGTTCCGAAAGACAATTAATCTTTTTGCACCACAAGGCGAAACATTTCAAACAACAGAAAGTTAAAAAATATCCAGACTCCGCCATAGACATATCCACCAACAATATCACTAGGAAGTAGCGCATTTGATGCAATTTTTACGATCGCCAACCCGATTAATATGACTAACCCCAATATTGGAATTAAAATGGGCGAATAATTATTTTTCGAATGCCTGACAAGTAAGAATATGGTGGTTCCATAGGCAATTATCATAAAAGTACTATTAATATCAGGAAAATTAGCAGAATGAAATTTTCCTACAAACCCGATGGATTGAAGCGTGTGAAAAATCTGCATAATGGTTTCATGAAATATTCTTGCTCCTAGAATCGAAACAATGAGAAGAAGATACTCCAGCATCCGATTCTTGCCTCTTCTCCAAATACGAACTATGGTTATCGCTATTACTACGCAAACAGAATAGGGTGATTGAAATACATTAAATAACTTCATCCAGCTAATAAAAATAGTGGACTGGACCAAATATTCAGTAATCTCATTAAACTGCGTAAACTCACCATATAAATAGTCTTGAGCTAAGCCCAGCATAAGGACGACCATTCCAATAAAAACCAATGTAAGAACAATAAGAAAAACTTCAGTAGCTCTAATCGTTCTAAACCGATTCATTAACCAATTTAAAAAACGAATAAGAAAATCCTTTATTTGATTTTTATAGAAACTATAGACCAAATACACTGCGATAATTATGGCGATAACAATGATAAAAATAGTGAAATATTTCTTTGCAGCCTGATGGAAAACCTCCCATTGGGGCCCCAATACTTTTCCCAAGGTAATAAAACAATAACCCCCAAAGAAAAGAACCAATATAAGCAGGAATTATAAATCTTCGAAACGGCATTCTGGAAATCCCTGAAATATAACCTGTGAAATGCCTAATACCAGGAATGAAATAAGCAAACACTAGCAATTTGCTGCCGGATCTTTCAAACCATGCAGCTGTTTTTTTATATCTTTCGGGTCCCATGTGTATATACCTGCCATATTTTTCGATGAGTTTATATCCTCCTGATTTTCCTATCCAATATGTTGCGGTTATGCCGGCACCACCCGCTAAAAAGACTGTCAAGAGAGCGAGAGTGTAATTCATTTTTCCCTGAAAGACAAAGTATCCCGCATAACTCATTAGAAATTCTCCAGAAATAGGCAGTGCCAAGAGCTCTAGAAAGATCCCTATAAGTAAAATGACATAGCTATGCTGCTCAAATAGAGTGATTAGATGTGACATATGATGCCTCCAAATATATAGAAATAGAGTTAGCATATAAGCTCTCCTTTATCTTCCTGAAATGTAGCACAGTAATTGGATAAAAATTGCATCTTAATCAATTATTAATCTTTTTTTCAGTGAACGTTCAAGTTCATTTTATATACTTAGAGTGCCCTTTTTTGGAAAGCAGGCACATTTTCTAATAACTTATAAAGAAAAAAATAGGGTTCATTATATATAGATATGGGGAGGTAAAAACATGAAAAAATTAGTAGAGGCAACCATGCAAAGAGCCATACTTATGATTGTGTGTGTTGTCATCATCTTGGCTTGGGGTGGTATTTCCGCTTTTCAAATGCAGCGGGATTATTTGCCTGGAATTAATAATACTACCCTTTCGGTTAGTATGAGAGTACCTGGTTATCAAGCCGCACAGGTGAAGCAGCAAGTAACCGATAATCTCGCAAGTGCCGTCAAAACAGTGGATGGTTTGTCCAATGTTGAAAGCACATCGTATGATGGCGGCTTGTTTATGAGTTTGTATTTTCCGATGAATACCGACATGAAACAAGCGGAGGATCAAGTTAATAAAGCCTTGGCAAATGCAGATCTTCCGCAGACAATTACTAGCACTCCTTCGGTGACGCGATTAACAACAAGCTCATTTCCTATTTTGACTTACAGTGTAACAAGTTCAAAATTGTATGAACCAACTCTTCGCTCGACCGCAACACAGGAAATTGTGAAGCAATTAAAATCTGTTCCTGGTGTAGCAGATGTATCCGTATTTGGGGGAGCGAAAGATGGGTATGTATTAACTGTCCGTATGAAAGACCTAGTGAAAAACGGATTAACATTGGATGATGTGAATAAATCGTTTGCTTTGGCTGTTCCATCCATGCCACAAGGGAATATTGTAAACAACCAATTATCTATTCCAGTATCATTTGATGGATTAACATTAACAGTTCAGCAAATGGAAAACGCAACAATTAAGAATAAGGAAGGAAAAGCCATTCCTGTTTCAGCGTTCGGTACCATCACTCATTCATTAAATGATGTAAAAACGGTTTCCAGAACAAACGGAGCACCAAGTGTTACATTGAATGTAATCAAAACGCCTTCAGCAAATATTACCGATGTTGCTGACCAAGTAAAAGACCGCATCGCGCATCTTCACTTAGATACAGTAAATCCAAAAGATGTTTCGTTTAAAGTATTACTCGACCGGGAGAAAGAATTAAACAGCTCACTATTTGGACTAGTCCGTGAAGGGTTGCTTGGCTGCTTATTCTCAATGATCTGTGTGTTCTTCTTCTTCCGAAATGTAAGAAGTACATTATTAATTGCTATTTCATTGCCAATCTCGTTACTGGCAACAACGGCTTTCTTAAAATCAATGGGTATCACGTTAAACATTTTAACGGTTTCTGGGTTGATTGTAGCGATGGGTCGTATTGTCGATGATTCAATTGTTATATTAGACAATATGTATCGGAAGCGGGAAGAATCGAAGGATAAATCTCTTCTTTCCATTTTGGCATCCTCTGTTGTTGAAATGATTCCTGCGATTTTAGGCTCGACCTTAACAACGATCGCAGTTTATATCCCAATCGCATTTGTAGGCGGCGTCATTAGTGCTTCCTACAGTGGCTTTGCCTGGTCAGTCGTAATTGCCCTTATCATTTCATTCTTTGTGGCAATGCTTGTCATTCCTGCGCTTGCGTTTATGGGCTGGAAAGGCGGAAACGGAGAAAAACAAACCGTCAAACTCGATATAAAAATGAAACCTATATTGCAATCGGCTTTTAGACACAAAAAAGCAATGATAATTGTTTCGATCTTAGTCTTTTTAGGTGCAGGAATCTATTCTGCTTTCCTTCCAGTAAGCTTATTGCCTAGTGCAAAAATCGGGCAAATTGCCATTAAAGCTGAATTGCCAAAAGGAAGCACATTAATTCAAGTAGATTCTGAAGTACAAAAAATCGAAAAATCATTAAAAGAAAATCCAAAAGTTGATGCATATTCAGCCAATTTTGGTTCAACCATGACACCGCAAAGTGATGACGTGTTTGACCAAGGCGGCGGCTTTATCACCTATCCAAATGTCGCTAACCTATCAGTTGTGTTAAAGAATGACAAGGATGCAGATTCTGTCATTAAAGAGTTACAAACAAAGCTTCCGACATTATCTAAAGATGTTACTTATACCGTAACAAGCCAGAACATTTCTGGTGACGATTCACAAATGCGTATTTTGTTTACAGGTTCAGACCAAGCAACATTAGATCAAGTAGCTCAAGAAGCAAGGACCAACTTATCAAAAATATCTGACTTAAGTGTCGATGGAAAAGTAGATTTAACAAATGGCGCGCCTAAATATAAAGTGACTTTTGACCAAAAAACTATTCAAGACAAAGGCGTAAAAGTAGCTGACATTCTAACAATCATTAATCGTTATATGTCTGCATCTAAAGATGCAACAATCACTATTAATCATAAAGCACTTCCTGTGGACCAATATTTAGATCAAATTGCATCAGGAGCAAATTCTACTATTACGTTAAATGCTACTGCAGATGATGTGTTAGCATCTCTAGCTGCTGAAACGTTAAATGGTAATCATGGAGAAATGGTTCGTTTTGACCAAATTGCTAAAATTTCAAAGGATACATCTCCTTCAACTATTAGCGAACGAGACGGTCAGCCATTCTCTCTTGTCACTGCACAGATTACATCAAATGATATCAGCAAAGTGTCAAGCCAAGCGGAGAAAGCTCTAAGCGGCATGAAACTTCCTAAAGATGTGACGTATTCATTGGGTGGAATTACTCAACAGGTAAAAGATATGATTTTCGATATGTCAGTTGCGGTTGCATTTTCGATTCTTTTAGTATTGCTGATTACTTCTTCTATTTTCAAAGGCTGGAGAGCACCACTATCAGTACTATTAAGCATTCCGCTTGCATTAAGTGGTGTGGTAATCGCATTGGTTTTATTCCACGGTGAATGGAATCTTGCAGCCTTAATCGGTATTCTAATGCTTACTGGTATTGTAGTAACCAACGGTATTGTGTTAATTGACAAAATTGAAAGAAATCGAAAAGAAGGAATGCCTGTTAAAGAGGCTGTATTAAATGGCAGTCTTTCAAGGATTAGACCGATTTTAATGACAGCAGCTGCAACCGTCCTTACTTTGTTACCACTTGCATTTACCCATAATGCTGATACGGTAATTTCTCAAACGCTCGGGATTGTAGTAATCGGCGGAATGGTAACATCAACGATTAACAGTTTTATTATCATTCCGATTATATATGAATGGCTGCATAAAAAATCAGCAGCCAAAAACACAAGTTCAATCCCACGAAGCATATCCTAAAAATTATAAAATAATTATTCAAAACCAAAAAAACACCGACTATAGTCGATGTTTTTTTGGTTATTTAAATTCATTCAAGGGACTCATAACTACCCTTCCCTTCTTCTCAGCGATCTCCTTTAAGCCCATTCGAATCATCCGAAATACGAGAATCCATGAGGCGGTCATCAAAACGATTTGTCCAACCGGGAAAATGCCTGGAATCGGAGCATCCCATAAAGCATGTAACAAAACGACGATAAAAAATATCCGAAGGAATTTTGCTTTTATAAACATGTTTAATTCAGGATGTTTATCCCCTTGTACCATGCAAAATGCAGCACCTGTCAATGCGGCCCAAGCGACATGTCCGCCAGGAGCTAGAAAACTACGCCAAAGGATGGTGGAATATAGGCTTGGGAAACTACCTGAAAGAAGTGCCCTTAATGCATAACCAGCTGTTTCAAAAGCAGCGAAGCCGGCCCCAACCGCAGCTCCTATCAAGAGACCGTTAAGGATATATCTGTATTTAATGTTGCGCACGAAAAGTATTACAGTCGCAACCTTTGCCAGCTCCTCGGCGATCCCAATCGTAATTGGATTAATGTTATGTTTTAAGATATTAAAAAAAACAAGGGCGACCAGCATCGAGAGGATCCCGCCGATAAACACTACATAAATGACTCTATAAAATGCAATATTCTGAGGGGCGTTCATTTCCCAGAAGAAAATTAGAGTGGTAAATGGCACTGCAAAAGCACCAACAATAATAAGTCCTGGTATGAAGTTAATATTTTTGAACAAGCTCACACCCAAAAACAATCCAAGGAAAGCAATAAGTGCAATGATGAAAACCCTCGTAAATAGCCAAGGTTTCGGCCATGTTTCCTTTACTTCCTCTATTTTAGGTGTAGTAAGCGCTGTTCCTACTATGAAAAGCCGTTCTGCCTCAAGAATATTATGATTTCGGAACACACGTGAGAATATATTTTGAAATTTTGGTTCCACTGAACGTTCAAATTTGGGAACCATGTCGACATAATGGGCAAATTCGTAGAAATAGCTATTTTCGTCCTGGTTACCGTTGTCAGGACGCATAAACTTTTCACCGCAGTTTAAACAAAACTTTACCCCATCCGGATTAACATATACACATTCCGGGCATTTCATTTGCCTTCCCCCTTACATTATTCAATATACACACTAATTTTTCTAATCTTTAAGAGTGCTATACAAGTATGATTCCCATTAGAAACCAATAATACCATTAGATTTTTTGCAAAATTTTATCGCAAAAATGGCAGGAGGAATAGAATACCTGCTGCCTTTTTGTTTTAATCCATTTCATCCAATTTACCAAAAGACCCAAAAAATTCGTAATGAATATGATTTTCCGGTACTCCCCACTTCTTTAACGCTTTATTTACCACCTTCATGAAAGGCTCTGGCCCGCAAAAATAAAAATCAGCTTCCTTGGACGGTAAAGTTTGTTGAAGCCATTCTAGGCTAAAAAATCCTTCCTTATCAAAGTTCCGCATTTCTTTATCTTCTTCTGATGGTTTCTCATAGATTACGAAGGATTTCATATTTTTATGTTCTGCTGCCACATCATTCACATGTGATTTAAAAGCATGCAGCTTACTATTGAGGGATGCATGAATATAATAGATTTCCCGGTTTGGCTTTTCTTTTACTGTGGTATTTAACATACACATCATCGGTGTTAATCCAACTCCGCCGCTAATTAAAACTAAAGGCCGGTTAGAATCCATATCCAAATAAAAATCACCAGCTGGCGCTGTTATCGGAATGATATCTCCTTCATTGATATGATTATGTAGATAAGTGGACACAATCCCTGCAGGAATATTATCGCCATTTACATCTTCACGTTTTACGCTGATTCGGTAATAGTCTAATCCGGGACTATCAGATAAGCTGTATTGACGCAAATGGGTGTAGGTCTCACCTGGAATCTCTAATTTAACAGTTATGTATTGCCCTGGTATAAAGCCGGCAATCTCCTTCCCATCTTTCGGTTTTAAGTAAAACGATGTAATAACGTCGCTTTCTTCCACCTTTTTATTGACGACGAAATCACGGTAACCAGCCCAACCGCCTGGCATAGCTTCAGTGGTTTTGTACATTTTGTTTTCCATTCTGATGAAAACATCTGCTATCACTCCATAAGCATCTGCCCAAGCATCAATAATTTCATTAGTAGCCGCATCCCCTAATATTTCTTTAATCGCTCCAAGAAGGTTTTCACCCACTATCGGATAATGCTCTGGTTTGATTTGCAGACTTCTATGTTTTTCCCCGATTCTCTCTAATACAGGCATGATTTGACTAAAATCCTCGATGTTAGCCGCTGCCACATATACCGCATCTGCAAGTGCTTTCGGCTGGTGGCCTGTAATTTGGTGTGTTTGATTAAATATATTTAAAAGCTCTGGATGCTGCTTAAACATCCGCTTATAAAAAGCTTTCGTAATTGCTTCACCGTGCTCTTTTACGACTGGCAATGTTGCTTTAATAATTTCGAGCTTTTGTGGGTCAAGAGCCTTAACCGTTTTTAAAACCTCTTGCCATGACTGCTTATCTTCTATTTTTGTTATGGACATAATCCTTTTAATACCCCCTTTATTTGTACAAAATTAATTTACTCCATAATGTTTAGTTCTAAATGAGGTATTTTTTGTTAGGATTAGGGGTTTTGAAGGTGAAAAAATTTCATAATTGGAGAGGAAGACGAAATTTTTTGTGTTTTGCGTAATTCAATTGGCTGATAACTTTTTCCAATTAGCGTATAGCTTCTCTCAATTAGCGGATAACACTAATCAATTGGCCAATACCTGTCGTCTTAAGCGAAAAAGAAGTAGTAAGTCTCAAGAAATATGTTATAAGTATTGAAGGAAATGATAAAAAGGAAAAAAACAAAATTCACAGGTCCTCCCTTTAATGGTTTATAATGGAGAAAAAAGAGAAGTGAGTGGGGAGAATATGACTTTGTTAGATCCAAATAAAATTAAAGTCATTATTGCGGATGATAATTCTTTTATCAGAGAAGGATTAAAAATTATTCTTAATACATACGAGGAATTTGAAGTTTTAGATACAGTAAATGATGGCAAAGAAGCAGCGGAATACTGCTTAAAACATGTAGTGGATATTGCCCTACTCGATGTTCGTATGCCGAATATGAATGGCGTGGAAGCAACGAAACTCATCAGTGAACAAACGAAAACAAAACCGATCATTATAACGACCTTTGATGATGATGAGTACATCTTGGATGCCATCAAAAATGGTGCAAAAGGTTACTTACTGAAAAATAATGATCCTGAACGGATTCGCGATGCCATCAAAAGCGTCATGAATGGAAATAGCATCATACAGGATGTTGTTTTGGAAAAAATCAAATCAAACTTAATGGAGAAAAAAGAAACAGAAACAAAAATTGATACCACATTGTTTACAGAAAGAGAAAGGGAAATCATGTCTCTAATAGCCAAGGGCTATTCAAACAAAGCCATTTCCAAGCAATTATTTATTTCAGAAGGAACGGTCGCCAATTACATCACCTCTATATTTGGGAAAACAGGACTCGAGCATCGAACACAAATTGCCATTTACTATATTACTGGGAAAGTAGAATAAGATGGATTTTTGGATTATTTTTAGCAAACTGGCCTTATTAATTTTTATAGCCTTTACCTGTGTCAGGACTGACATTAGTCACATTTCATGGGTTGTTTTCACTATTCTGCTTTATTTCTGTATAAATATCACCCTAAATATCTTTAAAGAAATTTCATTAAAAAGAATCCTGTTATTACTCTCAATCGGAATATCGATTACATCCTTTTTCGAGATAAATTCGTTGTTTATCTTACTTTTACCGTTAGCCCTGATTGAATTAACCTCTGATTTTTTCAATAAAAAAATCATAATCCTGCTCATTTCCATTGTCCCTATAATAAATATTAATGAAACACTACAGCCACTTTACGGATTAGTGGCGAATTTTTGTTTCATGATTTTTACCATTACATCAGTGTATGGGGATAGACTGTTAAAAGATGAAAAACAACTGGATTCAATGAGAAAAACGCTTCAGAAAATGACCAAAAACTTAAATAAAAATACAGAATACATCCGCCAGTCTGAATACACCTTTAAATTAGAAGAACGAAATCGAATTTCACAGGAAATCCACGATAAAATCGGGCACTCCATAACGGGAGCGCTTTTTCAAATGGAAGCAGCCAAGCGATTAATCGAAACAGACAAACGCAAAGCAACAGAGCTGCTGCAAAATGCCATTAATATTTCCAAGGATGGGATTGAAAACATTCGATTGACACTTAAAAATATGAAGCCACCTTCTGAGCAGGTGGGGATTCATCGGATCAAGCTGATCATTGACGAATTAGCTGCAAAACATCAATTTAAAACGGTCCTGACTCATGATGGCAATTTAGATATTATTACCCCGATCCAATGGAAAATTATACTTGAAAATATCACAGAAGCCTTAACCAATACCATGAAATATTCCACAGCAACGCTCGTTTCAGTCGAATTGAAAGTGTTGAACAAAATGATTAGAGTTGAAGTTAAGGACAATGGGTCAGGAGCGGAAAAAATTAAAAAAGGACTAGGGATCATCGGGATGGAAGAACGAACTGCTACCGTTAACGGGAAAGTGATTGTCGATGGAACCCGTGGTTTTTCCGTCACCACCCTCCTCCCCATTCAACCGTGAAAAACTCACGCAAACAATATGAATATTCTCATGTGAAAAGAATGAACGATTGCACTTATCTCCGTTCATTCTTTTTTTTATACTTAGACCATACAAACGATTTAGGGGTGAAAAGATGAACGTTTTAGAGATTAAAAATTTAACCAAAAAATTCAGTGATTTTATTGCTGTCGATAATATGTCTTTAACAGTTGCCGAAGGTGAAATATTTGGATTTCTAGGCGCTAATGGTGCAGGAAAAAGTACCACCATCAATATGATTGCTGGCCTTCTGCGGAGAAATGAGGGTGTCATCAATATTCTAGGAAAAAATGCTTCCAAAAACAGCCGTTTTGCCAAAATGAACATCGGGATGGTCCCTCAAGATTTAGCGATCTATGAGGACATGACCGCCTTTGAAAATGTGAAATTCTTTGCTGGACTTTACGGCCTGCGCGGTACGGAGTTAAATGCAAGGGTGGAAGAAGCACTGGAATTCGTCGGTCTACAGGATAAACACAAAAGTTATCCTAATAGTTTTTCGGGCGGCATGAAACGACGGCTGAATATTGCCTGTGCCATTGCTCACCATCCAAAACTGATCATCATGGATGAACCAACGGTTGGAATTGATCCACAATCACGGAATTATATCTTAAATTCCGTTCGAAAATTAAATGAAATGGGCTGCACCATTATTTATACCAGTCACTATATGGAGGAAGTCGAGGAAATCTGTTCGCGCATCGCGATCATTGACCATGGCAAGATCATTGCCGAAGGTACAAAGGAACAGCTAAAATCCATCATCACCAATACAAAGGATTTATGGATTGAAGTCAAATCAACGGAAAATGTGAATGTGGAATCTATCAAAGCAATCAATGGTGTGGAAGCCGTTCAAGTTGATGAAAATCTGATCAAAATAAACTCTGACACCGGCGTTAACAATCTTAATAAAATCATCGAGCATTTTATCAATAGTCATATTGAAATCCGATCCCTCCAAGAAAAAGCGCCGAACTTAGAGACTGTTTTCTTAACATTAACAGGTAGAAATCTTCGTGACCAATAAGGGGGATTTACTTTGAACATATTGAATATTGCTTGGAAAGGAATTAAAACAGACTTCCGGGATACTAGGACCTTGTTTTTTATGCTCGCTTTTCCTATCGTGCTGATGCTTGTACTCGGATCTGCCCTATCGAATACCTTTGGGGATAGCCTTCCTGTGGATGACCTTCATGTTTTATATCAAGATACTTCACAAAGTAAAAATTTTAATCAATTTATCGATGCAGCAGAAAAATCTGGGATTCACTTTCAAAAAGTGACCGAAAAAATCAATCCAAAAAATAAAGTGAAACAAGGCAAATATGATGGATATGTAGAAGTGACACCAAAAGGATTACAGCTGTATGTCAATAACGGCATCCAAGGGAATATTCTTCAAGGAATGCTCACTTCCTATGTCGATAAATACAATATTGCTTCAGAGATCATGAAGGTTGCCCCTGAGAAGCTGGAAAGTGCCTTAACTCGCGAGAAAAAGGATGATTTTATTAAGGAAACTTCTATTCTTCCAAATAAACAGCCAGGTTCGATGGATTATTATGCGATAGTGATTACAACGATGATTGTCCTATATGGAGCAATGTCATCAAGCTCTTTAATTGTCAGTGAAAGGGTCAGGAAAACGGCAGATCGTTTAATTGCCTCACCAGTGAGGAGAAGCGAAATTTTTATCGGGAAAGTTCTAGGGAGTCTTGTCAGCAATACCGTTTGTATCTTATTAGTCATTTTGTGCAGCAAACTATTTTTTAAAGCCAATTGGGGCGATCATTTGGGGATGGTCATTCTCGTCTTACTGACCGAAATCATTTTTGCCGTCAGCATGGGAATTGGACTCAGCTTTTTAACGAAGACAAGTGCGGCTCCAAGAATTATCATCATGCTGTTTGTCCAGTTAGCGTCATTTTTCGGTGGAGCCTATTTTAAAATTGATAATCCGACAGGAATCTTTAAGATTATTACGGACCTCTCTCCCCTTACTTGGATAAATTCAGCCATTACCAAAATGATTTATGCAAATGATCTTGCAGCAGCCATTCCGGCAGTGACCATCCATTTGACTGGAGCACTCATATTCTTACTTGTGGCTGTCATCTCTTTACAAAAACGGGAGGGACTATAATGAAGGATATCCTCTGGTTAATTCAAAATACGCTAAGTGTAACGTTCCGAAAAAAGAAAAATATTATCTTATATCTTTGTATGCCCTTAATCGGGATCTTGATTTCCCTGCTCGTGTATGGCGGAGATCAGAAAGTAATACTGCATGTCGGAATTGTCAATCAAGACAATAGTGAAATCGCATCCGATACAATTAAATTTTTAAAAGGCTTGGAGAATGTTAAAATTGTAGAAATTCCAGCTGATAAGGTTCAGGGTAAAATAATTTCGGGCGAGCTAGATAGTGTTATTACCCTTGAAAAAGGGTATTCAGAAAGTGTTTTAACTGGTAAACCTGATAATGTCCAGATTAGTTCGATAAAAGGAGCTCAAATCACAGGATTTGTTAAATCCTATTTATATCAGTACATCGATAATATTTCGACAATTAGTATTGCAGCTGCTGGTAATCAACAAACCTTTAAGCTGATGTATCAGGATTTTCAACAAACTAATTACAAACTGACTACTCATTCGTTAGAGGATACATCTAAAAACAAGAATATGACCAATCAAACCATTGGGTTCCTTATCATGATCATGCTTATGTCTGCAGGAAATATGTCAGAGATCATTCTTCTTGATAAAGAAAACAGAACCTATTTCCGCTTACTTTCAACACCCATTAATGCAAGAAAATATTTATTGGCTAATGTATCAGTCAACATGATTATTATGACGATACAGGTTCTCATCACGTTAACAATTATGAAAATCCTTTTTAATATCGGCATAAACATGTCATTTTGGCAGGCTGCCTTCGTGATGATTCTATTTTCATTTATTTCAGTAGGACTCAATTTAGTGATTGTTGCATTTTCAAATAGCCGCAGTGCAGCTGGAGCGATGCAAAATTTGATTATTACCCCGACGGTTATGATTTCCGGATGCTTCTGGCCGGTCGAAGTTATGCCAAAAACGCTGCAAAAAATAGCTGATTTCCTGCCGCAGCGCTGGACCTTGGCTACCCTGACAAAACTGCAAGAAGGAAGCTCCTTCAGCAGTTTATCATTAAATTTTATGATTCTGATTGCTTTTGCGGCAGCCTTTTTCCTAATAGCCGTTTATAGGTTCAGCAGAAATAATTCTACTCAGAACTTTGTGTGAAAAAAGCCTGTTCCTTTTTAGGAACAGGCTTTTCATTTAACAAGGGTCTTAACAATCACCGTGCTTATTTGGGTGCAAAGGTGGCGGGATGAGCCAGCCTTTCTCCTTATTTAAGCGGAGTACTTTTGCCCCAAGTGCAGCCTTTTGGTTGTGAATTTGAAGATATAACATGGCTACGTCTTCCCTAATTGATTTACCTATCACTTGACTGCTGGTTACCAGCCCTGCAGCAATATCTGCTGAAAGCGTTGCGGAAATAGCCGGATCTGGGATTCTAGCTCCAACTGGAATATCCTCTAAACATGCATCGGGCGGCTCTGGTGATGCCGGTGGTAAACCAATACCATTTTCTTTTAAGAGTTCTTCCACCTGTTTCTTTTCATGCTGGCAATTATCAATTGCTTCTAGTAATAATTTTTTTAAATCATCGTCACCTGCATGGTTAATCATGGTTTGATATCCTGCAATCATACCATTTCCTGCTAATACTGATGCCCAAAGATCAAAAGCTTCACCGTAGTGTAATGGTTCCTCTTTAGGATTTCCACTTAAAATTCCCATTGTTGCCCTCCTTAGTAAATAGGAAAATGAATTCATTTATAGTGCCACCTTTCTTAAAGCACATAAATAACCTTCCCAAGATTAATTAAATGATTCTAAAATTATTGTTTTTTAGTTGCCAAATCCTCACGATTATCTGCTAGCGGCGGCTGCTCCAGCCATCCGTATTTTATTAATAATTCGGCTCCGTCCTCTGCATATAATCCTACCTCCGCCATTTGCTTCATGAATTCCAAAGCTATATCCCTTCTTTGAGAAACGGATGCACCAGCCCCAAAATAACCAATGGCAGCGGAAACCTGGATAACAATATGATTTAGCATCAATTTTTCAGAAAAGGGTGAAATAGTTGAATTTGTCACTTCAGATACCCATGAGGCAGGGGATGCCAAATTACTTTTTGTTAAAAAAGAACTAAGTTCCCCAAATTGTCTTTCACATAAGTTTTTCCCTTTTAAATAATACTTTTGAATTTCTTTTATTTGACTGACTTGTCCAAATCCTATTTCTAAAACCACTTTAACGACGAGTTTCATCATGTTAAAACTAATCCCGCTAATTTCGACCGCATTTAATGGCCGCTGCTTTCCAAACCAGCCCGTCAAATAATTTTCATTCTTTACAAAGTCAATTTCCTTTGGTGCGTTAATATGTGGAGGTCTGCTGTAAATCCCTTTATTAAGCATTAAGTTTACAATTCGGTTATATAATTCCATCGCTTCATTATCACATTTGATAAAGTAATTGATTTGGTCATCTCTTGTGGAAGTGGAAACAGCACCCGCGTATCCAGTTAATCCAAGCAATGTCATCACATGCATATAAACCATCATAAATTTATCGGTAAATAAAGATGGAGCACTAAGATTAACATCTTCTTCAAGTGAAAAACCTTTCGGTATGGGAAAATTCTGTTGGCTTAAAAATCGTTTGATGTTATCAATGTGAGATTCGGCAATGCTGCGGGCGAATTCAAGCAAGTCCTTAATTTCTGGATCTTCCGCTTTATCAATAGAATGAGTCAATATACAAATGGATAACGAGTCGTTTATATATTGAGTCCAAAGATTTGCGATTTCGGCTGAAGTAAGTTCTGCGGTATGCTAATATTATCCACTTAAAAGCCTCCATAAAAGTAAATATATATTTGTATAGTTCACCTTTAAATAAGTTATTAACCTAACTTTTTAATTCTGTTATTTAATAGTAAACTGAATAAATTTCCATTTTTATGGAAAAATATATCCTACATCCAGGAAGTACAACATTGAAAAAGGTCTGGGAAATATATTCCCAGACCAACTTACCCTATCAAACCTATATTAACTCTTTTGAACTTGATCCACTTGATTGTTTCCATATCCAGGGACACTGCCCGCATGCTCATTATGATATTTTGTTCCTGAACCCTGCTGATATTTACCTTTTTGATTCTTAATGCTATTAGTTTGTTGTTTTGACATTTTTTCAACCTCCATTATGTGAAATATTCCAATTTTGCATTTGGAAAAAACTTTTCCATATAACCGTATAGGTGAGTTTTTAGATCCTCTTCTTCCTCTTTTTGATAAATGTATTTTCCAATTCCATATTTCCCCCATTTATATCTTCTTTTTTCTTCATCCAACTCTAATTTTGTCATCGGATAATTTTTTTCAATTACTTTTTTAGCTGGTTTGGTAAAACGATGTTGAATAAATTCGAAGGTTAAGTCCTCCTTAGCCTCCGGAGGCAATTCAGCTTCCAAACGCTCAAACATTTTGTAATAACCGTCTTCCCATCCTTCATGGAGATAAATCGGCGCAACAATAAATCCAAGTGGGTACCCTGCTCTTGCGACTTTTCCTGCCGCCTCAATCCTTTTTTCCAATGGCGAGGTCCCAGGCTCAAAGTTCTTAATGACATAATCAGCGTTAACACTAAATCTAAATCTTGTTCTTCCATTATGTTGCGCATCAAGGAGGTGATCCACATGATGAAACTTGGTTACAAATCGAAGTTTTCCAAGTTCAGATTTTCCAAAATGCTCAATGGCTCTTTTTAGCGTATGTGTTAAATGATCAATCCCGACAATATCAGAGGTACAGGAGGCTTCAAACCTAGTCGGCTCTGGAGCCCGCTCCTCCATGTATTTATCGGCAGCTTCAAGAATCTCCTCAACATTCACGTATGTACGGATATATGGTTTACTGCCCATTGTTGTTTGTAAATAACAATAATGACAATGCCCCATACATCCAGTCGCGAATGGAATGGCATACTCTGCCGAAGGCTTAGAAGTATCGAATTTCAGTGTTTTTCTAATTCCAACCACCAGTGTTGACTTAGCAACTCGATATCTTTGGAAGTCATTGTCACCGGGCAAATTTCTTACTTGATTATGGGAAGTGGTGTAACGGATTTCGACATCCATCTTTTCAAATTTTTCTAGAAGTTCTTGCCCTAATGGGTAGTCCAATGCATCTGGCTCAAAGTAAACCAGTTTAGGTGTGAAAGGGTTATTCATTCCAATATCCCTTCTGAGGCACTTCCATAATAGTAATCAAAGGCTTGATTTGCCTCTTCTTCTGTAGAATAAATGGCCATATCATTGGAGAGCGGGTAATAGGTTTCGTACAAAAATAACGCTAATTCATTGGGCTGGTCAGGATTATTGACAACCGCAGCTGCTTGGATGTTTGCAACATCCTGTGTATGGGGATTTCGGTAAAAAACATAAACGATATCTCCAGCATGGTAATTTTGGTTTTCCATTCCATCACCTTTTCTTCTTCGCAATTAACTATTGTCACCCATTATTAAAATTTTTCCCTTTTCGCAGCTTAAATTATGTTTTCTTGATAATGGTAATTAACCATCGATTAGTATAGGTTAGTTAATTATGAGGAAATTAATATTGACTTATAAAAAAGGAGCATAATCAATGAACAATCAAAATTTAAAAGAAAAGGTTATCAAGATTATCTCTGATCACAAAACCGGTGTCCTCTCATCAGTTGAAAATAATAAGCCCCATTCACGCTATATGACGTTTTACAATGATGACCTTACCCTGTATACACCTACAAAAAAGGATACTGAAAAAATTGAAGAAATAGAGAAGAACTCATCCGTCTCTGTCTTATTAGGTTATGAAAAGAATGGATAAAGCGACGCCTATGTAGAAATCATTGGAACAACTAGCATTAATGACTCACAAAATCTAAAAAAGCAATATTGGGATGAATCATTCAATCAATGGTTCGAAGGCCCAGAAGATCCGAACTATGTGTTTCTTCAAATCGTACCTGAAACTGTCCGGCTCTTAAATCTTCATGGTGAACCGCCACATGAGATTACTGTATAAAATTGGCTCTTTTTACTGATTATTTCAAATCTCAGTTAATGAACCGCTCTTCCCTGTTGAAGAGGTTTTACTGCCGATTATAATACAATTTGAAGAGAATACTATCCTAAAGCGTGCATGAAGGGGAGTATCCATGAAAACGATTAAGCCAATTAAATTAGGTTCATATAAAGAAGATACTAGCGAAAAATTAACTTCTGCAGAAATGGGTAAACTTTGGGCTACCTATATGGGAAACAGCATGTCCACATGCATATTAAGTTATTATCTCCAACATGTTGAAGATAAGGATATTAAAACGTTATTAGAAAATGCATTAAAGCTAAGCTTAGAATTTTTGAATACAACTAAAGGAATTTTTGAAAAGGAGAACTACCCTATTCCTAAAGGTTTTGGGAATGAGGACGTAAACCTTGGAGCTCCACGTTTATATCAAGATCAATTCTATGTTCATTATTTGAAATACGCTGGAAAAGCAGGAATGAGTATCTATAACGTTGCAATTCCTCTTGTCATTAGAAAGGATGTTAAAGAATTCTTTAGGTATTGTATGGATGCCACAATGGACTTAATGGAGCAAATCAATGAAATTTTAATGAATAAGGGATTTATTATGAAACCTCCTTTAATTCCAGTACCTGAAAAGGTGGCTTTTGTTCATCAGGACTTTTTAAATGGTTTCATGGGACATGTACGTTCTTTACATGCCCTAGAAATTGCCCACCTTTACGATAATATTGAAAATAATGTAACGAGCAAGGCACTTATTTTGTCATTTGCACAAGTGGTAAAGGATGAAAAGATTCGAAAATTGTTTGAGTGGGGCAAAGATATGACCACCAAAAACATTGAACACTATATGCAAAAGTTACATAATGAAAATTTACCTACTCCTACTTTTTTAGACGATTTGGTGACAGCATCTACTTTTTCACCATTTTCAGATAAGCTAATGTTATTTCATAAAATGGATATGTTCTCAATGAAAATAAGAGCATTTGGAAATTCAGCTGCAGTTAACGGAAGGCATGATATTGGGTTAATGTATACCAAGTCGTTATTGAAAATCTCAAAATTTGTTGAAATGGCAGCAAAAATCTTCGTAGAAAAAGGCTGGATGGAACAACCCCCACATGCCGTTGATAGAAAAAATTTAGCATCTAATTGAGGTTAATCAAATGTGAATCCAAAAGAAAAATTATTATGGAGCATTGCTTTCCCTGGTTTTGGTCAATTGCTTAATGGGAAGTATGTAAAAGGTATCCTCTTTATCTTTTTAGAATTTATGATAAACATCCGTTCACATTTTAACGAAGTAATCATGCATAGTTTTAATGGGGAAATTGAAAAGACCTTTCTTCGCACTGAATTCCAATGGCTAATGTTTTATCCTTGTGTTTATTTTTTTGCCATGTGGGATGCCTATAAAGATGCAGGTGGAGGCAAAGAACCTTATTCATTTCTGCCATTTGTGCTTTCAGCCTTTTTTGTCACTGTGGGGCTGATGTTTTCAGCGAAAATAAAGGTATTCGGGATGCTGCTGGGAACAGTCTGGTTTCCAATGTTATGTGTGATTCCTGGGGTTTTTATAGGGATATTAATGAAAAAAGTATTAAGAAAAAAATAAAGCTTGGCGAATGCCAAGCTTTATTTATAAAATTACGAACACAATTGTTTTTTTGCCTATTTCAACAGAAAAGAAGAGCCATCAATGATTTCAACATCCTCTCGAGCTCTTATTTCCTCCATTAAATGAAAAAGTGCCTCATCTTTTCTTTTAGCTTCAATCATACAATTAATTTGCGGGATGCTTCCCTTAATTTCTGTTAGAAACTTGAAAAACATATTAATATCAACATAATCTGAATGGTGGCGAAATTCTTTTTGGCTTTTTGGACTGGAAATATGCATTTTTATGGGTAGCGGAGAGTACTTCCATGTATGAACGATCCGATCCCAATTCACCTCCCAGTTTGGATTCTCATGATGGGCAAGGTGATGATGATAATCGAAAACGAGCGGTATTTCTAATTTTTCACATAAATAAAGAGTATCTTCAAGGGTAAAGGAAGTATCATCATTTTCAAGCATGATCATTTTTTGAATCGATCTAGGTACGGCCATCCAATTATCAACAAAGCGTTCCAGTGATGTTTCGGTTTCTTTATAGTTCCCGCCAACATGCATGACGCAGCGGTGAGTTGGGTCAATCCCCATCCCCTTTAATAATAAATAATGCAGCTTTAAGGTTTTGATTGAATTCTTTAAGATGTTATCTTGCTGGGAATTAAGTAAAACAAAATGATCTGGATGGAAATCAACTCTCATCCTATGCTTTCTGACAAAATCACCAACTTCATGCAAACTTCTTTTTAGTGGTTTCATATAATCCCAATCAAGCAGTTCTTCATGATTGGCTAAAGGGATTAATCGGGAGGTTAACCGATAAAAATAAATGTCAGAAGCGGCATTATGCTTAAGGATCCGTAATGTATTATGCAAATTCTCAAGTGATATTCGCTCTAATTTGCGTATTGCAGCCTCCCGATTATCAATTTTCTGGAATTGGGCGAAGGTCATTGTTTTGGAAGGGGAAGCGTTTTTCAGTTCCATGCTCATAGCTACATAACCGAGACGTACAATTGTCATTTGTTCACCTCATTAATGATTTAGAGAAAAATAGCCTGTTCCATATGGAACAGGCTGTTAATATTAAACTTCCCTCTTTTCTACTTCGCACTCTAAAACAATAGAGAAATCTGACCAATTTACAATTCGCGGTAAATCCAAATCTCGATTATAGGATTGATCTCTTACAAACAGCTTTGTTGATTCTTGAAGTAGTGTATTTAGAACCGCAGGCTTATCATCGAAGTAATAATCCAGTTTTAAATTTTTGATGATGTCCACTTTTTCATGATCCTGCATGCCATAGAAAAAACGGTCATCACGGATGGGAAAGCCCCTTTCCTTCATCCATTCCATTGTCTGGTCCCGATACCCCTTTGGCCTTGAGGTAATGTAATAGATCTCATGCCCTTGTTTATCAAGTTGCTGCAAGGTTTCAACCGCTTCGGGATAAGGCGGGCAGGAGGTAAAATAAATTTCTTCTAATGATTGTTTCCACATTTCCTTCCCCTGTTCATCCGTTAACCCAAAAGGCTCATGGATCTCCACTCTTTTCAGTTCGTGAAAATGGTCAATCGGTACCTTCTGATTCAATTTTTTATTATAAAGATGGAAAGCGTGCTCCCTTAAATTTATTAACGTATCGTCAATATCAAAGCCGAATTTCATTTTAATCCCTCATTATGGTAAAGCGGATAGCCGATAAATTTAAAATCCGGCCCGATATTTGTAAAAGATCCATCCGAAAGCTCGACGGCCTCGCTCATTTTTTCAAATCCTTCCCCCTCCAGGAAGGTTGGGGCATTCTTTCCGCCAATTAGTTTAGGTGCAAAATAGAGGACCACTTTATCAATGAGTTGATTTTTTAAAAAAGATGCGTTGATTGTTCCCCCGCCCTCAATTAACAAAGAAGAAACTAAATTTTCTCCCAGGATATGTACAACATCATTAGGATCGACATGTTTGGATCCGCTTGTTTGAAAAACTTTTATTCCTAAAGATAATAATGCCGCTTCCTTTTCCTTATCATAATTCTTACTTGTAAAAATCCATGTTTCTGCCTGTTTATCGGTGACAACTTTAGATTCTAAAGGTATTTTTAATGCGGAATCCATTATGACACGGATTGGGTTGCGTCCATTTGGAATCCTTGTTGTCAACTCAGGATTATCCTTGATGACGGTATTGGCACCGACTAGAATCGCCATATTTTCATTTCTAAGGTGATGGACATCTTTTCTGGCTTCTTCTGAAGTAATCCATTTACTGTGGGAAGTGTGAGTCGCGATTTTGCCATCCAAGGTAATTCCAGATTTCAAGGTTACAAAGGGCTTTTTCTGTACAATGAATTTATTAAATACCTCATTCATTTGTTGAGATTCCTTTTCACGGACCCCAATTATGACTTCGATCCCAGCATCTTCAAGAATTTTAACCCCGTTTCCGGCAACGATTGGATTTGGATCAAGCGTTGCAATCACTACTTGTTTAAGTCCTGCCTCTACAATGGCAACTGCACAAGGGCCTGTTCGTCCATGATGGGAACATGGCTCGAGAGTTACATAAATGGTACCTCCCTTGGCTTTTTCCCCCGCCATCCGGAGGGCATGAATTTCCGCATGCGGTTCACCGGCCTTTAAATGGGCTCCAATTCCAACAACTCGGTTATCATTGACAATAACAGAACCGACCAATGGATTTGGATCTGTCTGCCCTTTCATGGCCCTTGCATTTTGCAGGGCCAAATCCATATAGAATTCATGACTAGTCATTTGGGCAAGACCCCTCTTCTTCTTTTAAATGACCGGATCGATTAATTTTTGTCTGAAGGTATTTTTCATTATACTCAGATACATCTCCCCATAATGGCCTTCTCCCTGAAACAGGTAAACCGGAGTTCTTCAAGGCATCTAATTTTTTTGGATTGTTAGTCATAAGGGTAACTGGCTTGGAACGTAAGGCTTTAAGAACTTGGATGGCATCGCTGTAGTTTCTAGAATCATCTACAAACCCAAGTGCTTGATTTGCTTCAACGGTATCATAGCCATTTTCCTGAAGAATATAGGCCATTGCCTTGCTGAATAGACCAATCCCTCTTCCCTCATGGTTTGCTAAATAGAATAAAGCGCCTGTCCCATGTTCAACAATCATTTTCATGGATTGTTTCAATTGATACCCGCAATCGCATCTTTTACTGCCAAAAATATCTCCAGTGTGACAGATGGAATGCATCCGAATGATTGCATCATCGCCGAATTCAAAATCCCCGAAGGCAAGGACACTGGACTGCTGTAATTCTGCTAAATTGGCGGAAGAAAGTTTGTCAATGATCCTTTCAAAATCCTCGGTTACTTCGTCGCAATTTAGCCAGCAATACCATTTAAAAATCACCGTTTCACCATATAAATTAACAGGAAGACGAATGGGTCCTACTAAATAAATCGCTCCCTTTTGGGTTTTAATTAGCTGGATTTTATCTTCTAAAACCGAAAGAACCTTTGGCTCTAATTTGGTTTGCTTCAAATGAATTCCCCCTTTTTTATTTATTATTTGTTAAAGTTTCAAAAAAACGCAAGGAATATGACTAAAAAAGAGGGTGGTTACTACTGTATGCCTGCGTTAAACTATAAATATAGATAATGATATGGAGGTTCTTTTTTTGGAGAAGATTAATTTATCTGATGTACAGTATCCCTTATTAAAAAGCCTTAAATCCCTTGAGGAAGAGCTTTGGCTTAATCCAAAAATCGAGCCTTTTCATTCAGGAATTGAAAAGTCGCCGCTCACTTTTGAGGATGTGTTGAATGCCGAAGAAAGATTAAACCGTTTTGCGCCTTATATTGCCAGCGTTTTTCCTGAAACGAAAGAGGCTGATGGCATTATTGAATCACCATTAATTAGAATACCTTCTATGAAGCAAAAACTAGAAGGTGATTACGCTCAAAACATTTTAGGAGAATTACTGTTAAAATGTGATAGCCACCTTCCGATCTCAGGGTCAATTAAAGCTAGAGGCGGCATTTATGAAGTCCTTAAACATGCGGAAACTTTAGCCTTAACACATGGATTGTTAACGCTCAAAGATGATTATTCCATCCTTGATAGTGATCGCTTTCGAACCTTTTTCTCGCAATTTTCCATTGCTGTAGGCTCTACTGGAAATTTAGGATTAAGTATTGGCATTATCAGCGCCAAGTTAGGCTTTAACGTGACGGTTCATATGTCCGCCGATGCCAAGCAATGGAAAAAAGATTTGCTACGTAGTAAAAGTGTCACAGTTATTGAATACAGTGCGGATTACAGTAAAGCGGTTGAGGAAGGACGAAAACAAGCAGATGCGGATCCTTTCTGTTATTTTGTCGATGATGAAAACTCACACGATCTTTTCTTAGGTTACGCAGTGGCTGCATTACGCCTGAAAAGGCAATTAGAAAAGCTAAACGTAACAATCGATGAAAATCATCCCTTGTTCGTTTATCTTCCATGTGGTGTCGGAGGCGGGCCTGGAGGAGTCGCATTTGGTTTAAAATTAGTGTTTCAAGATCATGTTCATTGTTTCTTTGCAGAACCGACTCACTCTTCTTGTATGTTACTTGGATTAATGACAGGACTACACGATAAAATCGCTGTTCAGGATGTTGGAATAGATAATATTACGGCTGCCGATGGTCTTGCGGTGGGCAGGCCTTCGGGATTTGTCGGAAAAGTCATTGAACCTTTTTTAAGCGGCATTTATACAATTAGTGATGAACAAATGTATAAGCTATTAAAGGATTTAGTAGATACTGAGAAAATCCATTTAGAACCTTCAGCTTTAGCTGGGATGATTGGTCCAATAAAATTAGGCAAAGATGGTTCTGAATATTTACAGAAACATCACCTAACTGAAAAAATGAAAAATGCTGTTCATATCGCCTGGGCAACAGGCGGAAGCATGGTGCCAGCAGAAATATTGGAGCAATATTATCAGCTTGGTCACCAATAGAACAGAGGGTGTCCCAAAAGTATAACTTTTAGTGGCACCCTCGTTTTTTTTGTATGGTTCTTTTAATTTGTCTGTTGATTTGCGCTCCAGTCGCTTCGCTTTCCGCGCGCGTGCAAAGGAGCCTCCCCGCGGAAAGCGAGTGCCCGGAGAGGAAATCAACAGGCCAGTTAGCAGAGAAAATCTAATCATACAAAATTGATAATTTAAATTCAAATAAAACGCCATTCACTTCAAATGGCTTTTAATTTTAGATTTTCAGTTTCGTAATAAAAAACAATTCGTTTTGGAACATTTCTAAGAGTTCTTCAAAGGAGGAATTAATTAAATGGGGAAAAAGATTTTCGAGTGCTTCGTAGTAATCCTGGCCTAATACTTCGCGGAGAATGACATATTTATTAAAAAGCAGTGCTTTTTCGAAATCAATTCCCAGCTCATAAAGGCCTCTAAACAAGTCTGCCTTAGGTATTCTTTTAATTTTTCGATAAATTTTTTCGTTTTTTTCAATAAATTTTTCATTTAAGTAATGGGTTACATAATCAGTATATATCATTTGGCCAATATCATTAGTTTCTTTCTTGGAATAATTAAAACCAATTACACGGTCTTCTTTATTTTCACGGATGATGAAGGTTTTATTCCCCTGTAAATGAGTAATAAAATTTTTAACACTCTTATCAAAAATTTTGTTAAATTGAATAATTTGATGCAGTTTCACCGCAAAGTCTTTGTGTTCCTCTCCGACGACAAAAAGTCGATCCACGATTGGCAAAAGCTTTAAAACCCCTTCGGATAACTGGCTCGAGGCATCATAGATGATGATGTCATGCTCCTTCTTCATCTTTTTAACTTTTTGTTTTTGTTCCGCCAGCGTAAGCTTGGAGAATTCATGAAGGAGATGGTTCGAAGGATCCTCTTTTTCTAATGATCCATAGGAAATGAATGCAACAGATAAATTGGTGTTTGTTTTCAGCCACTGAAAAACGGATAGGGACAATTCTGTTACACCAGACTTTGCTTTTGGCGAATAAAAGCCGACCAAATACACTTTACTCACCTGCCTTTTATTTTAATAGTATTCAAAGTGGAAAGAATGGATATAGACATTCCCCCGATAAAACAAAAAGAGCCGCGCTGCGTCGACTCTTCTCCCACTATAAAATTTGGTAAGTACTTGAGTGGTTCCTTGGTGAAAGACTTTGGTCTGTTTGCAGAATAGTTCTAAGCATTTTTAAGGACTCAATGATATAAGGACCTTTGTTTAG
Source organism: Neobacillus sp. NRS-1170 (assembly GCF_050468025.1). NCBI lineage: Bacteria > Bacillati > Bacillota > Bacilli > Caryophanales > Bacillaceae > Neobacillus > Neobacillus sp. NRS-1170. Next base: position 340,734 of record NZ_JBITPF010000014.1, on the reverse strand, counting down.
CATAATACAAGCAGCTTGCTTTCCATATGAAGCATCGGTCATTTCTGCTCGAGATGGAACACCTGTTTTAGTTAATTTTTCTAAGACACCTGTTGCCCAAATGGCAGGGATATAAGCAGCAGAACAAATTTTAAGGATTTCATCCTGGGCTATGGCCAAGTTTTCCGGTCCTACCTCTACGGCTAAATCCCCTCTTGCGATCATAATGCCAAAGCTTTTAAACTTTAAGCCCTCGAGGATAATTCTAGCTGTCTGGTGAACAGCATCTTTTGTTTCAATTTTTGCCACAACTGCGAGGTTCATTCCATTATATCTTTTCATTGCCTCACGAAGTTTTTCCAAGTCTATTGGAGAATGAACAAATGAAATTCCAACAATGTCGGCATGCTCAATAATAAAGGGTAAATCATAAAGGTCCTTTTCCGTTAAAGCTGGAACGTTTAAGCTTGGAAGTGAATCAGGCAAATTTACCCCCTTTCCTTCTTTTATTCGAAGCGGTTTAATGGCCGGTGAAAGAATGGTAATTTCAATATATTTTGATGTAATATACTTCACGACTCCTTTGATTTTACCATCGTCAATAAATATCCGATCCTTTAATCTGACATTTCGAAACGCTTTTTCAAGTGTAACGGGTACACCAGCCGGAACATCAGCGGCAGCAGGGTGCCCTTTCATTTCTGGGTCAAGATATAAACGTAAAATGTCGCCTTTTATGACGGATATTTCGACCTGGTCAAGCTTGCCGATTCGCACCTTTGGACCTGCCATGTCCATGTAAATTTTGCAAGTGCGATGATCATAATTCCCTTCTGCCTTTAACTTTTTTTCCGCCCCCCGCAATCCTTCAATGATTAGTTTCCATATCCCTTGGTGATTGTGTGCACAGTTTATCCTGGCAATCTCCATTCCGTTCAATAATAATTCTTTCATTATTTCAGGCTCATGTATCATCTTGGCATCTAAAGTAACCATGATTGCAGATTGAACCTGCTTCTCCCTTTTTCCAAAAAGTTCTGCAGAATTTCTTTCCGAAATTTCTTTTGATTCAATTGGTGTGGGAATAGTGAGCCTGGCGGGTGGCTCAGTTTTGACCTTAAAGTGGTTTAATATTTTTTCCATGGTAAATAAAACGTGCGAAGTGGAGAATTCCAAAGGTGGAAGCCCTTCAGCCGCTAATGGCAAATATAATTCACGTAAATGATATTTTCGAAGTGCTAAAAAGGCCAGCAAGTTATCCCGATTTTGCTGCCCATTTTCCAATGGGAATTTTTCTAATGCCCTTTCACTTTCTTGAATCACTTGATGATAAAGGCTTGATACTTTTTGAGATAGTTCTGGTTGATTAATTGAGACATTAACCACATTCTATTCACTTCCTTGTTAACGCTGAATTATTCATTTATTTTATTATTCAAGGAGAAAGAAAGTGAAAAGAATGGATCAACGATTAGAAATTAAAGCTAAAAAAATAAAAATTAAAGGCTTTGTAAAAGCTCATTGTTGATTTTTAACACTTTTGATTTGAGCGCAAATCAACAACAAAGTTTAACAGAACCATTAAAAGGACTCATCCTTTGATGAGTCCTAGAAAAGATTATGGTACAAAAACGAGTAATAACCAAAAATACAAGCAGATGAGCGTGAAGACCAACGTTAGGGGAATAACCAGGATTGTCACTTTAATATATTCCATCCAGGTTATTCTAATCTTATTTTTCTTTAGGATATGCATCCAGATAAGCGTTGCTAAAGTTCCGATTGGAAGAATAAGCGAGCCGACATCACTGCCAATTATATTAGCGAGGTAAACGGTTTTTATAAGGAGCGGACTTAATCCCATATCCGTTAATGCTAAGGTTGAGATCATTAATGCAGGGTGATTGTTAAAGAGGTTGGAAAGCAATGCTGTTATTAATCCCATGGTTAAACTTGCATGCAATAAGCTATCACTGACTAATGGTTTTAAATGGTCAATTAAAAAGCTTGAAAGGCCAATATTGTGTAAACCAAAGATGATAACATACATACTAAAAGCAAATATTAAAATATGCCAAGGAATCTTTTTGACGACATCCTTGGGATTGGTCTTTAAATATACCCATCTCCAAATTAATAAAATGAACGAGCCGAGAACGGCGACTAAGGATACCGATATGCCAACAAAAGATGCTGCAAATAAACTAATTCTTACAAAAAATACAAAGATTAGCATTCTAATCATTAGCTTTTGTTGTTGATTAAATAAATCTTCCTTGTTATTCTGCAATGGGTGGTACCGCCGGTTTTTTTGCAAGGGGATACAATAGGAATGGTGTCCGATCTCACGGGGGATGTCATTCTTGAATACTAGAAACAATAAAAAGGAAAGAAATAGTAACCCAATTACCCCTGGCACAAACATCATTTCTGTTTGTAGATAAAGGTCCATTCCAATTATTTTTAATGCAATTAGATTCACAATATTACTGACACCGATCGGTGCACTGGATGCAGTTGCAATTAACGCCCCACTCAACAGGAATGGAATTTTTTGTTTATTTTTCAATCCCAAATTATTTAATATTAATATTAATATCGGTGTTGTTATTAATATACTGCCATCATTATTAAAGAAAAGCGTCATGAGAAAGCAGAGCAGTAGGGTGAACCAAAATAAGCGAAAACCTTTTCCTTTTGATAGTTTTAACATTAGAGCTGCAGTCCAGTTAAAAAAACCAAAGCTTTCAAGCACAATTGCCATAACAATGGTTGCGATAATGGTAATCGCTGCTCCGGTTACCTTGGAGCTGATATCTAGTAAATCCCCTGTCGAAACGCTTCCACTTAAAAAAACAAGAATGGCTCCAATGGTTGCCGGAATTGCTTCGTTCATGTTTTTTGGACGGATAAAGATCATAACCATTGTTAAAATAAAAGCAAATATGGTAATGAGAACCGTCGATTGATGGTACATAAAAATTAATTTACTCCTTTCAAAGAGTTTCGTTCTTAATTTTTCCGTTTCTTCATTTCTTGTCCTTGCTCTATATTACGTCCGTTTTGTGAGGCTTGACCTAAACGAATATCTCGGATAAGTAATAAATCAGCATTAATCTATAAAATTCATATAGATTATTACCTATTTTTTTCTATATAGGCGGATATCATAATGGTAGATTACTAGGCATATGTAAGATAAATTAGATGAAAATTGAATTCATTAAGTTATTAGTAATTTATAACAAATAAATAACCGATACTGATGGTCAGTATCGGTGTCTTCTTTTTTGACTGGTGGAATTGAATATTGCTTTTTTACCTGCCGCTCTTACCTTAGCTGCCAGAGCTGCTACTAGAGCCGCTACTTGAGCTGCTACTTGAGCTGCTTCCTCGGCTGCTGGAGCCGCTGCCTGTAGAACCGGTACCTGTACCACCTACAGTGCCGCTACTTGTGTTGCTTCCTCGGCTGCTGGAACCGCTGCCAGAACTGCTGCCGGAACCGGTCCAAGAGCCGCTCCAAGAGCTGCACGAAGAGCCGCTGCTGCTTGAGCTGCTTGCTCGACTGCTCGAGCTGCTTCCTAGGCTGCTCGAACCGCTGCTAAAGCTGCTGCTAAAGCCACTGCCTGTAGAACCAGCACCTGTACCACCTACAGTGCCGCTACTAGAGCTGCTTTCTCGGCAGCTGAAACCGCTACTAGAGCCGCTACCTGTAGAACCAGTACCTGTACCACCTACAGTGCCGCTACTAAAGCTGCTTTCTCGGCTTCTAGAACTGCTTCCTCGACTGCTTGAGCTGAATCCTCTGCTGCTTGAGCTGCTTCCTCGACTGCTTGAGCTGCTTCCTCGGCTGCTTGAGCTGAATCCTCTGCTGCTTGAGCTGCTTCCTCGACTGCTTGAGCTGCTTCCTCGGCTGCTTGAGCTGCTTCCTCGGCTGCTTGAGCTGCTTCCTCGGCTGCTTGAGCTGCTTCCTCGGCTGCTTGAGCTGCTTCCTCGGCTGCTTGAGCTACTGCTAGAACTGCTACTTGAGCTACTGCTAGAGCTGCTGCTTGAGCTACTGCTGGATCCACTGCTACCCCTTTTACCAGGACCTTTTTTACCTCTGCTACTGCTACTGCTACTGCTGCTACTGCTTCTAGAGCCCGTACTGCTAGATCTGCCTGTACTTCCTGTACTGGAGGAGCTTGAAGAACTCATTTGTGCAACACATTGTTTGTATTTTCTTCCAACAGGGTTATTATCCATAAAGCCGACAACATTATTTTGTTCTGCTTGCGAAAGCAACTCTGCAATATCAAGTTTTAAAACCATTTTTCCACCACTTTCTAGATATTTTATTCTCTATTCCAATTTATGTGGAATTAGCACATTTGCCATAGACAAACATTTAATTTTTTTGCTTGTAATTTTTTTAAGTTTATAAACACATACATATACAAAAATGCATATATCTAGAAAAAAGTTGTTTAGGGGAATTCAAGTGTTAAAATATGAGATTTTTATCAATCCTAAGTGGTTAAGAAAATTGAATAGGGACATTTGGAAAGATGATTTAGTGCCTGCTGAATTAATGATTGGGGAAAATCGATATACAGTACAAATTTCCTACAGAGGGAATGTCATTAGAGATAAGAAAAAAAAATCTTATCGAATTATTTTCGATAAGCCTTCTGTTGTAGATGGAGCCCATGAAATAATCCTAAATGCGGAATACATTGATGTTACTATGAGCAGAAATAAACTCTCATTTGATTTATTTGATAGGATCGGTGTTTTGGCCCCCCACTCTAAGCATGTTCTCCTCTATATTAACGGATATTGTAAGGGCATTTACCTAGAGATTGAATCTGTCGACCAACATCTTCTAGAAAAAAGAAATTTACCAACAGGCCCAATTATTTATGCGACCAATAATCGGGCAAATTTCTCATTACTAACCAAAAAGAAAGAACTGAAAACCCGGTTGAGTCAAGGATATACCTTAAAGTTTGGTACGAACGAAGATCTAGAGGAATTAGAACAATTTATTGCCATGATAAACACTTTAAGTAATGAAGATTTTGAAAAAGAAATTGCCAAAGTACTGGACGTCGATCAATATCTAAAATGGGTAGCTGGAGTTGTTTGTACCCAAAACTATGATGGTTTTATTCATAATTATGCCTTATATAAAAATAGTAAAACACAATTATATGAAATCAGCCCATGGGACCATGATGGCACTTGGGGACGAAATATTCGCGGCCGGTTGATGGCATATGATTACGTTCCATTTACTGGATATAACACCCTTACGGCAAGGCTCCTTCATCTTACTAGATTTAAGAGACAATACAAGGATATCCTATCAAATATCTTGGAAAATGATTTTACTCTTAAAGTTCAAGAGCCTATTATTAATAATCTTTTTGAGACAATAAAACCATACATGAGCCTTGACCCATATATTACTTCAAATCCTGAAGCAATAGATGAAGAAAAGAAAGTCATTTTTGATTTTATACAAAAAAGAAGTTCCTACATTATGGATGAATTAACAACATTTAAATAGAAGTATATGGTCTAGTATCATATACTTTTTTTGCTTTTTTCAAAATCTATTAATGGCAAATATAGTAATTCTATCCAGCAATTAAATATGTATGTTTAACATGTATGATAGAATTATTTAATAAATTGGCTGTGTTAAACTTGATTGTTGATTTGCGCTCCAATCAACAGTGTTAAAACATTAACAATGCCCTTTACAAAGCCAATAAATTTAAAAGCCCTCAATTATGATGCCATAATTTAAGGGCTTTTTGAAAATATTGTTTAACAGAGCCTTTTACTTAAAGTCGGAAATTGATTTTGCATAATCAAAGGGAGCCGTTACAACTTTTAAATACAATTGCTTATCTGAATTTAGTAATGCTATATGATCTTTTAAAGGACTGATAGTTACCAGCCATAATTTCTGTGACTCATCTAAAATGATTTGAATACCCATTTCAGCATAGTTTCCGCCAGATTTTTCTAGATTTTTACAAATATAGATACAAAACTCTATGATTTCCTGTTCCTTTAAAAAAACCTCTCTTTCATCCATTTGAAATAACTTCCTAAAAGCATCTCTGCCATTTAATGTGAATGCTGTTTTACTGGAAAAAGAAGGTGTACTTTCAATTTCACTAAGTTGAGCAGCGATATAGGAACATTTCCAATCCATCCTTGCATTTTTTTGCATCATAACAATAAAATCTACCCAGCGTTGATCGTATCTCTTAACAGGAACAGCTTGCTGAACTAGATATACTCCATTCGATAACAAGGCGTTTAGAAATTTTTTTGCTTCATCACGGCTATCAAAATTATTTTCCATTGAAAAATAATCGATGAATCGATATTTTTCACCCGTTTTTTCTACCTTAAAAAAATTTTGTCCCTTGCCTGCTTCGACAGGTTTAATATATGCGGATCCAAATTCTGCTAACATCTCATCGAGGTTTTGTATGTCTTCCAATAACACAGTAAATGGCAAGTGTTCTAGAAGTTGTTTATCGTCGTGAAGCCATTCCCATAATTCCCACTTATTACATAAGTTCGTGTTAACTATAGAATCTCCGAAAATCGAAACCATTTTATCATAATCCGTTTTGTTTACATCAATATGAAGGTATAAGCAATCAGGAAATGGAAATGTACCAAATTTCCAGACAACGTCTTCTCCATTACCCTCCCCCTGATAATAAAATCCCTCGATAGTTTGATTAGAATAATTGATGCTATCAGCTGCACAAATATAAATGAGTCCCTTAATGTGGTCATAGCTTGTAAAATAACTTAAATATTGATTTAATGCCTCAATGTTCATATCTTGTTTTTCCTTAAAAGCAAGAAAACCAATGACAGGACCTATGTGAATATTCCTGCCGTGAATTTTCATTTCATATTGGAGCTGATCAGGAAGTTCAAAAGGTAATTTTAGAGAACTAGCCATTCCAATAAAATAATCCGGCAAATCGTTTTGGAACTCAACATTAACCTCATGTCTCCACTTGCCTATATTCACAATCATCCTGCGATGCCGGGCTTCCCCGACTTTCAACAAAGCTTCTGGAAGAAGCATTAGTTTTTCGTTTATAGTTGACATTCTTTTTATATACTGGCTCATTGCAAATCCTCCGGAAAACCAGCAAGTCTTTTTGCATATAACATATTCAGCCGTTTGATTTGATAAAAAAGTGGTCTGTCATTGATATCAAGAGCGAACAACGGACTAGGATTCAAGTTGTTCATTTCAATAATCCATACGTTTTTCGAGGTGTCAATCGCGATATCTACCCCTAAATTTCCACAATGTACCCCACATTCTTCAATTCGGTCCGCAGCATTAAGTATGATTCTATTAATTTCTTTACGAAACCTATAAACCTCTTCATCTGACAAACCAAATATTTTTTGAATCGTTATTTCTCCAATTTCAGCAGTACCACCAGCAAGAATATTGGTTACTATGCTACCTTGCTGTCCATATTTTGCAACCATACACATATCTTCCCAAACACCTGATTGGTTTTTTACCATAACAATTCGGAAATCAATTTTTTTTCCCTCATAGGAGATTAAGTCAAGAGCTTGCTGGAGAATAATGGTTTTCTTCTTAAACTGGTCTTTAAAATAGGAGTCCAGCTCTTGAATACTTGAAAATTGCTTTTCATACGGAACACCATTTTGATGATATTCTAACTTCAGTCCATTTATCCCATTTTTTGATACCTTAAATATCCGGTCACCCATGCTGCCATGAACTGGTTTTACAAAGATTTCATTATACATTCCAAGTAGGTAATCAATATCTTCGGCATGATTATAAATCATGGTTTTAGGCAGATAGGGAATTATCTCAGATGATTCACTTAACCATTTATACATCTCCCATTTGTTAAACACATAACTGTTAAAAAAACGACTGCCATATACAGTTTGAAAATGATTTCGCCAATCTTTATTGAGATAGATAATTTTAAAGACTGACGCAGGATAAGCATACACTCCTGGCTCCCACTTTTTCATTTCTGGATTATATAAATATCCTTCGATTGTCTTTTCAATTGGATTGATTCCTTCAAGTGAGAAGGCCAATGCAGCTCCTCCGATATGATTATAATCATATAAATAATTGGATAAATACTGTACTGTTTCATCCAAACTAGACTTTTTAGATGCTGTAAGGATTCCGATATAAGGCCCGAGAATTATTTCGTTAATCTCCCGGCGAATCTCATAACGGCAATTCAAAGGGATCCTAAGATTTTCAATGACTTCAACTGATATTTTCAACTCGTTTTCTTCTAAAAAAGAGGATGTTCTAAGCTTTATTTCCAAAGATTGAATACCAAATCGCAGAAACCATCTTTTTCGGGCTGAAATATTATTCTGTTTTGCCATATTCGGATGCATGGTTATGCAGTTTAGTGCATTCAGGTCCGGAATGATGTTGAATTTTGTTTTCATCTTGCACCTCCCTGCCAAAACCTGCCACCTGAGCAGAATATAGAATTGGTTCATAGCAAATCCGCTGATAAATTCTCTCATCCAACTCTTTAAATCCTTTAAAAGCTGGTCGTACATTCGATTCTATAAACCAAAAATGTTTTTGCTGGTCAAGGGCTAAATCTAAACCAAATTCAGCAAAATGATAGCCTGTTTCATCCATTATTTTGCAAAACTCTAGCGAGATAGAGAAAATTTCTTTTTCGATTTGATCAATATCCACTTCCGTACCAAACGCTAGTTCCAATGCCTCATTTAGGTAAAGCGCCCTGCCTCCGTTCGAAATATTTGTAATCATTCTGCCCATAGGAGCAAGTCTGCACTCGATACCATTACATAGCCATTCATTGCTTCTGTTTTTTTGCATTACAACTCTGATATCCCATGGTCTGCCATCAATTTTAGCTAAATTAATATATGGCTGGATAATATACTCATTTTGCTGGTATATTCCCTTACTTAAATATTCCTCTAATTGAGTAAAATGAATAATAATGTCGTTATATTGTTGATGATCGTGAATTTTTATCCATCCGTTGGGTTTCTCAGTAATTATTGATATGCCTCTGCCTCTAGAAAGATTTTTTGGTTTTAGTATCACATTTTTATATAGTTGTAGAAACCTTGAAAGATTTGATAAGCTCAATATTTCGGTTTCAGGGATTATGGGACTTAGGTATTCATTATCCTTTATTCGACTGTATAACTCCCATTTATCAAATCTAACGTCATTAAATACCTTCCAATTTAACTCATCTTTATACTGATTTACAAAATTATTCCGAGAATTAAAACCTCTTCGATAAACGACAGAAGGTAAAGGCAATTTCCCATACTCCCATTTTTGAGTAACAAAATTATAATATTGCCCGTAAATACATTTTTCATTCCAATCAATCGAACAATATCGGAACGCGACGAAGAGTCCACCTACTTGTTGATAAACTCCCATGGCATCCGTAAGTTCTTTCATTCTGCGGTGATGATAATAAAAATGTTGATCACCTAACAAGAAGCCGATTACTGGTCCTATGTGAATCGTCGACTCGGAAAAATACATTTGATATGTGGCCGATGTTTGAAGTAGAAGTTCTTCAATCGTTTCTAGAGACATTTGAAAGACTGATGGATTTTCAAAATGATTTCCTATTGAAGATAAAACGTCAGGATTTGCTTTCACCGTTATAGGGATTTCTTTTTGTCCAAAGATCAGTTTAGTCTTGGTTTTTAGTTTGTTTGCCATTTCAATTGAAGTGTAAATAATATGTTGGAATTGATTTGAAGTATCCGCAGCACCTCGCTCAATTTTGATCCAATCCATTTGGCTGCACCCTTTTCGTTACATAATTATTCATTTGATAATACAGATAATTAAATGAATTATTGAGAAGTGTTAATTGAGTATCGAAATCTAGGAGTTGAAAGAAGGTTTGGTCTTGTTCGAAACCGCTAATATGAATCAGATAGGGGCAATTATTTTCGTCGAAAATAAAGTCAAATGTATAACTTCCAATGAATGGGATGTGGAAATCTAAAAACCTGCCAATTTGGATTGAAATATCTGATAGTTGTTCTTCGTTTACTGGACTTATTAAATCGCGTGTCGCTTCGCTTGATGTAGAATAAGACAACTCTTTTCTCGAAAAAATCCCTTTTTTAACTGCCATAACTGTACTGCACCATTCGCCCTTCTCACTTTTCTGCAGAAATATCTTCGTCTCTAATGGATCATTTCCCATTCTCAAGAGCTCGATCCCTTTGAATAAGATATATTTCTTTTTGTTTATCATTTTTTTTATATAACTAACCAAATCTTCCTTTTTTCGCAATTGCCCATTTTGTCCAATGTAAATCATATAGTCATTGTTCTGAAATTTTTTGATTACAACAGCTTTCGGCGGGAGAAATGAATTTTCCGGCAGAAGAAAAAATGTATCATATTTGTGATCATAATCGATTAAGGTGGAAGTATTAAATGATTTTGATGGCAAGAGATATTGCCGAAATGTTGGACAAGATGCTAACATTTCGAAAATGATTCCTTGTATGAAGCGATTTACTGGATTTATAACAGTAATAGCCTCCAATTTCCTTAAAATGCGCATTTTATCAATTTTATCGGCAGTTGAATGGAGAGCAAAATTATAAATATAAGCTGGTACTTTACATGGTCCATGACTAATATTGTCACCTGCAATCATTGTACCGGTAACAACCAGTTCTTCTAAATCCAAATGACCTAATGTAAAGAGAACAATTTTTATATTTTTACTTTTTGACAAATGTCTGAATTGATCGATCATCATCGTATAAAGCTGCTTTTGCTTTTTTTCATGATATATGAAACCAAAATCTACGGTATCGAGTTGCACGGTCTACACCCCTTTGGTTGCAACGGGTAACAAAGTCAATACTTTATTTTATGAAAAGGATTCATAAATGTATGCCCAAAACCGAAAACCATTAGCAAAATCTGTTAAATAAAATCAGGGACTTGATAAAGTAGAGTAATTGTATGCAATAATCATAATATTAAGGCATGATTATAGGATTTTGAGGCGGTAGAACATAACTCTTCGGAATTACTGGCCCTTTATCTTTGTGACCAGAAATTACCACATCAGGAGTCCACGAGCCTTCCGGAAGTATTCGTTGGGCATTATAGAAATGCTTACCATACCAGTGTTTATATTTACTGATAATCCCGATGGCCGTTGGTGCGCCTGTTGCTGTGCAGATTACCGTTGGTTTCCCGTCAAGTTGCCCCATATATATTCCAACATGACCGATGAAATATGTTCCGTCAGCTCTTTGCTTCCACCACGTTAAAATATCGCCCAGCCGCAGATTTTCCACACCATCAAGCCCCCAATATGAATCCACCAGTTTAGGATGGACACCTTCAACTCTCCGCCCAATTTCAATTGATTCATATTTTTTAGAGACCCCCGATAATTTAAAGCCAAAATCACCAAAAACTAATTTGGCAAATCCAGAGCAATCAAGAACTCCGTGGGTGTGATAGGAATTGTAGCCATTTCCATACACAGTATAGCCATGATGCATATACCAGATCGCTCTTTCCACAACTTGGTCAGCCAGACTGCCTTTTAAATTTCGATAGGTTGCCCTATATTTATCTACCTTCACCAATTCTTTTCGGACATAGTCCTTGTAATTCTTTTTGTACTTAGCGATTGCTTCTTCCGTAGATAACAAGACATAAGAGACACTCATTTAAGAACTCCTTGTTATGACTTAGGATTCAATAATAAACGGATGGGTATCTTCATTTAAGCATTTAATAATTCTTTCCTTATACGTTTTCCAGGTTACTTTATTTAGTGCCTCTTCAATAGGAAAATAACCAGCATCCAAGGCATCATCCCCTCCGCTTACCTCGCCGCGGAATGGGCTGCCTAAAAAAAGAACCGTACATCGGCTATTTTTTACATCTTGAATCAGTCCGCACATTTTCGATAACTGAATCTCGATCCCAGCCTCCTCCTTCACTTCCCTTATGGCTGCAGAATGTAATGATTCCCCATTATCTACGTATCCTCCGGGGAACTCCCAGCCTCTTTTCCAATTTTTTACCAAAAGAATCTGATTTTGATTATTTAGAACTGCAACTGAAACAGCTAACCTATGTTTAGGAAATGCCATTTATCTCGTTCCTTTCAGGACAATAACCTATTTTTATAAAATAATGTTCGAGAAGATCTATAAATTTTTCCATGTCATTACATGTAATTTCCCCAATATTTGCAACTCGAAAGGTATTCTGTCCTTCAAGCTTTCCTGGATAGATTGTAAATCCTTGAGAATAAAAATAATCATGCATATCTTCAAAACGATAGCTAGGGTTATCAGGTTCAACAATCGCAGTAATGATACGGGAATGATCTTCCTTCTTAACTAAATGAGATAATCCCAGCCTTTCTATGCCTTTCATAAGCACTTCCCATGTCTTGGTATACCTCTCATACCTCTTCTCCACTCCCTCAATGATCACTTCTATGATTGCTTGTTTAAGAGCATAAAGTGTCTGAACAGGAGGAGTGAACCGCATTTGCTTCGTTTTTAAAAAATGGCGATACTGTGAATAAAGATGAAGATACATGTTCCTTGGTTTAAGATGCTGGGTCTGACCCAAATCGGCCGTGTTGGCAATAACGAAACTTACACCAGCCATGCCTTGCAGGTTTTTGTTAGAAGAGGCGGCAAGATAGCTAATATTCATTTGCTCCATGTCGATTGGGATAGCCGCAAATGAGCTCATAGCATCGACAATCAATTGAATGTCATAAATTCCGCAAATACGTCCAATTTTTCCGATATCATTTAGCAGTCCTGTTGTGGTTTCGTTATGAACCACGCATAAATGGGAAATTTTCATAGTTGCTTTTTGAATGTAGTCCTCTAAGGCAATTAAATCTATCTCTTCATGCGAACTACTTTTGTATTCAAGATAATTCAGCCTATAAATTTCTGCTATCTGACACATCCTTTTTCCGTAAGAACCGTTATTAATGATAAGCACGGCTTCATCACCAATAACAGAGCTTAAAATCGACTCAACCGCTGCAGTTCCAGACCCACCAAACAATACGGCAGTATAATTGGTCGGATCTGCAACCAATTTTGTAAGTTCAGTTGAGATCATTTCCATTACTTCACCGAATTCTTCTTCTCTCGGACAAATGTCTGGAACAACCTGGGCATATTTTACAGTATCAGTCGTTGTAGCAGGACCAGGATTTAATAATATGTTTCTTTTTACGGACGGAAAATTCTTTTCTTTCATTTTAATCATTGGATATATAAATTGCTTTGCACGAAGCAAATGCACTTCATTGTCAATTTCACACCAGATTAAATGATCCAGCTTATCAACATATAATTTAATTTGTTTCGATATGCCAATCAGTGCCGATTCATAATCCAATAATGGATTTTCTTTAAAACTAGACTGGGCATAGTCACACATTGCGAGAAAAGCTTGATGGGAAATTTTTGAGATTCCCGTTAACTCTGCGTCAATTGACTTTAGATCATGTCGGTTTTTAGACATATTCACTAAATGCTGATTTTCATCGATTTCAAGAAAAACTTCATCATTAGAATTTGTAAAACCACTTGCTAAGATGACGTCTGGCTTTTTCTGCTGAACTAATCGATCTAAAGCTTGTTTTTCATAGATAAGGTCACTTTCCAGAAGAAGGAAGTCCTCGGAAACGTGCCCCCTCACGTTATAAAGAGTATACATACTGCCCGTTGTTCTATATTTATCATTCCGTACACAGTGAATTTGTGGAAATTTTGTAGTCAGCTGCTCATAGACTTCAGACAAATGCCCAGTTCCTATGATAATCGTCTCTATCCCTGACTCCAGTAACTTTAAAATAGATTGCTCAATAATGGGCTTGTCATCCAATTTTAGAAAACCTTTTGGCAGGTTTTCTGTTTTTTCACGCAGTCGGGTGCCCATACCCCCAGCTAAGATAACGGCCGTTTTAACCATCCAGGAACACCTTCAATCTCTCTTTTACTTCATGTGGCTTCATTTTTGGTCTGCCTAGATTTTCTTTTGATCCTTTTGCAATGTTAATATAAAGAAAGGTCAGTTGTTTGTCTTTCTTCCAAGCATTTATTTGGGCTTCTAATTCTGTCAGGTTATGAATGTGAATAGAATTTGAGTAACCGGAGGCTGCAGCAATGTCAACGAATTGTACATTGTGGGATACCGTGAGCTGTCCGCCCGTAGAATCATGAGTATTATTATCTAAAAGAATATGAAGCATATTTTTGGGAGCGTAATATCCATTTGTTGCAAGACTCCCCATCCGCATCAAAAGGGCTCCATCTCCTTCAATGACAACAATTTCATGATCCTTTTTAGTTAATGCAAGACCGAGGCCAATCGAACTTATACAACCCATTGAACCAACCATATATAGGTTATTGTGTGAATCCTCAACTTCATAAAGCTCTCTTCCCGTTTTTCCTGTAGTCGCTAATTGAACAGTTTTTTCCCCTTTTAAAGAATTAATCAGCTTTAATGTTTCAAATCTTGTAGGAAATTCATTTTCTTTAGTTTTCATTATTTTGATTTTATTTTGGTTTGAGAGTTGCTTTTGTTCATTTAAGGGTTCTTTCTCAAACGTATTTTTTTTCACAACAAAAAAGAAAGATTGATCGTTTTCGAAATAAGCATTGGCCCTAACTAATTGCTTCTTTACCTCGTCGAAATCACTTGATAGATACTCCCATTTAATATTCATAAGGTCCAGCATTTCTGTCGTAATACAACCCATTAACTCATGTTGTGGTTCATCTGGGATCCCCGGCTCCCCTCTTAGGCTGACAAAGCCAAGAACTGGAAGCCGGAAGGGGAAATTTAGGGATACCAATGGCGAAACGGCATTGGTTAACCCAGAATTTTGCATGAGAACAACTGGTTTTTTTCCACCCAGATAAGCTCCTGCAGCAATAGCAACTACTTCTCCCTCATTGGTTGCTGCAATATAATCACAATCATTAATCGCATAGTTAATTAAATTCTTTAAAAATGAACAAGGGACACCTGTGAAAAAATCAAACCCATGCCTTCTTAATTCATTGCCAAATTCTTTAGTGCTTATCAAACAAATCACCTGCTTTATGGAGATCTATGATTGTATCAATATCAAGCCATGAACCCTTAATATATTTCACGGCAATCGGATGTGAAAGACTAATGTAATTAAAGAGGTCAGCCATGGTCAGTTGTTTAAAGTTTTCTCTTTCGGATAAATCAGCAAGAGCTTTTTTTACAATGTTAGAACCGTTTTTGTTTACCTTCCAAAGGCCGATAAATTCCCCATGGATTTCTTTGTCTTTTAAGTCACCGGACATTTTAGTAAATTTAACAGTACTGGAATATAGCTTTTTGGAGTATGGAGTGGAAGTGGATACTAAGTCGCGATCATTGGTGATGGTTTCTACATCTGCGTCTACAATGAGGGTAATGTCACTCATATCATTTAAGAGGTCGTTAAGAATATAATTTTTAAAAATAATATCTCCATAGCTTATGATAGTATTTTCTTTAATTTTTTCCCGAGCTAGATATAAGGAGTAAAGTTCCTTCGTTTCCGAATATAAATCATTATCAATCACTGAAAAATTGGCTGCAGCAACCCTGTCTTTCGCAAATCCCCTGACTACGGAAATATCTTTAATACCAACCTTGTTAAATTCGTCCACCTGGATTGATAGAATTGGCCTTCCCCCAACCTCTAATAAGGTTTTTGGGATTTCATCAGTCAACTCTTCCATATCCCCGCGGCTCGCTGCCAAGATGACTGCATTTACGTTCTTTCCAGAGGCAGGTAGATATCTTTTTTCCGCTCTCTTTAGCTCATCTGCTCCCTGTATTCGAAATACTTCATCAACAGAAACAACCTGTTTTTCAATATGGATTAGACTTTCTTCTTCAAAGATTTGCTTTGTGGTTTTTTGCATGGCTGTTATCGCTGACCTAAGATTATGATTTGCCCATATAACAAGGTTAGCACCCAATTCTCTAAATTTTTGGGTTGGAACTGTATAGTATTTCGTTGGTACAAGCACGACTGGCAGTCTGCCTCCCCACTCCTTCATAAAGGCCTCAATCTCAGTTATATCACTTCTCTTGCTATGCATTAGGATGGCATCGGTTCCGGCCTGGCGATATGCCTCGGCCCTCCTAAGCGCCTCACTAAGTCCCCATCCGGCAATAAAGGCCTCGACTCTAGAGACGACAACAAAGTCATCATCCATTTGACTATCCTTCATTGCTTTAATTTTTCCGCAAAATTCTTCTATATCGGCAAGGGGCTGTGTTTCTCCGCCGATAAAAGAATTAGTTTTTGGGAATAATTTGTCCTCAATACAAACTCCGGCAATTTGTCTGGACTCTAATTTTTTTACAAGTCGTCGCGCATTATTAAAGTTACCGTATCCTGTGTCGCCATCGAGAAGAATGGGAATGGAAGTTGCTTCACTCATAAAGTCCAGCGTGTCGAGAACTTGTGTCCATGATGCTTCGTTATTATCACGGACTCCCATTGAAGCTGAGATGGATAACCCGCTCCCCCAAATTCCTTTGAAGCCCGCTTCTTCAACAATTTTTGCTGATAAACCATTGTGGGCCTCCATAATATATTCCAATTCGCTGGAATTAATTAAGTTTTTTAATTTTGTTGTCTTCTTCATTGCTATCTCCCTTTCAGTTGTAAACAAATCATTGGCCTTTATCCAGGATTTTTTGCTTTAACTCCTTGAAGGAGTCCTGGACCATGACTCGGTGGGGTATTTTCATTAGAAGGGCAGTATTTTGATTTAAATACGGTTCAATTAATTGATAAATTTCTATACCATTTTTGCAAAAATGGACTTTACTAGGGTCCATGCCGATTTCAAGTGCTTTCCTGCCGATTTCTGCTGTTTCATCGCCTACAATTACGAGATGATCAAGGTTGGTTTCGACTGCTTTTTCTCCCATTCTTGCATACTGCTCCAGCGCATATTTACTCTCGCCTAATTGAGGCATATAGCCCAATAGAGCGATTTTCATTTTTGTACTTGAAGTTTCTTGTAATACTTCGAGGGCAGAGGCCATAGAAAGAGGGGCAGCATTCCATGTATCATCAATTATCGTGCATCCGCCTGCTCCAATATGGAATTCCAAATGTTCGTTCATTTGTTCAAAAGATGACATTCTCTCACAACATTCCTTTACATCCATTCCTGCAGAGGAAGCTGCTGCAATGGAAGCAAGGGCATTATAGACATTGGGTTTGCCGTAGCCGGGGACAAAAACAGGAAAAGTTTGATTTTGATGAGCCAGTAAGAATTTCATTCCTCTTTCTTCATATTGAATATCCTTAGCCCGAAAGTGACAGCCGTCGCTCAAGCCAAAATAAATGACATGCTGATAACCGTTAACATCCAACACTTTTTTTATGTTCTCATCGTCTGCGTTCAATATGATGATACCAGTTTGAGGATCCAGCCCATTTATGATTTCTGCTTTTGCCTTCATATAGGCTTCTGGTGTTTTGCTATCTGTTAGGTGGTATACGTCAATGTTTAGAAGGATTCGAATTTGAGGTTGGAAATATTGGATTGTATTCGTTAGGTAACCAGGTGAGGCAACAGGCATTTCAAATACGGCTGCTTCTGTTTCATCATCGATTCCAAGCAAATATTTTAAATTAAGGGATCTTTGATTATTGCTTAGAAATGTAGAATGGACTTTATAGTATTGTCTTAAGATATGTTTTACCATTTGTTTTGTTGTTGTTTTTCCGCACGTTCCCGTGATACCAATAACAGGTATTTGAAAAAGCTGGCGATAATAGGAAATAAATTTCCAGTATGCTTTTTCAATATTTGAAACTTTTATGATAATAACATCCTCTGACAAATCTTTGAATTTATCAGGGAGTTCAGTCACCACCACAACCGATTTGTATTTTTTAAATAAATTTTTTTCAATTTTCATATCATGATAGCGATAAAAAAGTAAGGTAAAGTCTTTTATTTTTTTAGGTCGATAAACAACATTCTGAATCAAAGGGTTCCTCGATCCCTTAACATTGGTACCGCCTATCTGTTCAAGAATATCTTGGAGAAATAGAGGTTTCATACTGTTCCCCTCTCATGATTCAATGATTTTTGATTTAAGCTCTTTAAATGAATCTTGAATCATAACTCGATGGGGTAGTTTAAGAAGTATTGTCGAATCCTGGTTCAAATAAGGTTGAAGAATTTGAGAGATTTCATTCCCATCGTTTGAAAAGAATACATTACTTGGGTCCATCCCAAGTTCTATTGCTCGACTTCCAATTTTTTTTGCCTGATCCCCAACAACAATAAGTAAATCCAACTTGGCATCGAATGCCCTACTACCCATCTTGGCATACTCTTGCTGTGCATAATCTCCATCGCCAAGCTGAGGCATAAATCCTAAAAGCGCAATTTTTCTTTTGGAACCTGATATCTCATTCAATACCTGAAGGGCTGATGTCATGGAAATGGGTGTTACATTCCACGTATCGTCAATGATCGTTGCTCCTCCCATCCCATTCTTGAACTCCAAATGTTCAATCATATGGTTGAACGTGGCCAAATCTTCGCAGGCCTCTTTTATTTCTACACCTGCACTCGAAGCAGCAGCAATTGCAGCAAGTGCATTATATACATTATGTTTTCCGCTTCCAGGTACGAAGACAGGATAGGTTTGATTCTGATGGTGGAGAGTAAACCGAATACCTTTAGAGTCGGAAGTCACGTTTTCCGCTCGAAGGTGACAGCCCTCACTTAAGCCAAAATATTGGATAATATTGGAAAATTTACTTACATCAATTTTTTTAATGTTCGGATCATCACCATTTAGGATCAGTGTCCCATTCACTGGATCTAAATCATGAAGAATTTCGGATTTTGCTTTCAAATAACGTTCTGGTGTTTTACAGCCCACTAAATGATAGACATCAATGTTTAATATCATCCTTATATTCGGGCGAAAATATTTCAAATAGTCCAGAATATCACCAGGGTAGTCTACACCCATTTCAATAACAGCTGCTCCAGTATTCTCATTAATTCCAAGTAAATATCTGTGACTTCGCTGCCCTCCATTAAAGCTTTTATAGGTTGCTTGGACTGTATAACGTTTTTCAAGGATATGTTTAAGCATTTCCTTCGCTGTTGTCTTTCCTGCAGTACCTGTGATTCCAATTATCGGGATACTGAAAAGACTTCGATAATAATCAATGAATCTCCAGTAAGTATCATCAATGTCATCTACTTTAATTATCGTAATTCCATCTCCAAAGCGGGAAAAATCCTTTGGTTTTTCTGTTACAACAATTACAGGAGTTGATTTTCTAAATAACGTGGAGTCAATTTTAGATTTTGTATATAGGTCGATGAGAAGAGTATTAGGGCCGATCTTTGAAGGTTTCGTAACTACATTTTTTATGAGAGGATTACCCTCTCCCTGTACCAATACACCACCAATTATCGGGCTAATCTCATTTAAATAAAGTTCTTTCATCTCCTGCTCCTTTCTTCATATTTTTATATAGTTTACAATTAGCCAATCATTCATTATAAATATGAGCAAGAAGGAATGCTTATGAGCAGACGTTTTTTTATTCCTAAACAAAAGATATTCCATAGGAGTTCATTTTGTGTAGGAGAATCCTTTTTTTCTATAAATTTATTAAAATACTGTATTAGATTATGACCGATCGTAATTACTTGCTATACGTGTTAACCAAAATCCAAAAATAAGAATAAGTTTATTAATATTCCTTTTCCAAATGGAGCTGACAAGCTCCATTTCTTGAATTGAATATATAGTTAAATATCATATACGTTTTTTTGCCTATTTTTTTCAAAATGGGTAAAAAAAGGCTACTTGTTTAGTACAACATCACACCGTGATACATATTGATGTAGTGTAAATGTTTATTTAATTTAAAGGAGGAAGAAACTTTTATGAATAAAGACATGATGAAGTCTTTGGTCGGAAAAATTATAAAAATTGACCGGGGTGGTCCAGAATCAAGAATTGGAAAGTTACTGGATGTCAATGAAGATCATCTCGTTCTTCTTACAGAAGATGAAGGTGTGGTTTACTACTACACTCATCATATTAAAAGTGTGACGGAAAATGCAAAGGAACAACTGGAATTTAACATTGAAGTTCCTGAGGGTTTTTCGTACAAACAAGCAGACAACTTCCCTGGACTGTTGGATCAATTAAAGTTCCAATGGGTCAAAATTAATCGCGGCGGTCCAGAAAAATTAGAAGGTGTCCTAAGCGATATTAATAATGATTTCGTTTCCTTAATCAATAAGGAGGAAATTGTTCGCCTTTCCATGTTCCATATCCGCAATATCAGCTATGGATTAAAAATTGAAAAGGCTGAGGATGAAAAATCAGATAACCAAAATAGCCAAGAAAAAATGTCTTCTTCTGACAAACAGTCATCAAAACAACGGGTCGCAAAGTCCGAATCCTCAAAAAGCCAATATGCAAAATAATTAAAGATAAGAACCTTGTCGCTTCTCGAAGGAGAAGCGACAACATTATAAAAAGGAGGATTTTCAATGGGTATAAATAATTTTTCATCGACATTAGATTTATTAATTGGATTTAACGTAAATCTATATGTAGGTGAAGATGTATATAAAGGAAAACTTATTGGAGTTGAACCCGATCATGTCATTTTAGAAAATGAAAACAACTACATCTTCTATTATAGTCTCGACCAGGTTCAAGCAATCACGAAGAATACGAAACAATTTCAAGGCGAAGATACAGAAACTGAATTCTTAAAAACACAAAGCTTAACGGAAGTATTGAATTCATTAAAACAATCCTGGGTAACAATTTTGTGCTTAAACAAGCGGTCTTTTAACGGTATATTGAGCAATGTTGATTCTGATTATGCTACATTGATTAGTGGTGAAGAAAGGATTTTAATTAAGTTAACCCATATTTCAAATATTTTAAAAGGTTTTATCCAAGAAAATGAAAACTCCAACTCCAATCAATCTGAAAATAAGGATAATGTAAAAGCAGAAAATAATAAAAAGGAAAAGAAGGAGGATGTTACCGTTACCGCACAAGTGACTTCCAACGAATCTTCAAAACAAACGGTCGCCTCTTCATCCAAAGAAAGTAACGCAGAGAAACAATTCGAAGAAAACGTTAAAGTTGTCTCGGAAGAAAAAGATCAACAAACAAAAGTTTGGTCTCAATCCATTAAGAATGTCACTAAAAAGTTAAATGATGTTACAACTCAAAAAATCAACAATGAAATTAGAAAGCAAAAAGAAGAACCAGTTCAAAACATCCAAAAGCAAGAAAAACCACGAGCAGCTGAGAACAAATACACCAACATCAAAGAAGAAAAACCACGAGCAGCTGAGAACAAATACACCAACATCAAAGAAGAAAAACCACAAGCAGTTGTGAACAAATACACGCACATCAAAGATGAAAAACCTGCAGCTCAAAAAGTAGTAGCTGAAGCAAAAGTTGTAAAAGAAGCAAAAGTTGTAAAAGAAGCAAAAGAAGTTCAGGTGACGCAAAAACAAGATCCTATTGCACCAGTTTTTAAAGCTAAAGAAATCGTTACGGTTCCTAAACAGGCTGCGGAAGAGAAAAAGAATGAAACTGCTCAGAATAAAAAGGATGAGACAAGAAAAGTGGAACAGCCAGCCAGAGGCTTCCGTTTTGCTGGTGAACCCGTAACACCAAGGGAAATGGAAAGAACTTCATTCTTCTCCGGATGGCCAAATAGAAGTAATAACACAAGATTCTAACTCAAAGATTCATAGCTTATGAAACCATTTATGAAATATCCCAAAAATCACTGCGATTTCACTGAACCTTTTAACATCCTAAGACATTTACAAAAAAAGAGTGGGTATGAAATATTTTCAATTCATCGCAAATCCATTTCAACCCAGCTCTTTTTGTAAATTGAAATTAAAAGGAAAGGATGTGAGTTGATGAATTTAAAAGACAATATCGGTAAATATATTAAACTAGAAATCTCCGGAAAGAAGTTTATAAGCGGCATACTCTGTGATATCGGCAGTGATCTATGGGTTGTTTACAATGGATATGATTACCTTTACATTCCAACTATTCATTGTCAAAACTGGCAATATTTGAAACAGGATGAAATAGATGAAATTAACCTAAATGACGATTTGACGCCAATATACAATCATAATGAAGAAATTTCATTAAGAAAAACCCTAACAGCAGCAAAGGGCATTTTCACAGAAATTTATGTAACTAGTAAACAAGCACTCCATGGGTATATAATTAGCATTATGAATAACTATTTTGTTTTCTACTCCCCAATTTATAAAACGATGTTTATCTCCCTTAACCATCTAAAATGGTTGATTCCATATACAAACAATCAACGACCTTATGGATTAAGCAATTCTAATCTTCCAGTAAACCCTAGCAACCTTACCTTTGCCAGATCGTTTGAAGTCCAAATTGAAAAATTAACGGGAGAGCTGATTGTATTCAATATTGGTGAAAATGAGAATGTAATTGGAAAAATCCAAGGAATCAAGAATAATTTTGTTGAATTAATTAGCGCTAAAGAAGACCCCGTTTATGTAAATCTTCAGCATATTAAAACGGTCCATATGACATAAAATCCTCAAATTATTTTTGGCAATGAATGAAACAAGCTTACTAATTCAATAACTTAAATAGAGTGTCTAAAACGACACTCTTTTTAAAGGAATTTTATTTATTTTTCACATAAACGGTTTCGGATTTATTTGGCACACGCAAGTATAAGCGTTCAAAGGATATTCCAAATAAAAAAGAAACTAGATACATGGAGCCAATCATGTCAAAAATAACATGCTGCTTGACAAACAGGGTCGAGATGATAATTAACCCGCCTGTTACATGAATACATAAATTGTTTATCATATGCTTATTTTTTATATGAAGTGAAGCAAGCATCACCGCAAAGGTGGTAAGTACATGGATACTTGGGAAACAATTATAGGGACGGTCCTTCTTATAGATCCATTGAACCATGCTGGTTAATAGATCATTTCCTTCAAGGTTAGGCCTCGGTACGGTTGTTTGGAAAAAGAAATAAATAATGAAGCAAATAATCTCTGCAACAACGATTAATATTAGGGTTTTAAGATATACCTTTGTATCCTTAAAACAAAAATAGACTAAATAAAAAAAGATGTATCCATACCACAAAATGTATGGAATGATAAATATCGATAAGAACGGAATGGCATGATCAATTGGAGTTGAAAGGTCCACTCCCTTTTGTGCCCTGAGATTTAATAATTGATATATCTTGGCAAGGAGAGGAATCACCAACATGAAAAGCAAGTAGGGTGCTTTCTTCAAATGATTTTTCACGCAGTCACCCCCAAATTACTAAAATAATAGTTTAATAAGAATGAAGTAAAAATTTGAAGTTTATTTAAGCGGTTTATAGTTTTGAGCGTACTATTTCCGCCTCATTTACAATCTGATTGATTAGGTCACTAGCACATAATTTCCGGGCCAGCCTCGGGCTTTGGCCAGCCCAAAGTGACATATATTCGGGATTTCCCGTTGCTGCTGAGTTCTTTCTTATCGCTTTAGTTAATTCGTTTTGTATCGGATAGTCTGGCAATCCATCTTCATAAATGGACAATTTTTCAATGAAGCGATTGTTTACACCTCTGGCCATTTTTCCCGAAAAGGCTTTGGTAACTACAATTTGCTCCTCAGATGCTTGAATAATCGCTTCTTTATGAATTTTGTTTGCACTGCTTTCTTCGCAAACAAGAAATGCAGAACCCATTTGGACCCCAAGAGCACCAAGTGATTTCGCAGCAATGAATCCTCTTCCGTCCATGATTCCGCCAGCTGCAATAATTGGAATACTAATTTGATCAGCCACCTGTGGAAGTAATGACATTAAGCCTATTAAGCTATGTTTATTTTCATTATGAAAGGTCCCTCGATGCCCCCCTGCTTCTGTTCCCTGGACAACAACAGCATCCATCCCTGCCTTTTCATTTATTATGGCTTCTGATACCGTTGTGGCTGTTCCGATTAAGACGACCCCGTTTTCCTTAAGTTTGTTAATTAATTCAAGCGGTGGTATCCCAAAAGTAAAGGAACAAATAGGCACATTTTCATCCAATATAATATTTAGTTGTTCATGAAAACTTTGTAGATCTTGTTCAAAGTTTGGAAGTACTGATTGGTCCACAGCACCTAGTTCTTCCAATATTGGCTGTAATAATGTTTTGGCATGATGCAGCTTTTTTTTATCAGCTTCATATTTTGCAGGTACGAATATATTTACCCCGAATGGTTTATCAGTTAACTGCTGAACTTCCTTTATCTGAAGCCGGACTTGTTCAGGACTCATATAACCGGCTCCAATCATCCCAAGGCCGCCAGTGTTAGAAACGGCGGCCACTAACTCAGATGACGTAATCCCCCCTGCCATCGGTGCTTGAATAATTGGATATTTAATCTTTAGCAATCTCGTAAAATCATTTTCCCACATGAAATTCGGCCCCCCTGATCCGGTTTTACTTCTAATATTTCCCTATTTAAATTTTATCATTGTTTTTATGTGTAGCAAGAATAAATTAATTCAGGACTAGTTTGTTATTGTGATATGATTGACCCATCTGAGATTAAGTTGGTGAAATTGTGGAACGGATTGTTTTATTTGATGGGGTCTGTAATCTTTGTAATCATAGTGTTCAATTTATTTTAATACGGGATGCCAATAAAGCCTTTAAATTTGCTTCGCTCCAAGGTGAAACCGGTCAAAAGCTTCTGAAACAATACGGCTTAAATAACGATCTTAATAGCTTTGTACTCATCGAAAACAATAAACCATACCTAAAGTCAACTGCTGCATTAAGAGTTTGTATGAACTTAAGTGGTGCATGGAGATTATTTCCCTTCTTTTTAGTCATCCCTAAACCCATTAGAGATTTCGTCTATGATGTAGTCGCCAATAATCGTTATAAATGGTTTGGTAAAACAGAAAGCTGTCTGCTCCCTTCGCCAGAGTGGAAAGACAGATTTTTGGATTGACTCTTTAAAAAAAAGAAATGCCATTCAATAGCGAATGGCATTTCTTTTTTGCTTCACATTTCATTATTAAGATTTCGGATGATTCAAATCCCAAATGATGCCGAAAGCGTCTTTTACTTTTGCATATTTTGCACCCCAAAAAGTATCCTGCAGTTCCATAAAAACGGTACCTTTTTCACTTAGTGCGTTATAAATTTTTTGAATTTCTTCTTCGCTCTCTAATTCAATTGCCAAAGAGATATTACTTCCTACTGTCACTGGACTGCCTGGAAAAGCATCGGAAGCCATTAAAAATAAATCGTCCTTTTTAAATTGTGCATGAATAATTCGGTCCGCTGCCTCAGGTGGAGTAGGGTAATCTGCTTCTCCATATGTTTGCAAGTTTATTACTTCCCCGCCAAATACTTCTCGATAATACTCTAATGCTTCTTTTGCATTGCCATCAAACATCAAATAAGGTGTAGCTTGTCCCTTCAAATTGAACACTCCCCTTGAAATTAATACCACTCCATAATTCGATTTTTCTAAGTAAAATTCCTTTGTTGAAAGAACAAATATTTCGAGTCAACAATAGACTATTTTTTCTAAATATCATTTTTCTATACCTTTAAGAAGTAATTAGCTACGAATCCTGATAAGAAGCTTTATGAAATTGGCCTATATATTTAAAAAGCAGTTTCCCATGTCCTTGTATTTCAGCATCATTCGATAACTTCAGAAACATCGCTTGGTACGGCTCAGGAACCCAAATGTAGTGATGGATGTAATCCGTTAAAACAAAGCCGCACTTTTGCCAAAAATGGATTCTTACTAAATTCTCGGGTGTTGCCTCGGATTCTACTTCAATGACCATACTATCAAAAGACCCGGAGGTTTTTGACCATTCCTTAATATATTTAATCGTTTTCAGACCATAACCTTGGTTTTGATAGTCATGGTGAACAGCTAAATAATCAATCAGCAGGGCTTGTGTACCCTTCAGTTTTCCAGTCAACGACATTGATACAATTTGTTCACCGACAAAACCCAAATGTAAAAAGCAAATTTCTTTCCGAAACATATTACGAATAATTTTTTCTGGTTTAGCGCCCTTTTCAGCAAATGCGTGATGATAAATAGGACTGACCATTTCCCATATCTTCTCATCCCACTGATGAATCGTTTCGAATATCACAGGTGGCATTCCTCCATAAAAATGAATAAAGAGTTGTTGCTAATTTTACCAAATAGCCCTCCGAACTAAAAAAAACCTTTGAACAAAAGTCAAAGGTTCCAACGAGAACTTAGTGGTCAAGGCTAAGCTCTCACATTAGGAGGTCTAAACTCAGAAGAATTTAAACATCTTTATCTTACCATTTTCTAAAAATTCTTTCAACACTTCAAAGCTGTAAAGAGCAAAAGTGGTTCAAAAGACTCAATTTAATCTGGATTGCTATTTTTTTGTTTCAAAAATAATCCGTTGACAAGCTTGTATATACAAGCTAGAATGAAAACGTCATCAAAACTTGTATATACAGGTTACGAAATCTACATTTGAAAAGGTATTCAACACCTGTATATCTATATAAAAAATAATGTGAATTGGGTTATTCCCATTCACCAGGGGGAAGTCAAATGGCAAAGTACACAGATCCTTCAAAAGATTTATTGAAACACATTGGCGGTAAAGAAAACATAGCAGCCGTCACCCATTGCGTAACCAGAATGCGGTTTGTACTCAACGATCCTAGCAAAGCTGATGTAAAAGAAATCGAGTCAATTGGACTAGTAAAGGGTACCTTTACCCAAGCAGGCCAGTTCCAAGTAATTATTGGAAATGAAGTCTCTAGCTTCTACAATGAATTTGTCAAGTTAGCTGGTGTAGACGGAACTTCAAAGGAAGAAGCCAAAAAAGCTGCCAAGCAAAATCAAAATTGGATTCAGCGTATGATGGGTCATTTAGCGGAAATTTTCACACCATTAATCCCTGCCCTAGTAGTAGGCGGTTTAATCCTTGGTTTCCGAAATGTAATCGGTGACATCAAATTATTAGATAACGGCACGAAAACCATTATTGAAGTATCCCAGTTCTGGGCCGGTGTTCACTCCTTCCTATGGTTGATTGGTGAAGCGATATTTCACTTTCTTCCAGTTGGAATCACCTGGTCTGTTGCGAAGAAAATGGGTGCGTCTCAGATCCTGGGTATTGTTCTTGGTATTACCCTAGTATCACCGCAATTATTAAATGCATATGCAGTTGCCGGTGCAAAAGAAATTCCAACTTGGGATTTTGGTTTTGCTCATATTAAAATGATTGGGTATCAAGCACAAGTAATCCCTGCTATCTTAGCCGGATTAGTCTTAGGTTTCTTAGAAACTAGATTGCGTAAAGTTGTTCCTAACTCAATCTCTATGATTGTTGTACCATTCCTGGCATTAGTTCCAACTGTATTAATTGCTCACACGATTCTAGGCCCTCTCGGCTGGTCTATCGGTTCTGGTATCTCTCATGTTGTATACTCTAGCTTAACTTCAGCATTTGGCTGGTTATTCGCAGCGATCTTTGGTTTTGCCTATGCTCCTCTTGTTATTACAGGTTTACACCATATGACAAATGCGATTGACCTTCAATTGATGAGTGAACTTGGCGGAACAAACCTATGGCCAATGATTGCCCTCTCAAATATCGCTCAAGGTTCAGCCGTTCTTGCCATGATCTTTATTAATCGTAAAAATGAGGAAGAAAAGCAAGTATCCATTCCAGCTGCGATCTCTTGTTACTTAGGTGTAACAGAGCCTGCGATGTTCGGTATCAACTTAAAATACGGCTTCCCATTCCTTGCTGCGATGATTGGTTCCATGATTGCGGGCGTTGTATCTGTAGCCAGCGGTGTAATGGCTAACTCCATTGGTGTCGGCGGTCTGCCTGGTATTTTATCAATCCAGCCAAAACATATGGCAATGTTTGCAATTTGTATGCTGATTGCGATTGTGGTTCCATTCATCTTAACGAACATCTTTGCAAAAACAGGTGTTAAAAAGTTTTCTTTAAAAAAATAAAACTCCATTAGGAGGGAGAAAGACTCCCTCCTTTTTGACATTAGAATCAAAAAATTTTTAGGTGGGTGTTTGAAATGGCAACATCATGGTGGAAAAACGCAGTGGTTTATCAAATCTATCCAAAAAGTTTTTATGATACTTCAGGAAATGGTACTGGGGATATCCAGGGTATTATCGAGAAACTCGATTATTTTAAAAAACTCGGTGTTGATGTCCTATGGCTCACCCCTATCTATCAATCCCCCCAGCGTGATAACGGTTATGATATAAGTGATTACTACCGCATTCACGATGAATATGGAACAATGGAAGATGTTGATCGGCTGCTTGAAGAGGCCCATAAACGCGGGCTTAAAATCATTATGGATATTGTCATCAACCATACGTCAACCGAACATGAATGGTTTAAACAAGCTAGATCCTCTAAGGATAATCCATACCGTGATTTCTATATTTGGAAGGATGGGGTGAATGGCGGACCTCCGACCAACTGGGAATCAAAGTTTGGAGGTTCTGCTTGGGAATATAATCAGGAAACGGATCAATATTACCTTCACTTATTCGATGTCACACAGGCAGATTTAAATTGGGAAAATGAAAAAGTTCGTGAAGAGCTTTATGAATTGATGCATTTTTGGCTAAAAAAAGGCGTCGACGGCTTCCGGCTTGATGTGATAAATCTAATTTCCAAGGACCAGCAGTTTCCTCAGGATGACAGTGACGGACGCAAATTCTATACAGATGGACCGCGGATTCATGAGTTTCTTCATGAAATGAATGATAAAGTTTTTTCAAAATACGATATCATGACAGTTGGGGAAATGTCCTCAACGTCGATTGATAACTGTATTGGATATACCAATCCTGATCGTGAAGAATTAAACATGATTTTCAGTTTCCACCACTTAAAAGTAGACTATCCAAACGGTGATAAATGGACGAAAGCGGAATTTGACTTTCATGCCTTGAAGCAAATTCTTTCTAAGTGGCAGGTGGAAATGAATGAGGGCGGCGGCTGGAATGCCCTTTTCTGGTGCAACCACGATCAGCCTCGCGTAGTATCTCGTTTCGGTGATGATAAAAAATATCATAAAGAGTCGGCCAAAATGCTGGCAACTGTTATGCATATGATGCAAGGAACTCCTTATATCTATCAAGGGGAAGAATTCGGGATGACCAACCCGGAGTTTGAATCTATCGCCGATTACCGTGATGTTGAATCGATCAATATTTTTAACATCAAGAAAAATGAAGGCCTGGATGAACAAGAAATAATCAAAGTCCTTAAGCAAAAATCCCGGGATAACTCTAGAACTCCTGTTCAGTGGAATGCTAGTTCTCATGCAGGCTTTACAACTGGAACCCCTTGGATTGAAACAGCAGCCAATTATCCAGAGATTAATGCTGAGAACGCACTTCAGGATCCAACTTCCATCTTCTATCACTATCAAAAGCTAATTCAATTAAGAAAAGAATATGATGTGATCACGGAAGGCATTTTCGAGTTAATTGTAGATCACGATGAAGAAGTATTTGCTTACGTTAGGACGAACGGGTCGGAAAAGTTACTGGTCATTAACAATTTTTATGCGAACGAAAAGTTGATTACCCTTCCTGCCCACTTACATCTTGATGATTATATTAGTGAAATGTTAATCTCAAACTATACAGATTCCCCTTCATTAAAAAGGGAAATCCAGCTGCGGCCATATGAGTCGCTTGTGTATCACCTGAAAAAATGAACGGAGAGGTCAACATGACGAACAAGTATCTAACCATATATAACACCATTGTCGAGCAAATAAAGAGCGGCGAAATTCCACCGCAGACACTCCTCCCTTCTGAAAATGAATTATCCGAACAATTCAACACCTCCAGGGAAACAATTAGAAAAGCGTTGAATTTGCTGTCGCAAAATGGCTATATTCAAAAAGTTAGGGGCAAAGGTTCGATTGTGATTGATCTTTCTAAGTTTGATTTCCCTGTTTCCGGCTTGGTCAGCTTTAAAGAGCTGGCACAAAAAATGGGCCGAAAACCAAAAACGATTGTGAATGAGTTTTCCTTAATCAAACCCGAAACCTATATCCGGCAGCAACTTCACCTTTCAAGCAAAGACCTCGTTTGGAAAGTAGTTAGAACGCGGGAAATGAGCGGAGAAAAAATTATTTTAGATAAAGATTTCTTAAGTAAAAAGTATGTTCCCAATTTAACTGAGGAAATTTGTGCGGATTCGATTTATCAGTATCTTGAAAACGACTTAAACATGACCATAAGCTTTGCCAGAAAAGAAATTGTCGTAGAAGAGCCTACCAACGAGGATCGCACACTTTTGGATTTAGAGGGTTTTCATAATATCGTTGTAATCAAAAACTATGTTTATTTGGATGATGCCAGTCTTTTTCAATATACAGAATCTAGGCACCGTCCTGATAAGTTCCGCTTTGTTGACTTTGCGCGGAGATCACGATAATTCAAAAGGAGACCCCTAATAATTCAAAGGGATCTCCTTTTTCATGTTTTTTTCATTCAGGAATTGTTTACAGCTAAATAATCTTTCAAAGCGAATTGTAGTGTCCCTTTGAAATCCGCTACCTGGTCCATATTTATACCCAAATGAATCAATGTCTTGACTATTTCGCCACGTAAACCCGTTAAAACCGTTTTACACCCCATCATGGCTATGCCATTAATAAGATTCATTAACGAACGAGCAACTTCTGACTCCATCTGAGCAACACCCGAGAAGTCGATGATGAGTGTTTGTATATGTGAATTTCCTATCTCTGAAATGGCTTTGTCTTCAATTGTTGAAACACGGTGGCTATCAATTTGTCCAATTAGCGGTAAAATGCAAATATTGGAAGAGATTGGGATGATTGGAACAGAGAGATTTTCTACCAATTTTCTTTGCGATTCTAGCAGTTCATCTTTATATTTTGTATAACTGATGAAAAAATTGTTTAGAAACTGATCGATCATTTGATTTATATTTTTTTCAAGTGTGAAGAATTCCTCTAAATCCGAAATGGAATTCGTGCCTGCTTTGTAATTATAAAGAAAATCCCATAATGTTCTTCGTATGGCTTGAACCCACTCAAGTTTAAAGGCAATAGTTAAAGAATACCTTGCCCATGCAACACCTTCCTGTTTGGCAAAGGAGATTAATTCGTGCTCTCGTCCTTCTACAACAAACATGGCTAGTTTATGTGCATTATTTAAAAGATTGATATTACCCATTGTATGTATTTCTTCAATTTTATCTCTCACATTAATAGCTTCATTTAATAGACATTTTTCAAATTTTGCTCGATTAGCGACAAAAAAATCCTTTAACGTAATACTTCCTTCCATATCAAGCTCCAACCTTTTCACACCTCTTTTTTGTAAGTTATATTGTTTGGGCAATCGAATTGTAAAGGTTGTCCCTTTTTTTTCCGCGCTGTCTATATTGATTTTACCTCCATGCTGATAGACAACGGAAAACACTTGAGTTAATCCCATACCTGTTCCGTGATCCTTTGTGGTATAAAAAGGAGTACCAAGTAAATGCAATTTATCAGTTGGGATTCCAACTCCGGTATCTTTAATACTGACTATGAGTTCATCATGAGCTGCAAAATGGCTAATTGTTAACTTTCCCTTCCCCTCAATTGATTCAATGGCATTTTTTATCAAATTGAAGAAAGCTTTTTTAAATTGATTTTTCTTCCCATAAATTGTCCTGTCCGTGTCTTTAAATTGAGTGACAACCTGAATATGGTATAATTTGTCTTGAAATAAATTAAGGATGGACTCAAGCTCTACTGCAAGGTGAAAGGATTGCTTTTCTTCTTCCTCCTGATCCGGCTTAGAAACTTGTAGAAGATTATTTAAAGTTGTTAAAGCATTATCCAATTCTGTTTGTGCAATATTGATATAATCTGGTTTGTTCTCATGTTCAAGGAGTTGTAAAAAACCCTTCACTGCCGTTAACGGATTTCGAACTTCATGGGCAATACCAGCAGCAATTTGTCCTACAGATGCTAGTTGGCTCAAATGATTCTTACTATCTACCTGCTCTTGATATGTTTCCTTCACAATCACAATACCCTTTCTTGTATTACAAATTTTCTAACGCGGTTAAAATAAATTGAATTATTTAGTATTTCTAAGTACTTTTACCAAAATTTTCAGAAAATTAATAGGTTAAATTTTCCTAGTTCTTTTAAATTTTGAAAAAAGCATCATTATTTAGGTAAAATAATGGTAATTAGTTATGGGGGAATGAGTATGTGCGGCCGGTTCACATTAACTGCAAGTGTCGAGGAAATTATTGAAAGGTTTATGATTGATTCTTTTTTAGAAGAAGAATTATTTTCGCCCAGCTATAATATCGCCCCCTCCCAGTCCGTCTTGGCGGTCATTAATGATGGAAAATCAAATCGAATGGGATTTTTAAGATGGGGATTAATCCCGCCATGGGCAAAAGATTTGTCCATTGGTAATAAAATGATCAATGCTCGAGCTGAAACCTTGGCTGAAAAGCCGAGTTTCCGAAATGCATTTAAGAAGAAACGCTGTTTAATCATCGCCGATAGCTTTTATGAATGGAAGCGACATGAAGATAAAACGAAGACCCCGATGCGGATTAAACTTAAAGCTGAGGAATTGTTCGCGATGGCAGGCCTTTGGGAGCAATGGAAATCACCAGAGGGTAAAGCCGTGTTCTCTTGCTCGGTTATTACAACCACTCCTAATGAATTAATGGAGGATATTCATGATCGGATGCCCGTGATTTTAAAGCCCGATGATGAAAATACCTGGCTCAACCCCACTATTTCCGATCCAACCTTTTTAAATCAATACCTAGTGCCGTTTGATCAAAATCTTATGGAGGCTTATGAGGTTTCTTCACAAGTTAATTCTCCAAAAAATAACAGCATCGACCTCATTCAAAAAATTTGTTAAAAAATTTTTTGAAAATGGACATGTTCACTACATGCACGTCCATGCTTGTTCATATGATGTATTACCCATAAAAGTTTTCCTTCTTTGGAAAGTGGTTACGCCACTTTCTTTTTTTATTTTCCTCCCAATTAAAATCCCTTATAATGGATAAGGAATTGGAAAATGGAGAGGAGAATTTGGATGGATCAGAACGTCGATAAATTTCGGAATATTCCTACAACTTGCATTTCAGACGCAATGGATGGATTAAATAACCTCCACCCTTCGATTAAACCGCTTAAGGAAGAATATAAAATAGCTGGACGAGCCTTCACGGTTAAAATTCCTGTTGGTGACAACCTTGCTGTCCTAAAGGCAATTCGGGAAGCAAAGCCTGGCGATATTCTGGTTGTTGATTCAAAAGGTGATCAATATCGGGCGATTGCTGGAGATTTTGTCGCCGGAATGGCACAAACTCTTGGTATTGGCGGAATCGTTGTTGACGGTGTGATACGCGACATCGTTGAGATCAAACAACTGGACTTTCCAGTCTTCTCTAAAGGAACAGCCGTCGCAGCAAGTGGAAAAGCAGGCGTGGGTGAAATAAATGTTCCGATATCATGCGGTGGGACTGCAGTCAATCCAGGCGATATTCTCGTTGGCGATGCCGACGGAGTCGTGGTCATCCCTCAAAAAATCGAACAGGAAGTATTAACAAAATCTCTTGATAAATTGAAAAAGGATCAAGCTAGAGAAGCTGGTATTTCTGGTAACCCGGAAGCGATTATCAAATACTTGGATGAGATGTTATCAATATAATGCAAAAAACCCATTTCCTCTATGGAAAAGGGGTTTTTTATTAAAATTTCATGTGCAAAATGTACATCGGCCCCTGCCGGCCCATAGCACGTATTCCTTCATCAACAAAGCCGCATTTTTTATAAACATGCTGTGCAATAGTATTGATTTGGTTTACAGCAAGGATAATTTCATTTTTCCCTGGAAAATGCTCTTTCACGAATGCCGGCAACAATTCCAATGACTTCTGAGCAATTCCTTTACCTTGGAAGGATGAATCCACTGAATAAGCTCTCAATAGAAGAGCCTGCTTATTATTAGAATAATCCTTCGCCCCATTCCAGCCATGAAGGACGAAAAAACCTGCAATCTTATCTTCATAAAGAATCAATATGGGAATACGCTCTTGATCATTTTCACATGCGCGAATGGCATCTATCGGTTGTGCAGTGAATCTAGACTGTTCCTCACTCAAATAATACTCTTCAAACAAGTGCAAATACTTTGGTTGATAAAATTCTAAACGAGTTATACACTTCGAAATGGATTGTTCCATCCGCTATTTCCCCCTTAAAAAACATATCTTTCCATTTGATAGTATATCAAATGGAAAGATAGATAGTTGTGATTTTGTATAATAAATCAAAATAGTCCGAAACTTGTCCGGACTACTACACAAATTAAGTATAGATTATTTTTGATCCCATAGGTAACCAACAACAGCATCATACTCTTCTTTAGATAATGAAGCAGGTGCTGATTTTGGCATATTCTTTGAAATGAAAGCTTGTAAATCCTCTTTCGTTTTAAAATCAGTATGGATTCTGTTTGCATCCAGTACTTTTTGACCACCTGAAATATCGCCTGAACTATGGCAGGTTATACAGCTTTTTTGAAATACTTCATCCCCTGCTAAAGCAGTCGCCGGTGTACTCTCTTCCTGTTTTGCCGGTTCTTTCGCTGGTTCCTTCGCGTTATCGCTATCATCTTTGCCGCAAGCGCTCAAGACACCAATCAAAAGAATGAAAAAAATGGCAAATCCAAAAATCTTTTTCAAGCCGCCACCTCTATTCTTATAGATTCTTAAAATTGCCAAGACAGTAGTAAATGTTGTGTCTTTTCACTTTTATTAGAATAAACGGCAATTCCTAAATCCATATTATTGTAATAGCTGTACAATTATTCCTATGTGTTTAGTAAAAAATGGACATAAATCTTGATAACAACACTAGGATGAAATACCTATATATTCCTTTAAATTGGGGATGTTAATACATGAAACCTAAACCAATGAAAATGGAGATGAAAAAATGAGCGACAGCAAACAAGCTCACGAAGAAGAGCTTCTAGAGGCTGCAAACCAAATTAATAGTTTGCATACTTACAGCCTGGCAGCTAAAGATGATTCTTTAAACACTACCGACCACATCACTGCAAATACCCTTGCAGAACCCGCAAAAGCAGCAAATGATTCGGCGGAAGATATTGTGGAAACGAAAAACCAATAATGTAAATGTAAAAATAAATCCTTTCCTCCCAAAAAATGTCATATCCTCCAGATCTGAACATAAAATAGAATATACGTTCGTAGGGAGGCGAGGATTTTGGTGAAACAATCCTTGATTACAGGTGAGATGTTAGTCAGGTATTACGAACTCAATAAACAGAAAAAAGAAATCGAGTTGGAAATGAATGAATTAAAAGACGCTTTTCAAAGTTATTTTAATCATTTAGTTGGCGTTGACCATAAAGGCGAAATCACCATCAGCGGCTATAAGCTGCAAAGGCAAATTCGTAAAACGGAAAAATATCATGAAGTGGAAACAATTAAAAGATTAGAAGATTTAAAGATGAATGACCTTATCCAAGTAATGAAAAAACCAGATGATGTTAAAATTAAAGCCGCTCTAAATCTAGGATTTTTAAAAGCGGATCAGTTGGATGGCTGTATTATTACCACCACTACTCCAGCCATTTCCGTAAAACCATTATCACCGAGATAGGCTTCATATAAAAAAGAAGAATCTACATCGATTGTAGGTTCTTTTTTCATTGTTGTTAAATAATGGAGGATTTTCACGAATGATGAAGAAATACATATATGTAAACACTTACATTCCATTTGAAAGGGGCAATTAGGAAATGGCAAGTCAAGAAAGTTTGTTAGTTCGGCAATATTTAAAGTCATTTTCATCCAACCAATCGGCAGAATTTAATCTTGAAGCAGCACGAAAAGGATTGGAGACTTTATCTGGTTTAACTCCGGTTGCATCGGATATTAACGTAGAAAAAACAGAAATTGAAGGAATTCCGGCTGAATGGGTAGTGGCTCCAAATGCTATTGAAGAACGTGTATTCCTCTACCTTCATGGCGGCGCCTACATAATGGGGAGCTGTAATACACATCGTTATTTAGCTTCTAAGCTTTCTAGGTCTACTGCTGCTCGTGTTTTAGTCCCTGAATATCGACTTGCACCAGAAAATCCTTTCCCTGCAGCGGTTGAGGATGCGGTTAAAGTGTATCGCTCGTTGCTTTCATCAGGTATTTCTCCTGAACAAATTGTCATTGGCGGAGATTCAGCTGGCGGCGGTCTAACTTTATCAACGCTGTTAACGTTAAAGGCTGAGGGCGATCAATTACCTGCCCTAGCTGTACTTTTATCTCCATGGACTGATTTAGAAGGAACTGGAGAATCAATGGAAACTCGTGCGGCTGCTGACCCATGGCTATCGCCTGATTCTACTCGTGTTGTTCCAGCTTTATATATTGGTGATTTGGATCGTCGTCATCCGATTGTTTCACCAATCTATGCTGATTTATCAGGTCTGCCGCAATTGCTGGTCCATGTCGGCAATGATGAAATCCTTTTAAGCGATTCAGCCCGCCTTGTTGACCGTGCCCGTGCTGCGGGAGTCGAAGTCAGCTTTAAAGTTTGGGATGAAATGTGGCATGTCTTTCAAACCTTCCAAATTCCTGAAGGCCAGCAATCAATCGATGAAATCGGCGAATTTGTCGTTAATCAATTAGGTTAAAAATAAATGGAACGCTTGGATTCATTCCGGAGCGTTCTATTTTTTTATTCGTATAAGTTGTAGGTTAAGTAATGGATCTTAAATTGGATTTCCTGTAAAATTCCAGAAAATGTCGTAAATTTTAAAAAATAAGTATTAATTGCGGGAAAATAGGTCGTAAGTTGCTAAAAATAGGTCAAATGTTTTGTAGTTCGAAATGATTCCATAAAAATTAGCAGTTTCTTCAACTGACTCAAATTTAAGCTTTTCATCACCTTTAACAGCTAGTACTGGGCGTTTGTTGCTCGTATTTATACCATTAACAATTTTGGCACATGATTTACAATAAGAATTTCTTGATTGGTAACATAATTATAATAAGTTTTTTCAATGGTGCCATCACAATTAATATTACAGCAGTTGGTAATGATTTTAGATTGGACACCTTTAAATAAACTCATTGAAACAATATCAAAACCGCAAATTTCCTTATTTTTTAAAACTTCTTCAGGTTTAAATCGTTTAGCTTTTATCAGCAAATCATTTTCTTTAGCATATCGAACATTGGGTATGTGAAGCGTTATGGATTTTTTATCATCAGCTAATGTCTTAACAATTGGAGGTATTCGTTCCATTTTGACAGCTCCTGTCCGTTATTAAATCCGAATACCATTATACCAAAATTCAAAAAAAATAACGTCAGTGAACGAGCACTGACGTTTAGTTATGTATTAATTTTGTTGCTGTTTTCTTTCTTTATTTCTTTCTTTATCATTAATGAATTCATTCAAGAACATTCCTTGAAAAGCTTGTGTTTTCTCTGAGTAATACAAGTAGTTCAAAAAAATCAATACCACCATACCAGCTATAATCGTTCCATACGTAAACCTATCTTCAAAAGTCATTTCTAATTTCTTAAAGACATACAAAGATACAATAAACGACCAAAATAAGCTCACGCCTAGAACACCTAAACTGTGGGTTGTAGATAACAAATGTCTATACCGTTCAGCTATATAATCCCTTTTTGTTTGTTCTAATAAACTTAGTTCACTTTGCCATAAGTATTCCAAATGATAATATTCTTCATCTACATCATTAGGAAACTTCCTTTGATAGCCTTCAATATGCTTAGTTATGTATTTCACTCCTTTTGTTTTGGACATAACCCAAAACAGTCCAAAATATAACTGGTGAAATATATACCCTACAGGAACACCAATACTCGCAACTGCTACAACAAAGCTTAATAATTTAATTGGGTCAGATGAAAATACTTTGATAAAACTACTATGATAAGTACCGTATAGAAACAAAATGCTCAATAGGAACACCCAGCCAGGAATACCCCAGCGAATTAAATATTTAGTATCGAATTTCATATCACACTCTGATTCTACCTTTCAGATAAACTGTATTTTCATGCTGGGAACATTCGATCAATTCAATTTTTCCTTCGCTTTCCAGCTCCTTAGCCAATGATTCAATTTGCCATTCATATACTTTATCGGTTTGGGCAAATTCAATTGAAAAATGATTACCTTCACCAGCATTTTGAAGCTTATGTAATAACATATTCTTATCCATCATAACACCTCCTTCCAAAAATTCACTAAAGCTGTCATATGGAATAATAATGGGATTATGTAGATTTAGCAACGATAATTTAAAAATTTTCCCAAAAAAATAAACGCTCCAATATGGAACGTTCTTTAATAATCAAATGGTCTGTATTTCTTTCGTAGCTCAACCAATTCTTTTTTCTTTTCGATTAAATCATCTTTTAGGAACAGTGTAATAGCTCCTGATTTTTTCACTGGATTTAACTTCCCCTGGTTGACCAATTGATTTAATCGGCCTCGTGACACTTCCAAAAGCTCCATAGCTTCAGGAGTTGTTAATATCTCCGTTTCAACAAATTTCCTTTTATCGAATGGCTGCAAAATGTAGAAGTCGTTCATTAAAAATCGTTTTCCCCATGAATGGCATCATAAACAGCCACTTTCATATCTGTCATTAGTTGTTGAGTAATTATAGGAAGTAAGTCATGGGCTTTCTCCGTTTCGATTACATGTAACACATAATAAGTATCATTCATTAATCCAGTATCGAACATTAAACTCAAATGTTCACCAACCAACCAAGCTTCATTAGGGTTTTTAAGCATGTCCATTGCAATCTTAATGCCTATTCGTGTCTTATAATCCGCCAATCCAATCACGCTCCTTAATGAGATTGAGCTTATTTTAACCTGTGCATAATTTGCCGTCCAGCAAAATATTCCAAAATTATGAAAACATTTTCCGACAAACAAAAAACGCCAAGAGCACAATTCTACGCAGATAATGCTATTGATTATAGCGATTACGTATTTAATGGTGGCGAGGGAACTTTAACAGTTTCTGGTTTAACAATGAGCGAATACAATACTTTATTCGGCTCAACAGTTAATGCTGGTGGCGTACTTGTGAAAAGTACCGATGTAGCACCTGAAGTAGCTATCTTATTTGAGCGGAAGAAACTCGGGAGCTCGTACATAGTTCTTTATACTCTATACGCTTGTAAATTCGCTCCTCCAGCAATCGGTGCTAAGACTATGGAAGGTGGCGTTGAGGAAGAAAACGTTGAATTAAAATTCACTGTTCGTGAACTTGCTGACGGGGGAATCTTTTATATGCTTGATTCTGAATCAGCACCACAAGCTCAAATTGATGGTTGGTACACAGCGGTTACTAAACCATAAAAAAGCTTTAATAATTACGGAGTTCCATAATTGGAGCTCCGTCTTTTTTTATTTATAAAACCAGTATTCCATTACATATTATGGACACACTACCAGTTGAGGTGAAATAAATGAGCAGATTTAAAGTTGTGTTTGAGAATTCAATCCAAAGTGGTGGGTTTTCATTGGAACAATATTTGATAACATTACATCAAGAAAAAGATATGTTGGATTCATTTGATGGTCATCCAGAATATGAATCAGATATGAAGTTGTTCGAAGAGGAAATTGAGAAGGTTAATCGATTGTTGGAGAGCTGATTGCTCTCTTTTTTATTTATATAATAAGTATTTTATCATATTAAAGTCTGCATGGCTCAACGGTTTGCTACCTTACTTTTCGGTGAGTAGCGTATATATACAATGGCTTATTACAAAAGCTTATTGATATATTTAGCGAGAGATACGCTAATGTCCGCTCAACTTCGGTTGGGCGGTCTATTTTTTTTGTTTTCGTTGGGATCTGCCAAAGGCAGATTCCCAACTATATATAATTTACATATCAAATTTATATACGGATATATACGAATGATATATTTTTTATATAAAGCCATAAGGATATATCAAATTTATATACGGTTACTTCTGTTGCTCCATCCATTCCTTTTGCCATTGTTTTATTCCTTCAGCCCGTAGCTTTGCGTGTTTTTCGGCAATTTCAGCTCGTTTATCATCTTCGGGATTGGACGGGAACGCACCTTGAAAAACCAATGCGAACATTAAAAAATATAACAATACGGTAATTATTCCTACAGCTATTGTTTTGAGTATCTTCAATGATGCTCACTCCCAAAATATAGTAGTTTTATAGCTTGTATAGTATAATATGGGTGCCTGTTAAAAGTGGCGAAGAGGAGCAAGCCGAACGTGTCTTTGCCAAGTGACACCAGTAACCTTGAATCCTGCCTCTTCATCGAGGTGAACGTCCCAATGTTGGAATTTAAAATTCGCATAACAGTGAAGATTCCCATTGCAGCCATAGAAATTCTTTGGGCGATAACATTACCGCTCCTCATAGCAATCAAATGGTACGTATTCAATTTTATCTAGGAGGAAATTACAAATGACAACAGAACCCAAAGCTAAAAAGGAACGTAAAAAAGCCACCAAAAAACAAAAAGCTATCGGGTGCCTAGCTTGGGCAGTAGCTATACCGCTAATGATTGTAGCTTGCAATTCAGGCGGTTCTGACGAAAAACCGAAGGACACTCCAACAGCTAAAGTTGAGGCAAAAGCTGAACAAGCTAAACCGCATGTGGGCGAAGATGACAAAGTGGATTGGAAATCTCATGTAATGAAAATCTACTTGAATGAAAGCTTACATGGTGGCAAAAGTGGACAAATCGACCAAATAATGATATATGCGAAAGATTTTGATTTGTCGGACAGCGTAATCAAAAGCTTCGAAACTGAAATTGTCAAGAACTATCAATCAAAAAAATACTTGACAAATGATGCAGCAGCATTAGAACATTTGTTCATGGCTACCGTTGTCGAAAAGCATTATGATGATAAGCTTCAAAAACCTATTGACAAATTCGCATTTGATTATCTTCAAAACATCAAAGATTCATACCGTGGCATTAATGATTCAATTGCAGCTAATGAAGCTCAAATGAACAAAAGCTTATCGGAAATTAAATAATTGAATATTAATATTCAAAAATTACTGATTCAACCAATCAAAAAACGGTAATTCACCACTGCTGCTTAAATTAACTGTTCCATTTTTCATATCTACTTTATGTGCCATGTTTTTGATTGAAGCGTAGGCATAACTTTTTATTTTTGCTTCAGGTACTGTTATGTATCTTTCATTCTGGATGGTTTCATTAACGAACGTTTCTATTAACGTACGCCATGACTGTTTGCTCTATCTATTCGGTGCAAATTCGGTGTAATAGGAATTACAGGCATCTATTAAGGCAATTTTAAATTTATTTGGGTTTAAAAAGTTGTCAATGCATTGTAAATTAACAAATGTTTCTTTATCTTTATTTTGTTTTTTAGTGTTGGTTTTTTCTTTTTTATTTAATAGTTGTCGATTTTCAACAATTGATTTTGAACAATTCATTTTCAACTGTTCAAAATCGACAATTGAAGAGTAGTCAATAAGGGAATCCTCACTTTTGAGTTGCTGATTTTCAACAATTGAAAGCAAATGCCCGAAGCTTTCGGATATAGCGGTTATTTTAGATCCGCCTTGTTTACTTCGTCAATCACGTTAAAACGTGGCTATCGTCAAAAGCTACGTCACTGACGTTGTAATAATACAAAGTCTTTTTACCATCTCGATATTGGATAGTTACCCAATACCTTTTGGATTCTAATTCTTTTATTGCATAGGTTATAGGTCCTCGTCCGAATTTGCTGTAAAGTTGCATCTTGCTGATTGTCCAGCTTTCTGGCAATGACATTAAATGTGATATTAAACCGATTGAACGAATATCCTCAAGGTTTTGTAATGCTCCATTATGAATTTGAGCGTAATCAGAAGTTTTCCTTCTTTTAATAATTCCATTCATTATGCAATTTCCCCTTTTTACTTCATCAGCAAAATTTGCTACAATGAAGTCAGTTTTATTTTTGTGAAATGCCTTCTCTGGTCGCCAAACTCTGGGAAGGCATTTCTTTTTGTTTGTAAACTTTTAAATATTAACATGAGCTTATTTTTTTCTAAATCTATTTCAAATTCATTAACGGGGATGATTTAATGCTCAATTCTACTATTTTGTCATCTTCCAGTGATTGTAAATAACGTTTTGTAATTGAAATATCTTCATGCCCTAATAACCTCGATAAGCTATACACATCACAACCATTCTGAAGCATCATTTGTGCGTATGTGTGACGTATGGAATGTGGAGATATGCGAATAGCTCTGGTAATGCCAGCACGTTCCCCAGCGATTTTTACGATACGTTCTACAGCTTCAACTGTTAATGGTTTGCCACGGTATGATAAAAATAGATTGTCATGGTGTCGGAAATCATCCTTCATATATTGCTCACGGATTCTATCAAACTTGATTAAATATTTTTTTAATGCTGGAGAAATAGCTAAATAACGCTCCTTCTTCCCTTTCCCAAGAATTTTTATGGTAGTTTCCCCTACATTGCTTTTCATCAAATGGCACAATTCCAAATTCCTCAATCCTGTATCAGCGAATACCATAATAATGAGCTTGTTTCTTGCCTCAATGTAAGTGGTCATTTTGTAAGCATTGATAAGAGCTTTAATTTCATCTGTTGTAAATGCCTTAATAACAGGTGTTTCTTCATTGAGCCATTTGACACCACCACACGGATTATGTTTGGGTAATATATACCCTTCATCAATCGCATAATCGAAAAAGCTGCGTATTCTCTTGTAAATGCTGTTGATGTATGTTTCCTTCCTACCCTTCTTGAGCAATTGCATACCGTATTGTTTAATGTGTAGCGTTTTTACTTCATCGAGCTCAGTTACTTCAAATTCGCTTTCAAGAAAAGCTATAAATCGTTTTCCATTATCTTTATATCTCCTGATTGTTCTTGGTGTGTAGCCTTTGACTTGAATGTGAAACATATATTCGTTATCCAAATCGGTTAATAGCATGAAAAAAACGCCTCCCCATGAGTAATTTTTCAATTCACCCATGAAAAAGCGTTTATCTTAATTGATTATGGCTTTGGTTGTATCGTTTATCTTAATCGAAGATGTTTTTAGCTATGATTTAGGATAATAGTTTCGCTGAAAGCTTGATATATCAGCGTTTTTAAAGCTTATTCGCCTAAATCAACATTATGGTACACTTGCTGCACATCATCTAAATCTTCCAAAGCATCGATCATTTTTTCAAACTTTGCTTGTGCGTCCTCTGGAAGGGTAACATCGTTCTGTGCCATCATAGTCAATTCTGCAACCGTAAATTCTGTTATTCCCGCACTTCTGAATGCTTCTTGAACGGCATGGAACTGCTCAGGCTCTGCATAAACAATAACTTGATCTTCCTCTTCGATAATGTCGCGCACATCTAAATCAGCTTCCATTAATAGCTCAAGTACTTCTTCTTCTGTTTTGCCTTCAACCCCAATAACAGCAGTTGCATCAAACATATACGCTACAGAACCGCTGACTCCCATGTTTCCGCCATTTTTACCAAATGCCGCACGAACATCAGAAGCAGTACGATTTACGTTATTTGTCAATGCATCGACGATCACCATGGAACCGCTTGGTCCAAAGCCTTCGTAACGAAGTTCGGTATAGCTTTCCTCTGAACCGCCTTTTGCCTTATCAATCGCACGATCAATAATATGTCTCGGTACATTGTAAGTTTTTGCCCGTTCAAGGACAAATCGTAACGATTGATTTGATTCTGGATTTGGTTCACCTTGTTTTGCTGCTACATAAATTTCAACACCAAACTTCGCATAAATACGACTCGTATTTGCATCCTTTGACGCTTTCTTTTCCTTAATATTGTTCCATTTACGACCCATTTTGAACACTCTCTTTCTTCTTAATTCACTGCCTATTCTATTGCCTATAAATTAATAATTTATACATGCTCTACTTGCACAGATAATATTATACCGTAAATGGGCCATTTGTTAAGTGTTTAATATTTAAGTTCTGTTAAACTTTGTTGTTGACTTGCGCTCTAGGCGCGAGCGGGTCGCGGGCGTACCAGTGAGCCTCTTCGGCGCTTTAGCGCCTGCGGGGTCTCCCTGCCCCGTACTCCCGCAGGAGTCTTCGCGCCTTCCGCTCCAATCAACAGTGTTAAAAATCAACA
Organism: Neobacillus sp. NRS-1170; assembly: GCF_050468025.1. Taxonomy (NCBI): domain Bacteria; kingdom Bacillati; phylum Bacillota; class Bacilli; order Caryophanales; family Bacillaceae; genus Neobacillus; species Neobacillus sp. NRS-1170. The sequence goes on along the minus strand of NZ_JBITPF010000014.1, from coordinate 296,230 downwards.
ATGGGCTTTAACTAAGCAAATGTTTAAAAAAATGAAGGGTTTTCTTCACAAATCTATAGAAAAATATTGTAAATCCAATTGACACTCATTAAGGCAAACCCAAGTGAGATGTTAACCCAGCCTAAGAACTTTGATACTTTTTGTTCTTTTTCTAGATTTGCATTTTTATATGCTTTTACATCCGTCAGCAGAATGAAAGCTCCAGCTATGTAAAATAAAACGACCACATACCCCAAGTAACCGATATTCAAATATTCGACCTTCTTCCTGTCATCTATTTGGCTTTCATACCAACCCGATGTATATTTGTTTCAACATGAACATCAAAAGTTAAATCTTTATAAATCCTATCCCAATTTTTTTTTGTTTTAATTTTTCCATTCCAATAACTCGGTAGTTTCGCTCGAAAATGTTCTCCAAAACCAAAAATATCTGATTTGGTTTTCTGTGTTTTTTTAATTAAATCTCTGATAGATTTTGCGGTGTCTTTTGATGCCTGCTTATCTATATCTTTAATCATTTTAGATTTTGATAATGAAATGTTTGGACTATACTTTTCATCAATTTCGCTCTCATATCGAACCTTAATATCAACATGGGGTCTACCGTCCTTTACTCTAACCTTAATTTTGGTATTTCTAGATATTGCCCTTACCAATACCATTTCTTCCTTTCCTGGAATTTTTGTAAAAGCTCCATAACCGCCTTTTTTTATTCCAATGATAGACATATAAACTCCTATCTCCGAAGGGTTTGCCTTGCCGACCATGCGATCGCCATGAAAATATGCGAAGCCGTTTAATTGAATATTTGATCCTTTTTTGAGTGCTAAGTAAGGCAGGATTGGATCCTGACCTTTACTTGATAGAATGGTCCAAAATAGTCCAATGAAACTTGGGGGGAATTTTCCAAGAGCTGTAAGATTATCAACCATGTCAGCCAAATAGAGTGATGGAACACGTTCAAGTTCTGGAGACAATTTCATATATTTGGCTGCTGGCTCTTTAGAAACCACTAGTGAAGCCGTTCTACGTATTTCTGGATTTCGCCTAAGGAAATCATTAAACCGCTCTGTGCCTCTTTTCGCAACCATTTCATTTAAAACGATTATCCTTAAGTGTCCAAGAAATAATTTATCCGCTAATTCTTGCTGAAGATTTAGAATGGCATCATCTAATGTATGACCAACCACTTCCATGATTAATACAGGCTTTTCAGCACCTCCTGTTTGCTCTGGACCTAATGGTATTCGACCAGGAACTGCAATTTGTGCAGTTAATTTAATCATTTTTTCTTTCGGTATTGGAAATTGATTTTTTAAATGGGAAATTTCATCTTCTTTTGGCGCATTCGAATCAACAACGTCAATTCCTATCGCCAATACAGTCGCGCGCTGCTCAATTTCTTGACTGTCCCAGCACCCTGATAGTAAAGGGAAAAGGAAGAAAAAAGGAAGTACCAGCCGAAGCTTACAATTGTTGTGAAACACTTTTTTTCCGCCTCCAGCTCTTTATGAAGTCAATCAATAATAAAAAGACAGGATAAAAAATAGTGATCAATAAGCCTGCTCTGCCTACGTATTGGATAACCTCATACATTTGTAATATGTCTTTGGGAAGCATGGCCAATATAAAAACAAAGGGGAGAATAAAGTAACTCAGCATTTTATGGTCCTTGAGATGACATAATTCCTTGATCGAATGAATGGTAAAGTAATAACTCGAAAATAGTGTCGTGAAAACGGCAGTTACCCAAACCGCTAGAAAAATTACATCCAGCCTCTGCAAAATATTGCCTGGCACTGTGGTTGTTCTGGCCAACTCCAATGTAGGCCAGAAAATTTGTTTGATCTCTTGAGGACCAAACACAGCAACTGTCGCAATGACCAATAAGAGGTATAAACCACCAGAAATAAATATGCCCCAAAAGCTTGCCTTCAAGGCTTTATTAGGCGTTTTCATCGAAGGAATAATCATCGTGATGATGAAGGAACCTTGAAAAAGCGCAGAGATTGTTAACATGCCCGTAAACATATTATAAAAATTTGTGCCAATTAGAGGACGTAAATATAAGATATTGGCATTCTTTAATGACAAAACAACAACAATAATTGCAGGTGCCAATATCATTGGTACATAAAAATTGTGAATGTAGGAAAACACGTTAATGTTGTTTCTACAACTTAAACAGGCTAGCAAAAGCATGACAATGACGGTAACCTCCAATGGTGTTTCTCTTAAGACAGCAGAAACCACAACTGCCCCAAATTCACGCGAAGCCAGTCCAGTTAAAACTAAAAAAAAGAAAATAACAAATAAACTGCAGAATCTCCCCATCCATTTACCTATTATATCCTGGCTATATGTAATGATGGTTTTTTCAGGATGACGCATTCCCAGCAGTGTAAGAATAAATAAACCAATAGCTGCCAGAATTATTCCAATTAATGTAACAAGTGGAGCACCTGTATCACCGGCTCGCACTGCAAATAAGGGCAACGGAAGTACACCCACCCCAATAATGGTACTAATTATGATTGTCGATGTTTGAAGTGTTGTGATTTCTTTCGGATCCCCCATTATTCAAACCCTCCCGTTGATCATTGCCAATCTTACTGTGTTTTAAGACTGTATTATTATTTTTTTTAAGTCTATTCCGATTATCAGGGTGGAGAAAATTCGGTCTTTTTGGCATCCACCATAAAGGACTCCGAAAGACTACATCTTTTACGCCTTGATAATCCTCTGGGGAAACAGGAGCCATATATGGTACACCAAAGGATTTTAATGACACCATATGGTTAAAGATAAAGATTATTCCAATCACCACTCCGTATAAACCGAACATTCCAGCCATAATCATAATTGGAAACCTGAGCATTCTTAAGGCAAATGCGGCTGAATATGCTGGAGTCGCAAACGAACCAATGGTAGTTATGGCAATGACTACTACGGTAATTGGGCTCGATAACCCCGCTTCAACCGCCGCCTGTCCAATAACCAGCACCCCTACGATTGATAGGGCACCACCTACTTGTTTAGGGAGCCGGACAGTAGCCTCCCTTAATACCTCCATCGCAACTTCGATAATCAAAACTTCAAAAACAGCAGGATACGGGACTCCTGCTCTTCCTCCAGCGACAGCAACCGCAAATTCTGTTGGCAGCAATTCAGGATTAAACGAGATGAAAGATACATAGAGGGATGGGAAGATTAAAGAAAACACGAGAGCTAATATCCTGGCCATCCTGACAAAGCTGCCCATCAAAAACCTCGAAGAGTAATCCTCAGTTGTTTGGTAAAATTGATTAAATACAACTGGGACCATCAAGGCAAAAGGGGAACCATCAACAAGAATAGCCACTCGCCCCTCTATTAAATTTGCCACTGTCCTATCCGGCCTTTCCGTGCTTTGCGTCTGAGGAAAGGGTGAAAAAGGATTATCTTCGATAAATTGTTCTAAATAGCCAACATCCATAATGGCGTCAATATCAATTTCAGATAATCTTTTTTCTACTTCCTGAATGACTGTCTCGTTAGCAATTCCTTTTAAATAACAATAGGCTACTGTTGATTTTGTCAGCCTGCCAATCTTCATTGTTTTCACTTGGAAATCTGCCGTTGGAAGTCGGTATCGCAGTAATGCAATATTTGTAGCAATACTTTCGATAAATCCCTCCCGAGGGCCTAAAATAACTTGTTCTGTTTCCGGTTGGGCGATGGAACGCTTTTCAATGCTTCTCGTACCAATATGAAGAGCTTCTGCTACTCCATCAATGCAAATCACGGTTTCACCGCGCAGAAGTACCTCAATTAACTTTTCAATATTCGCTTCAATTCTTGCTTGACAATGATATAACGCTTCATTAAGAATCAAATCAATTAATTGTAGGAGCGGCTTCTCTCTGCCTATCAAATGTTCAGGAACATACATTAACGGTTTTAAAATATCTATATTGATGATTTCGATATTAACTAGATTGGGGAAATAGAAAAGTGCTGCATTGTATTGTCCGAAAATTTTGAAATACTTTATATCAAGGTCATCATTTTCACCCAAAATTTCTTTTATTAATTCCTCTGTTTCTTTTAACGAACTTGTGGTTGTGGTGTTACTGTGCTCCTCCATTACTTTACTTGGAACCAAAGGTTTTGCTTTTATTGTGTTTAATTTTCTTTTCTTAGTATTTCGAAATAAAGACACACCACCACCACCCTTTTATAACTTTTACCAATTTAATATAAATATTCCAATATGCTTGCTATTTTGGTGTGATTAAATACAAAAAAGTGGTTCAGTTTCTCTGAACCACTTTTTTCAAGCTTATGACTATACAAGCATTTGAAACAAGGTGCTATCTTTGTTGACTTCCCGATAAACGAATCCCTTCGTTTTGATCCGCTCAATTAATGGATAGTAATCGTCTTTATCCTTCAACTCAATTCCAACCAAAGCCGGTCCGGTTTCACGATTATTTTTTTTCGTATATTCGAAATGGCTAATATCATCATTTGGACCAAGTACGTCTAATAAGAATTCCCGTAATGCTCCAGGCCGCTGCGGAAACTGGACAATAAAATAATGCTGCAAACCTTCATAAAGCTTCGAGCGCTCTTTAATTTCCTGCATTCTTCCGATATCATTGTTTCCGCCGCTGATGATACAAACAACCGTCTTACCTTTAATTTCATCTGCGTATGTATCTAAGGCCGCAACGGAAAGTGCTCCTGTTGGTTCTACGACAATAGCATTTTCGTTATAAAGAGTTAATAGGGTCGTACATACCTTTCCTTCTGGAACAACGATGATATCATCAACAATTTCTTTACAAATGTTGAAGGTATTAGACCCAACTGTTTTAACCGCGGCACCATCTACAAACGGATCAATTTTTTCAAGTGAAGTTACTTCACCCTTTAAAATCGATTCCTTCATTCCAGGTGCTCCTTCAGGCTCTACACCAATTAAACGGGTCTCAGGAGAGATGTGCTTTAAATATGTTCCTACTCCGGCCATTAGCCCGCCGCCGCCGATTGCGCCGAATAGAAAATCAACTTTTTCAGGGCAATCATTAAGAAGTTCAACAGCCACCGTACCTTGACCCGCGATGACGTCAAAGTCATCAAAAGGATGAATAAAGGTCCGGTTTTCAGCACGGCTGCATTCCAGCGCCTTTTCAGAAGCATCATCAAAGGTATCACCTACTAATACAATTTCAACACTATCCCTGCCCCAGAATTTCACTGAGTTTACCTTTTGTTTAGGGGTTGTGGTTGGCATGAAAATTTTGCCGCTGATTTTTAATAGATGGCAGGAATAGGCCACTCCTTGGGCATGGTTGCCTGCACTAGCGCAGATGATTCCGTTTTGCGTTTCCTCAGGGCTTAACTTTTTAATCCGATTATAGGCCCCGCGAATTTTAAAGGAACGGACACTTTGCATGTCTTCCCGCTTTAAATAAACATTACAGCCATACCTTTCAGATAATAAATGGTTAAATTGCAGAGGAGTTGGCGAAATCACGTCCCTAATCGTGTGACTTGCAATGATGATATCCTCTACATTCAGCGTTTTTTTGTCTACTTGTTGACTCATTTTCTCGGTTCCTCCTCATATTCAAACATCATTTTTTCTCATTAGTTGAGGGCTTGAAAACAACAAAAAACCCGTCCCATATGGATAGGGACGAGTTGTTCTCGCGTTACCACCCTACTTCCGCAACAAATCTTCAGTTGCGGCTCTCGATAGACGTACAGCACTTTGTAATTTGCACTTGTACGCATTCCAATATAACGGAGGAATTGCCGGTATAGCTTACTGATACCGTTCAGCTATACATCTCGGAGATGATCTTCGGAATGTCCTGCTATCGACTCCCACCAAACGTCGACTCTCTAGGGAACAAGGAGCATTCTTACTCTTCTCGTCATTGATTTAGGATTAATTTTTTATTAGGTTACCATCGAAAAAATGCCCTGTCAATATTTTTTGACTATTTTTTATATTTAGACAATTTATAAAGCGCTTACATTTTATGAAGACAATCGTCCTCCGAGGGAGGACAATTGTCCACGAACGGTGCCTGACACCATTAATCATCTTTTCACGTTATTTTTGGTATTTTATTTCGCCGTTTATGATGGTCATTTCAATCTCTGTTGAGAGGAGTTCATCTGGGTTTTCCATTGTCATTAGGTTTTTGGAATAAATGGTCATGTCGGCCAGTTTTCCGCGTGAGATGGTTCCCTTAATATGTTCTTCATTGGTGGCGTAGGCTCCGCCTATTGTAAACAATTTAATTGCTTCCAAAATGGATAATTTTTCTTTCGCATTCCAGCCTTGATGTGTTTCTCCTGGAGCTCTCCGGGTTACAGCCGCATGGATACCAAGCAAAGGGTCAACGGGCTCAACTGGTGCATCAGAACCTCCCGCACACAAGACGCCTGCAGACAATAAAGTTTTCCACGCATATAAATATTGCTCCCGCACCTCTCCTACTCTTTCGCGTACCCATGGATAGTCCCCTACGACAAATCTTGGCTGGATATCAGCAATTCGACTCCTGTCCTCTAATCTCCGTACTAAATCTGGACGAACCAGAGAGGTATGAATGATGCGGTCACGATGGTCCACTGTCGGAAACTGGTCAAGGATGTCTAAAACATTTTCCAACGCTTGGTCACCTATAGTATGAACAGCAATAGGCATAGAGAAATCACGTGCCTCTTTGACAATTTCATATAAAGCATCTTGGGATAGCATCGCATCTCCGTATTGGTTGGGGTCATCCTGATACGGCTCTGAAAGCAGGGCTGTTCGCCGTCCGAAGGCCCCGTCGGCAAAAATTTTGATAGCTCCTATTTGTAATATCTCATTGCCAAAACCAGCATGCATTTTTCTTTCTTTCAATCGTTTAAGAAAAGGATAATCAATGAGGAGATTACTGCGTAAACCAACTTGCTCCTGGTTTAGCAATTCATCATACAATTGATACGTTTGATCAAGCCCTCCTAAATAGGCAGGGTCATTGGTATGTACACTTGTTAACCCCTTCGAAACGGCAAAATTCATGGCATCCCGCAATCCACTTTTTAATTCATCGTAGGTTTTATCTGGCATGTTTTTCGTCACGATCTTCGATGCAGATTCCAGCAGAAGTCCAGTCGGCTTTTTCGAAAGTGGATCCAAGACTACGGTTCCACCAACTGGTATGTCAATAGATGGATGGTAGCCGCTCATTTCTATTGCCTTGCTATTTACCAAAAATGCATGGTGACATATACGCTTCAAATAGATGGGACAATGTGGTGCAACATAATCCAGTTCTTCAATCGTCGGAATGGTGCCCTCAGTGAAAAGATTTTCATCCCAGCCCATCCCAACTAGCCAGGTCCCTGGAGCAACGGTTTTCGCCCTTGACTCTATTCTCCTAAGCATTTCGCCTTTGGTTCTTACGCCTGTTAAATCAAGGTCTAAAAGATTAAAAGCAACACCTGAGAGATGCAAGTGGCTGTCAATAAGTCCTGGTGAAACCGTTCTGCCCTGCATATCAATGATTTCAGCACCAGCTCTTCCCCATTGCAAAACCATATCGTGATGACTTCCTAAGTCAATAATTCTGCCATTTTCAACCACAACTGCTTCCACTAATGGCAAAGTCAAATCAAGTGTATGGATTTTTCCATTGGTAAAAATCGTTTTTGACATAGCTGCTCCCCCTAGCCGTAAAAATTGTTTGAAATATTTCTTCTATATATAATACCAAAGATGATAGACTACTCGACAACTTCATTTTAGTTAAACTAAGAAAAAGAGACCACATTCATTCAGGAAAGCAGTCTCTTCTTAATGCTATTATTTTTGTACTACCCAATCTTGAACATTATAGAACATACCAAATTGTTTTGGTAAACCTACTTTTACCTTTTTAGATACTGCTCCCATCAGGTAATCGGAATAAAGTGAAATAGTTGGCAAGTCTTCATGTAAAATTTCTTGAACTTTATTGTAAATGACTCTGCGATTTTCAGGGTTTGGTTCTAATTTTCCTTTATTCAACAATTCATCCAACTCTGGATTGCTATAACCGGCAAAGTTATAAGGTCCGCCTGTTCCATAGAAGGCACTTACATCAGGATCCACTTGATAAGGTATTCCAAGGAACATTAAATCAAAATCATGTTTTGCCCCTTTTTGCATATGGGTAGGAAAATCAAACTTTTGGATTTGAACATTTAAGCCGACTGCTTTTAAATTCTCAGCTATAATAACGGCTGATTGTTCACGAACCTGGTTGCCAATTGGAACATTGACGCGAATTGGCTTACTCTTATCCCAGCCTGATTCCTCAATAAGCTGCTTTGCTTTCTCCGGATCATATTCATAGTTCTTAATATCTTTATCAAAATATGGGTGCAGTTTTGTATACGGCCCATCAATGATCTCAGCTTTCCCTTTTAACAGCTTCTCAACAATTTGAGGCCGGTTAATCGCATAGGCAATCGCTTGACGCATCTTCGAATCAGTAAACGTTTTAGTATTCATATAGATTTCTTGATAATCATAGCCCTTGCCGTCTACAGCCTCTACATTCGCCATATTTTTCACCTTTTCAACATCTTGGATGGCAATGGCTCCAGTGGATGGGTAATTCAAATGAATTTCACCCGTTTGCAGCTGTGCAGTCATATTGGCTTGAGGCACAACTTTAAAGAAAAGCTTTTCGGTCTTCGGTGCCCCGCGGTAATAATCAGGGTTCGCCTTATATTCCACCTGTGTTTCCCCTTTGAAATTTACAAGTGTATAAGCACCATCTGTTACAGTCGGTTTCAACATAAATGGATCTTGATGAAGCTTTGCAGGATCTTTATCTTTTAAGATGTGGCTCGGAATGGTTCGGATATTGATTAAGTTCCCTTTAATATAGTTAGGGTCAGTCGGTTTTTTTGTATGAATGATAAACGTTTTATTATCGACGATTTCGATACCTTTTACCGTTTTTTCCCCTTTAGGCAGCTGCCCATTATCATCTAAACCTTCAATGATATTAAGAGTTTTCAGGCCAACGCTTTGAACAGCAGGATTTGCCAACGTGTCAAAGGTGAATTTAACATCCTCTGTTGTAACAGGCTTCCCATCGGTCCAATTTGCTTTTGAATTTAGTTTAATTGTAAAGGCTTGATTATCCTTTGTTTCAAAGCTTTCTGCTAACTTAAATTGGAATTCCATATTTTCGTTTAGTTCAAAGAAAGGGTCGAATAGAATCGATGATAGAGTCATAGCTCCTAAATCACGGGCGTTAATCGGATTAAGTGTACCTATGGCGTTTGAAACACCCACAACAATGGTATCACCCAAACTTGCAGATGCATTCCCCTTGCCTTTGTCCTTTGATGAAGACGATGTTTCATTTGCACCAGAACATGCACTTAATAATAGCAGCAAAGCAATGGAAAAAATGGTTAAAAACTTTACCTTCCCTTTTCTCATTTCTGTCCCTCTTTTCCTAATAAAATATTTGATTAGCTTTTTACAAAACTATTTCAATGTTTTCGGATCAAGTGCATCTCGCAGACCGTCACCGATAAAATTAATGGATAACACTACAAGAACAATCATAATACCTGGTGGAACCCAAAGCCATGGCTGCGAGGTTAATACTGTTAAGGATTGGGCATCAGTCAGCATATTTCCCCAGCTCGCTGTCGGCGGCTGTACCCCCATACCTAGAAAACTAAGCGAAGCTTCAACAATGATGGCTGCTGCAATTCCAAAGGTTGCTTGGACAAGAATAGGTGCAATCGCATTCGGCAATATATGCTGAAATAAAATCCTTGGAGTACTTAATCCAAGCACCACTCCAGATTTCACAAAATCAACATGCTTTAACGAAAGGACGCTGCCGCGGACAAGTCTGGCAACGGAAGGCCAGCCCAGGAGTCCCAATATCCAGATAATATTTAACAAATTAGGTCCCAGAATACTGACGACTACAAGGATTAACATCAGGCTTGGGAATGACATAAAGACATCAGTTAAGCGCATTAACACGATATCTACCCATCCTCCAAAGTAGCCTGAAACCGCGCCGACAATCGTACCTATGATACTATATATCAAAACGGCACCAAGGCCGACTATCATCGATACCCGGGAAGCATAGATTAAGCGGGTGAAAATATCCCGTCCAACTTGATCGGTGCCTAACCAGTGTTCTGCGGATGGCGGTGCTGAAAATTCATCATAAACCTGAAAGGGTTCCTTTGGTGCAATCCAAGGAGCAAAAATAGCAACGAGGATAATGAAAAGCATAAAAATACTCCCTGCCACCGCTAAACGATGCTTCATAAAGCGTTTTACGATAAGCTGTAAAGGTGTTTCCTCCTTCCCCAGTTCTGTATTGGATATGGGTGGTATTTCCACTTCATTTTTGATACCAGTTTCCAGCATTGGCATAAACGATCCCTCCTCTCCTACTTATATTTAATCCGTGGATCCACAAACGAATAGAGAATGTCCGTAAATAGGTTTGCAAATAAAACCATAAAAGCTGTTAAAAGATTGAGCGCCATCAGAGTTGGATAATCCCTTGACATGATGGATTGGATGGTAAGCTGTCCCATTCCCGGCCACTGAAAGACCTGTTCCGTAATAACCGCCCCGCCAAGTAAAAAAGGAATTTCAAGACCGATAATCGTGATAATCGGAATGAGTGCATTTTTTAAAGCATGCTTATTGGTGATGACGATTTCTTTTAATCCCTTAGCCCTGGCAGTCCGCAAATAATCCTGCCCCAGTACCTCCAGGAGACTTGCCCTGACATAGCGGACGTATTGTCCGGCAATTCCTACCGCCAGAACCATAACCGGCAGGATGAGATGCTTGATCTTGTCAAAGAAATCATCTTCACTTCCGAGGGTCGACATCCCTCCTGCAGGCAGCCATTGTAATTGTACGGCGAAGATATAAATAAGACCTAAGCCAAGGAAAAAATGCGGAATGGAGATCCCGAAAAAGGATGTACCGGTCGCCAAATAATCAAGTTTGCTATATTGCTTTACTGCACTCATAATTCCGATTGGCAGCGCAATGATTAATCCTACGATAAGGGCAAGAAACGTTAATTGAAAAGTAGGGCCAATCCTTTCTAAAATCACTTTCGAAACAGGTTCATAGGTAGAAAACGAGTATCCTAAATTGCCCTGCACCAGATTACCGAGCCAATGGAAAAATTGAACCCATAAAGGGTCATTCAAGCCTAATTGTTCTTTCCGTAAATTGAGAAGCTCCTGTGAAGTGTTGGGGTCAACATACATATCAACCGGGTTCCCGGGAGCCATATTAATAATGATAAAGTTGACAATCGTTACCCCAAATAAGACTGGAATCGCAATTAAGAGCCTGCGAATAATATATGGAACCAAATTTGCCCCCTCCTTCTAAAACGTATCTACATACGCTTCATTAATGGCAAAGCATGCAACGCTATGTTCCTTCCCTTTAAGAACCGGACTTTGCTCTCGGCAAATCGCGGTTGCGATTGGGCACCGTGTATGAAAGCTGCATCCGCTCGGCGGATTGGCTGGGCTTGGCACATCGCCTGGTATGATGATTCTTTCTTTCGATCTTAGTTCAGGGTTCGGAATAGGATAGGAGCTTAATAATGCCTTTGTATAAGGATGCTTTGGATTGCGAAAAATTTCTTCTGTTTTCGCTACTTCAACGATTTTCCCTAAATACATGACGGCAATTCGATCACTGATGTATTTCACGGCACCTAACCCATGGGCAATAAATAAATAGGTCAGGTTAAATTCCTTTTGCAAATCCTTTAAAAGGTTTAGGATTTGAGCCTGAATCGAAACATCCAAAGCAGAAACGGGTTCATCACAAATGATCAATTTTGGATTAAGAGATAAGGCTCTGGCAATTCCAATCCGCTGCCTTTGACCTCCGGAAAATTCATGCGGATAACGATTTTTATAGCTTTTAGGTAATCCGACCAATTCAAGAAGTTCATCCACTCGTTTATGGAGGTTTTCTTTCTCCACTACTCGATGAATTTTCATCGGCTCCTCTAATAGATCCTTGATTCGCTTTCTAGGATTTAAAGAGGAATATGGGTCTTGAAAAATAATTTGGAGGTCCCTGCGAATACTTTTCATCGTTTCACTATTTGCTTTCGTAATTTCCTGCTCCTGAAAGAACACTTTACCCTCTGATGCATTTTCAAGCCTTACAAGTGTTTTTCCTATGGTTGATTTACCGCAGCCAGATTCCCCTACCAATCCAAGTGTTTCACCGGATTGAATGAAAAAATCCACCCCATCCACTGCTTTAACATGTCCAACCGTTCTAGAAAGGATCCCTTTTTTAATAGGATAATAGGTTTTTAATTTTTCTACTCTTAATAGAGGATTCGTTCCCTTTTCCATCGTGATGGTCATTTGACTAATGCCTCCTTTGGCATTCCAGAGATCATACTTGGTTGAACATCTTCGATTAACCAGCATCTCACTTTGTGTCCTTCCTGAATTTGCTCAAGTCCAGGCTGTTCCTGCTGGCATCGCTTTGTGGCATGTGGACATCTAGCATGAAATCTGCAGCCTTGCGGCATATTCTTCAAACTTGGGACCGAACCAGGAATTGAGGCAAGCCGCTGTTCATTTTCATATTCCAAATGAGGTATAGACGCCATTAACCCTTGTGTATAAGGATGCTTCGGTTCCTTAAAAAGCGTGAATACATCGGCCTCCTCCACAACCTGCCCTGCGTACATGACAATGACTCGATCGGCAGTCTCGGCAATAACTCCAAGATCATGGGTAATAAGCATGATGGCCGTATCTGAATCCTTTTGCAATTTTTTCATTAAATGTAAAATTTGTGCCTGTATCGTTACATCCAGTGCTGTAGTTGGTTCATCCGCGATAAGAAGCTTCGGTTTACACGCCAAGGCCATGGCGATCATCACCCTCTGCCTCATACCTCCTGATAACGCATGCGGATACTCCTTCATGATTTCCTTTGCCCTCGGAATACCAACCTTTTTTAACATTTCCACAGAAAATTCCTTAGCTTCCTTACTATTCATTTTCAGATGAAGCTGGATTCCCTCTATCATTTGATTGCCAATGCTGAAAACAGGATTTAGGGAGGTCATAGGTTCCTGAAAAATCATAGAAATTTCATTCCCTCTGATTTCTCTTAGGCGTTGCTGTGTTACCTGTGTCAGATCTTCATCACCGAAAAAAATATGTCCATTTTTTACTTTTCCGTTTTTACCGAGCAGACCCATAATCGACAATGAAGTAACACTTTTGCCGCAACCAGATTCACCCACAATCCCGATTGTTTCACCCGGTTTGACTGAAAAACTAACCTCTTCAACCGAAATCACTTCTTCCTTGTCCGACTCAAAGACAATTTTTACATGATCAACTTCAAGCAAAGGTCTCATTTCCTCACCACTCTTCCAAAGATAATATTAAAAATATTCAGTCTTTTCAAAAGCTGTTTCATTACCGTTTAACTTGATTAACACTATTTAATCAAAGTATAGAAATGAAAAAAAGGGACTTGAATTGACATTTCGTATCATTAATTGACAAGCAAAAAAGGATTCCTCTTGTTGAACTATTAAAAGTATTGTATATTTTGAATATTATAATAATTTCACAGGAGGTGTACGAATGTATAATTTGGTGATTGCTGATGATGAATATGAAATCCGGCATGGATTAGTAAACTTTTTCCCATGGGATGAGATTGGTTTCGAAGTGATTGGACAGGCATCAAATGGGAAAGAGGTACTGGAGCTGATTTCCGAAGGCAATACTGATGTATTACTCTGTGACATCCAAATGCCAATCATGACTGGCATTGAGGTGATAAAAGAAATTCACCAGCAGAATTCACCAGTAATGACTATTTTTCTAAGCGGTTATCAGGAATTTCACTATGCTCAGTCTGCTATTAAATATGGGGTAAAGAATTATATTTTGAAACCGACTAAATTTTCGGATTTAACAGAAGCGTTTACGCAAATCAAGAAAGAACTCGATCTAAGAAATCCCTCCCCTCCCCTAACGGAAATTGCAACAAACGTAAAAGATGAGGACCCTATTATTCTAAAAATAAAAGATTATGTAAAAACCAATTATAAAAACGCCACCTTAGAAGATGCCGCACAAATTGTTTTTATGAACCCCCATTATGTAAGCAAATATTTTAAACAAAAAACGGAAGAAAATTTCTCTGACTTTGTCTTTCAAATAAAAATGGAAGAAGCAGCGAATTTATTAAAAACGATGAAATATAAGGCCTATGAGGTCAGTGAAATGGTTGGATACAGTAACGCCAAGAATTTTACCAGAGCTTTCCGTAAATATTTCGGTATTAGTCCGAAAGAATATAGACTCATAAATTAAGGACTCACGATATATGGACTCACATAAACGTTCTTTTTATATTAAAAATTTAACCAAACTTCTCATTCCAATGCTCATTCCTATCTTCATTCTAGGATCAGCTGCGATACCCTTAATTCATTTCAATTTAAAGGAAAAAATTAATCAGGAAAATCTGAACCTGCTCAATCAAATTCAAATGAATGTGGAAATGATTTTTGATGAATTGAATTCGATTAATTTAACCATTGCCGCTAGTGCGGTTGAATTTATTGATCTGCAAAACATGCTAGAAAAAGAATGGCTTGACCAAAAGGATTATGTAAAGCTGGCATCGATCAAAAATACGATTGATTCCCCTGCTATTGCACATCCCTATGTTGATTCCATTTACATTTACATAGAAAATGACAAAAATCGATTTTTAACCTCTACAACCGGCGGAGTGGTCGACCTTAATACTTTTGAAGACACTTCTTGGTACGAGAGTTTAATTAAAGAGAAAAGCAGCGATAAAGTTTGGACAAAGAAAAGAACCATCGTTCGGAAGCCAGAAAATTTTCCAGCTAAAAAGATAGAAGTCATTTCCGTGTATCGAAGTTTCACTCTTGCAAATGGCGATCTTGGTTACATTGTTTTGAATGTAAACACAACTTATTTGAAAGATTATCTAAATAGTTTATATAAAATGCCAGGACAAAATATATTGGTGATGGATATGACTAACCAGGTTCTTTTTGAAAATCATCCAGTCCATTTAACCTCTTCTGAGATCGAGAAAATGGTAACAACACCAAATGAAATCGACACCCTGAAAATTCAGAATGAAGCCTCTATCGTCTTTAAATTGGAATCTGAAAAATATAGTTGGTTGTTTTTTTCATCCATTCCAAGGAGTTCTCTTTATAAACTCCCATACCAATTGATTATGGTTACAATAATTCTACTATTCCTGTCTATCATAGTTGGGGGAATTTCAGCTTATTTCTTAACGAAAAGAAATTTCGCAGACATCCGTTCCATTATCACCATTTTAAATAAAGCAGAAAAAGGTGAACCTCTCCCACATTTACCAACCGTGGTAAAGGATGTTCACAGCTTTATTATTCATAAAATCGTGACGAACTTTATGGAGCAATCCTATATGAAAGTTCTTCTTTCGGAACGAAAGTATAAATTGCAAGCACTGGAACTATCTATGCATCAATCACAATTAAATCCGCATTTTTTATTTAATACACTAGAAACGATTAATTGGAAGGTTATTAGTCTTACGAAGAGACCAAATGAAATTAATGATATGATCGATCATTTGGCGAATATCCTCCGTTTTTCTTTAGATGCAAATGATGATTTAGTGGTATTAAAGGATGAAATTAAACATACGAAAAGTTATGTGGAAATTCAAAAAATCAGGCACAAAGATCAATTTACATGTGTATGGGAATGTGATGAGGGTGTTGAAAAATATTATGTCGTAAAACTTTTTCTGCAGCCCCTTATTGAAAATTCGCTCGAGCATGGCATGGCGGGATTGGAAAGAACTCTTTCCATAAAGGTGCGAATCAAAAGCAGTGCATCATTCCTAAATGTATCGGTCATTGACAATGGTACGGGAATTGGAGCGGAAAAATTATTGGATATTCGCTCAAAATTGGAGTCAGCTTATTCATCTTCTGATCATATCGGACTTTATAATACGAACAAGCGTTTACAATTAACCTATGGAGAAAAACACGGAATTACCATTCGAAGTAAGCTCGGATGGGGAACGATAGTGGATGTGAAGATCCCAATCAATTAAATTTAGAATATATTAAAATGAAGCCGGCGAAGAGCAAAACAAACTGCCCCGCCGGCTTCTTCCCGCTTCATGTTTATTTTTCATTTAAAAATTTTAAGGAAGTCCGTACAAAATAATGAACCCCAAGAATCAGAGCCTCTTCTTTTACATCAAATTTTGGATGATGATGCGGATAATTTTCGGCAGGATTTTCGCTTCCTGCTCCCAGGAAGGCAAAACAGCCTGGAGCAATCTCGGCAAAAGCAGAGAAATCTTCACTTCCCATCAAGGCTTGGGAGCGGACAAAGTTGCTTTCTCCAAAGGTTTCCACAATCGTATGTTCTACAAGAGAGGTAATATTTTCTTCATTTATAGTTGGACTATATCCAAAGTTATAGTCTAATTGATAGGTTGCATCGTGAGCCGCTGCTAGCCCCTTCGTTAACTTTTCAATCCAAACTGGAATTTGCTTACGAATTTCAGGGTCAAACGTACGGACGGTTCCCCCGATTGTCACACGATCAGGTATGATATTATTGGCGGATCCTCCATGGAACTGGGTAACTGAAATAACGGCACGCTGGCTAGCATCCACTTTGCGGGAAATAAGCTGATTGATTCCGTTCACAAGCTGTACTCCAATTGCAATGGGATCAACCGTTCCATTGGGTTCTGAACCATGCCCCCCCTTGCCCTGAATTACGATATCAAAATCATCACATGCTGCTGTCACATCTCCATAACAAAGGGAAAATTTCCCTAAAGGACCTTGAGAACCAAGGTGAAGCCCAATTACGCCATCGATTCCCTCTGCTGCGCCTGCCTTGATCATCTCCTGTGCACCGCCAGGGGACAATTCCTCCGCATGTTGAAAGAAAAATCGAATTTCTCCATTTATTTCGTCCTTTAACTGAGAAAGGACTTTTGCAGCGCCCAGAAGCATGGCCGTATGCCCATCATGTCCACAGGCATGCATGACCCCGCTATTTTTCGAGGCAAAAGGCAAACCCGTTTCCTCCTGAATGGGCAGAGCATCCATATCGGCTCTCAAGCCAATCACCCTGCCTGGCTGTCTGCCAAAAAGGCGGCCCATAACACTTGTAGGAGTTACCCAAGAAGCCTCAATATTTCCGAAGGATTCTAGTTTTTCAAATACGTATTTGGAGGTTTCGACTTCTTCAAATGAAAGCTCAGGATTTTCATGGAAATGCCTGCGCCACTCAACTACTTCCTCTTCAACGGCTTCAACTAATTTCTGAATATCAACGATTTTCTCAATCATATCCCTTTACCTCCTCAAAATTCTGTATTCAAGATAATTTTAGAGAAAAAAGGTGGATGAAAACAATAAAAATTTAGAATATTCGAATTGTTGCCAATTAAAGAGTATTTTTCTTAAAACAAGAGACCTTTTTAGTCTCCTATATGCTATATTAATTTCAAAAGATTCGAAATACATAGGAGAGATGAAAAATGAAAATTCCATACAAGGGGAAATCCCCTGAGATTCATGATTCTGTATTTGTCGCACCAGGGGCATATTTAGTTGGGGATGTACAAATTGGGAAGGATTCAACAGTTTGGTTTAATGCGGTATTAAGGGCGGACGATGGCCCGATTATTGTCGGAGAAAGATGCAGCATCCAGGATAACACCACCATCCACTTATACGAAGGATTTCCCGTGATTATTGAGGATGATGTAACCGTTGGCCATAATGTTATTTTGCATGGGTGTAAAGTTGGCAGGAATTCGATTATCGGAATGGGCTCTACACTATTGGACAATGTTGAGGTTGGTGAGGAATGCATTATTGGCGCCAATACGCTTCTAGCTGGCGGAATCATAATCCCTCCGCGCTCCCTGGTACTCGGATCGCCAGGTAAAGTGGTACGTGAGTTAAACGAAAAGGACTTGCAAATGCTGCAAATGTCCAGTGAGCATTATGTTCAAAAAGGAAAGGAATTTAAAGATATTTTGAAATAATAGAAAAAGAGGTGCGGGATAGCACCTCTTTCGGTTTTTTTGGGAATAGTATTGAGCTTTCATTGACCGTGAAAGGTCTTTTTTCGTCTTTTCGGTCAAAGAACTGTGTTTTCATTGCCTGTTAAAGTTCAAAATCGTCTTCTCGGTCAATGAACCGAGTTTTTTCCGTATTAATAAGAAACAATTATAGAGTTATGATGATTGGTCCATCTTTAGTTAAAATCAGTGTATGTTCAATCTGAGCGACAAAGCTTTTTTCAGTTGCATAAGTCCAGTCGTCGTCCTTTTGGAACACTTCTTCTTCATCCGTGGAGATAAACGGTTCGAAAGCAATGACCATCCCCTCTTTAAGTAGCTCATCATCCCATGGTTCATAATAATTGTAAACATGGTCGGGTGCTTCATGAATCCTGCGGCCAATCCCATGACCTGTTAGGTTTTTAATGACGGTTAAACCATGCTGTCTTGCTGTTTGGTGGACGGCTTTACCGATACCGCTTTTTTTAGCTCCTGGTCTTGCTTTCTTTAGTCCTGCTTCAAAAGCCAATTTTGCTACATCACAAATTTTCTGCAAAATGTCTTTCCCTTCACCGACTACAAAGGAAATGCCGGTGTCTGCGAAATAACCGTTTTTAGAACCAGATACATCGATATTGACAAGGTCACCTTCCTGAATAACCCGATGACCAGGAATACCATGGGCCACCTCATCATTGACACTTATACACGTAAATCCAGGGAAATCGTACTCTCCTTTTGGAGCAGAAATGGCACCTGCTTTTTCAAAAAGCTCACCAGCGATATCATCCAATTCTTTAGTCGTAATTCCCGGCTTGGTTTGACGAACCATTTCATCCCGAATGGATGCTACAATCTTACCTATTTCCTTTAAACTTTTAAAATCTTCTTCTGTCTTTGCGATCATCGTATACTACCTACTCTTTATTTTATTGTAATCATTTTAATATTTTACCTTTAGTTACGTGAAAAATCCAAGAAAAAACGATGATAAAAGGCCTCTGCATTTCAAAGGCCCTTTATGCATCTTAATTCTGTCTACTTTGTCTATATAATTCCATTGATTTAAAACCATCCCCCAAAACGGATTCCATTTCGAGCAGACGCTTTTCCTGCGTTTCTTTTCTTTTGGCGCTATAAACATACCGTGCCCAATCCTTCTGATAGCCAGGAGTTAGGTCATTATAGAAATTTAATAAATTCTCTTTATTGTTTAAGTACTGCTTAATGTCTTCCACATTATTAATATAATCATCCACACATTGACTTGCTTTTGAACTTGCCGCTTTTTTCGCTTTCTTTGGTTCGGATTTCAATCCTACGACGGTGAACACATTATTTAAACTCACCATTCTGGCGAACTTGATCTCACCGCCAGAAACATAGCCATCTTCATCTACACCTATACCGGGGAATATACTGTCTCGCTCTATGTATTCCTTATACGTCGGATTCCCTTTTTTCGGATAAGCAAAGAACAAATATCCTTTATCCTTCAGTAGTTTCTTTTCAATCACAAGCTTAATTTGCTTAGAAAATTCTTCTAAGCTAAAAACAAAGAAAAAGCACATGTCGTATTGATCTTTTTGAATTGATGAATCAAATTCAAGTTCACTAAAATCTTTCACATCTTCTGGTAATCCAAGAATGAGCTTTGTTGGATATTTCGTAAGATTTAATTTATCAATAACCGTTTTTTGTGAATTCATTGAAAGAGACTCCTTAAATTTCTTTTTTCTATAGTATAAATATAAAAACCCACCCTCGTCTACAACGGAAGGTGGGTTTTTATCTTAATTTCCTCGTAAAGCAGCCGTTTTGGCTGGAATGAAGAAGCTTAATAATACCGTTACCAGGCTTAAGTATAATGCATATAGGAAGACGTTTTTCATACCGATAGAAATGTTGGCAGCTTGGTTAATAAGCAGACCCATGATGGTTACCCCAATTGAGGTCCCGATGTTTCTTAAGAACATTTGCAAGGATGTTGATACCCCTTTAATATCCGCATCAGCAAATTCTTGGGAGGCAATGGTGCCAACTGCGAATAATAAGCCAAAGGAAACACCTTGGACGGTCAGGATTAGAAACATCCCTAGGTAGGATAGTTCATTAAGGAATAAAAATAATACCAAGCCTGATATAGCCGTGATAAAGCTTCCAATGATAAATAATTTTTTATAACCGAAGCGGATAATCCATTTCCCAGCTGGCGTACTTCCAAACATCCAGCCGATGGCAATACTTAAAAGAATCAGTCCGCTTTTATAAATGCTCATATGGTTTCCTTCTTGTAAATACAGAGGAATAAAGTTGGATGTTCCGAAAAAGGAAAGACAGTAGACCAACATAAAAAGGTTGGACATGAGGATTCCCTTGTTTTTAAACAACGAAACAGGAAGGAATGGGTGTTGCTCTTTCTTTTCCACAAAAACAAAGACGATCAATCCAATAAAACCAATGATCAGGTACCAAATGGCATTGCTGACATTTGTAGCTAGCAATAACAGAGAGATAGAGATCCCGAAAAGGAAAAACCCTTTAAAGTCGATGTGAGTCTTTTTAAATTCAGTTTGTTCCTGATAGGGTATTAAACAAAGCACGGTTGCAATACCTATGGGGATATTGATGAAGAAAATCCATCTCCATGATAATGCTTCAACAAAAAAAGAACCTAGGACAGGACCGACAATGGAGGAAATTGCCCAAATACTGCTAAAGACAGCTTGGATTTTCCCTCTTGTTTCGATTGTAAATAGGTCACCAACGATGATTATGGAGAGTGGAATCATCCCGCCGGCTCCCAAGCCCTGAATACCTCTGAAAATAATCAGCGTCACCATCGAGTTCGCCATGCCGCAAAGGATAGACCCGAGAGTAAATAAGCCGACCGCAAACATTAATAATTTTTTCCGGCCGTACATATCTGAAAGTTTTCCGTAAAGCGGAACGGTAACGGTGCTTGCAAGCATATATACGACAAATATCCAGGCAAATAACTCCATACCGCCCAGCTGCTTCACGATGGTCGGGCTTGCCGTTTGCATGATGTTGGCATCGAGTGCCGAAATTAGGGTTGTAATTACTAACCCCCAGAATACATATTTATTTTTGTTCATAAAACCTCCTGAAAAAAAGACCTGTTGATTTTCAACTACCTATTTTTTACAATACTTCTCCCATTTATCATTATAGCAAAATGGGAATCTATTTATCTAATGTTTTACATGAAAAAAAGGCTGAAGGAATTCAGCCTTTTTTATCGGATTAAATTCCCGCTTGTATGAAATTGATACCATTTCCCTGCAATATATTGGCGATTTTGAACCATTTCGCCGTTTTTTGATAAATAGTAGGTTTTTCCTTTATCTTTGATCCAGCCGGTTGCCATCGCACCTGTGGAAGTTAAATAGTACCATTTATTTTTGTCCTTCAGCCATCCAGTGGCCATTGCTCCTGTTGGCTTCAAGTAATACCATTTCCCACCGACAGACTTCCAGCCGGTTTGCATTTCACCATTGCCATTTAGGTAATACCACTGACTGGCATTGTTTAACCAACCAGTTGCCTTTAAACCGTTTGGATTAAAAAAGTACCATTTCCCATGATCGTTCACCCAGCCAATTCGTTTGCTGCTTTGCACCGCAATCGATGATGGGCTATACATGTTAACAAGGGAAATACCTGTATAATAAAATTTTAAAATTTCATCGTAAGTCTTCCCGGCATCAGCCATGTTTTTGGCGCCCCATTGACTCATGCCGACACCATGACCATCACCTAATCCTTTGACAGAAAACGTTTCATTATCAGATTTAAATTCAGACAATAAATAACTCCACATAACACGATTCCCAATAATGGAGCGTACTTTTGACGCACTCACATCGGCAATGGCTAGACGCTTTAGAATTAATTTTCCATAGTCATCCACGTTATCCTTTTCTACAAACTCGACCGTAATGCTCCCTTTATTTACTCTGCCGCCTGAACCAGCAGCATATAAAGATAATTCAGGGATAGCGGTGATTTTAATCTCATTATTTGCATAACCATTAGTATTTAACCACATTTTAATATTATAAGTAATCGTCTGATCTGCTTCTATCGTTGTGGACCACCATTCAGAAGACTTTGCTAAATCTAAAGAGGATAATTGAATTTGTTCTTTATGGAGAGAAAAGCTCCAAACTGTTTTGGGGTCATATGGGTCTTGCTTGATTGCTAAATAAGGAACGAGTACCGTACCCCAGGCATTAGTGTTATTCTCAGTTCGTCCTCCGTTGCTTGCAGAATATACAGCACTAATCAATCGTCCGTTATATTCGGCAACCTGTCCCCTCGTCTCATCAACAGCTTTTGACGTATTCGCCGTCCAAATGTAGCCGCCGTATACTTGATAAGCGATCGTATCATCTATTACACCGCGAGTACTGTAGCTCATCGCATACGTTCTTGCCGCTACAGCTTGTGTTTTCAGGGCTTCAACATTCCATGAAGGATACATTTCAATTGGAACAACACCTTTTAAATAGTCCTCCATGAACACTGAATTAATCGGACGAACATAGCGCATATTTTCCACCACAAAATCAAAACTGCCAAGGTAGGCGCGATTATTGATGGAAAGCTGGGAATTTGGCTGTACAGGTTTGGCTGTTAATACATCAAAGGAATTTAGGAGAACTCCATCTTTATATAATGAAATTTTTCCATTTTCCTGTTTTAATAGATAACTATTACCTGAAAATAACTTTAGATTTTGGTCATTCGTAAGATAATCGCCATTTGGTTTTAGAGTAATTTCCGTTTTGTTTCCTAAAAAATTAATCAACTTCGCTTTAACGATTGGTTCTGTCTGTTCTGCAAAACCCTTATTTTGAGGAAATAAAGAAACTATGATTGTCAAAATAATCACATTTAGCAGGACTTTTTTCAATCTATTTTTCCCTCCGAAACTATTAATAGTACCAAGTGCTAGAGTTATCATATATTAATAGTTCAGAAGTCCTCAATGGAATATTATTTCCAAATATAAATCCTATTAAAATTGGAAGTACCGAATGTATGAACTGCACCCTAGCATTAATAGCTTAAAGGTGCATTCATTTAAGAAAAGTATAAATTCATGATATTGGTGGATGGTGGGCTTAAAACGGTTAGGCCGCAATGATAATCGATTATATTCGTTTAGCATATCGTCCAGTTCCTGGCTGCAAAGGATCGTTTCTTCACTATGCAGTCCTTTTGCCATCCCTATTTTTATCATCTCGTCTCTTTTCTTACTTATTGCCTTTTCTAACTGTTCCTGTCTCATAGCAAAAATACACCTCAGAAAATATGTGATAATTTCGAATACTGTAAACAATTGCCGCAAAATGTATTATATCATGTTATTGATTTAGTAGAATCGTTTCGATAAAACAAGCTAAAAAAAGACGGGATTCCAATATTTTCGACTTTTTAGTACAATGAACTACCAAAATCGACATATATACAAAAAAAGAATCCCCGAGGAACTGAGGATTCTTTTGGGCTATGAATAGCTGAATTCCTTTTTCAGCAACGGCTGTGTGATCGTCGGCAAGACGATTTCAATCGTTGTACCTTGATTTACTTCACTCTGGATTAAAAGCTTTCCATTATGACTTTCAATAATCCGGTAACAGGTCATTAAACCAAGACCCGTCCCTTTTTCTTTGGTCGTATAAAATGGCTCCCCAAGAGTGGTAATCCGTTCTATAGGAATTCCAATCCCTTGGTCAGTAATTTTTATCGAAATATTCCCCTCTTCTCTTTCCTTCACCTTCACAAAAATATTGCCGCCATCCGGCATGGATTCAATAGCATTTTTTAAAAGGTTTAAAAATACTTGTTTTAACTGGTTTTCCTCACAAGTGATGGTCGGGATCTCCCCCTCAATATCAACGAAGATTTCCACACTGTTTAATATGGATTGGGTGTTCATTAAGGTGATGACATCGTTAATTAAAACCGTTACATCTTTTTCAATAAAAACAGCTGCGGTTGGTTTTGCCAAAAAGAGGAATTCACTAACAATCGAATTTATTCTTTCAAGCTCAGCTAAAACTATATCAAAATACTCATCCTGCTGCTGATTGGCCTTAAACAGCTGGATAAAACCCTTGATGGAAGTAAGTGGATTGCGGATTTCATGGGCAATCCCAGCGGCCATTTGCCCTAATAATGCCAGTTTCTCAGACTTTTGTAACAAGCGGTCCGTTTGCTCCTTTCGATCAGTGATGTCCTTCCCAATCGAAAGCATCGCCTCTTTACCGCCAAATATGATATTCATAGAGGAGGATTCAAAATAGAATGTTGTTCCGTCGAGCCGCTTCGCTTTGTAAACAATCGTATTGACCGGCTGTTTTGCTTTTTTAATTTGCTTATATCGCTCCAATAAACGTTCCTTATATTCAGGAACAATGAAATCCATAACGGTTTTTCCGAACAAGTCCTCTTTCTGCTTCGCACCAGCCATGCATAAAGCAGCATGATTTAGATAGATAAATTTATGATTATGGGTAATATAAACCGGTTCAGGTAAAGAATCAATCAATTTCTTGTAACTTTCCTCACTGTCACGAGCTTTTTTTCCCAAGTAGCGAGCTTTATCATATTGCCATCCGACTACCCAGGCGATAGCGGTGAAAATTAAAAAATCAACCGTGAAAAAGGGATGGTGTTCGAAGAATCTTTGATATATTGAAAAAAGGATTGAAATGGATACTAAAGAGATTTGACCCATGTTTTTCATTATTTTGCCCCTTATGTAGGAAAATTGTCATATAACACATTTCGTCATAATCCTATATTTTCCTTCTTATAAATCTAATTTTCTTTTTAATAATAGCAAAATAATATTCGAAGGGAATTATCTTTTTTAAAAAGGAAAAATCCACCAAGATGGAATGGTGGATTTTTTTTTAAATTTTAGTCGACAGATTTCAAGTACTCTCTTACCACCTGCAAAAATTTCTCCGGTTCTTCGACATATGGCATATGAGCACTGTTCTCAAACACATGGAATTTGGCATTAGTAGTAAGGGTACAATAATATTCGGTTGATTCAGGAGTCGCCTCATCAAAACGACCGCATGTGTACAAAGTGGGACAAGTGATTTCCTTTAATTGAGAAGTACAATCAAAATTTTTCAAGTTTCCTAGGACCGTGAATTCAGACGGTCCCCACATGACATTGTATACTTCTGGATTGCGATATTGGGAGCCTTGTTTCAACCACTCTGGATACGGATCCAATCTGTTTACGAAGTTTTTATTAAACACAAGGGTTGCGTCCTGATATTCCTTGGAATCGGTCTTTCCTGATTCTTCACAGCGTAAAATGATTTCTTGAATCTCTTGTGGCAGCTTTTTTAGGTTCCTTCGCTGATCTTCCTCCCATACAGGAGCGCTAAGGCAAGGGCTTGAAAAAATAACACTCTTTACACCGCTTGGCTTTGTTAAACAATAAGCTGCTGCAAGCGTCGTCCCCCATGAATGGCCAAGAATATGTATTTCATTTAAGTTAAGAGCACTTCTGACTTGACTTAATTCCTCGACAAACCGATCAAGCTGCCATAAAGTGGTGTCCTTTGGCCGTTCCGACTTGCCACAACCAAGTTGATCATAAAAAATAACCGGGCGTTCCAGAGACAAAGCTTTTAAACCTTGGAGCGAATAACACGAGGACCCTGGTCCTCCATGTAATATGATAACAGGCGTCCCAGCGCCTTCTTTATTGTACATTTCATACCAAACCTTGCCGCCTGTTACTTCAATAAATCCTTCTTCATGCATGGTGTGAACCCCCTTCAATGATTTTTCCATTACGTATTTCGTTGATTTTTCCATAAAACTCAATATGCTCACCTGTAATGACAATGCCATCACCGTCATTACAGGTATAAATTGTCTTCAATTTAGAATACCCCAAAAGCTCCGGCAACTGGGTATTTTGTGTATCCCAATGCGGCATAAACTCAAAATCTATTAAATCTAAAGCGTTTAATGGTTCCAAGTGAACAATATTTTCATCTATGAACGCTGCGATTTTTATCGTCTTTGACATCAAAATGCTTCCGGCACTTACACCTATCAATAGTTTCCCGTTAATCGCCATCTCGTTGATTTTTCCCAGCAGGTTTCTCTTTTGTAAGTTTTTTAAAAAATAGAAGGTATTCCCGCCGGATAAGTATAGGCCATCACAGCTTTCGAGCTCTCCCAGCAGGGATTCGTCATACTCCTCGTCTACATCAAAATAGAGGAACTCGTTTATATCCAAAGAACGAAAATATTCCTTTGCCGCGATAAAGTATTTCCTTTCTTTATCTGACTTGGAGGGAATATATCCAAGCTTAAATGACTTACCTGCGATAAGACTTTTGATCCGCTCTTCTAACTGAAGATTATTTTTCTTGGAAAAATCACTTAATAATACTAAATTTATCAAATTTCTATCCTCACTTACTATAATTTTTTATTTGATAAAGGATATAACTTAATACCAAGGTAAACAGTGAAAAAAGGAAAGCGATACCTGAAAAAGCAAGGACATAAGCATTATATTCCGCGAATTTAACTATCAGCCGGTAGCTGTCTATTTGGAGCAGGCCTGCAGCAAGAATAAACAAAACTAATAAAAAGAACATCATCATTAGCCCTTTTGCTGAGCCTTGGATATCCGCTTTGCTTAATGCAATATGGGAAGAAATACTGATAGCTATGGCTAAAAAAATCCAAAAAAGCGGGTTGATGAAATTTTCTAGTGTAAAAAGACTTTTACTTATCGCAAATATGGCTCCCACTATTGATTTAATAACATTTATATCCAACTTTTCAAGAGAAACATGTTGATGAAACTGCTCCTGAAAGGTTTTAAAGGATTGAGGCACGAAAAGATACATCCCCAAAATCAGCGAACCGATTCCACTAAAAATGGGTCCTATGCCAATAAAGAAATTCCCCACTTGCTGATACATGCTGTTCCGGTTGTATTGGTGCTCGACAAATCCAAGCACGCCATTCGGACTGTTCAGCTGCAAAAGTTTGACCCTCGTCACCCGGTGTCCCCACAGGAAGCATTGGATGAGGTGGCCGATTTCATGAATTGGCGTCCCAATCCATGCGGTTACCAACACCCCACGCGGGCCAAAGGCGCGTACGAGGTACGAATTTGAATAACGTTCAAGAAATCCTAAAATCAACCCCACCGCGATGATGGATCCCACCAGATAGATCAATTCTATAAAACTTAGCAGTAACACTTGTAAAAATGAAAATAGGAGTTCCATCGTGATTCTGATCCCTTTCGCTTGTTCTGTTTCTATTCATCCATGTTAGACCATTTTCATAAAAAACATGCACTTTCCAGGCTGCTGTCTGAATATAAGCATTTTATTGTACAATAGATTGATTTAATGTAATATTCTTAATATTATTTTCACATTTTAGTTTAAGATTGTGGGTGAGGGTTTGAAACGGATTCATTACAGTTGGATCATCTTAATTGTTGCTTTTTTCTCGATTATAGTCGCAGGTATCATCCGGTCATCATCTGGAGTATTTATTGTCCCATTTGAAAAAGAATTTGGATGGGATCGGTCAGTCATTTCTTTAGCTTTTGCTATCAGTCTTTTTTTATATGGTTTTTCAGGTCCTTTTATGGCGGCCCTGCTTGAAGTTTTTGGGCTAAGAAAAATGATGGCCGCGGCTATGACTACATTATTGAGCGGTCTTTTCCTTACCTTTTTCATGAAGCAGGAATGGCAGTTGCTTCTCATTTGGGGAATCATTATTGGATTGGGTTCAGGATTGTTTTTAACCGTTCTAAGTACATATGTTTCTAATCGCTGGTTTGTGAAACGACGGGGCTTAGCGCTTGGAATCCTAACTGCTAGTACAGCTACAGGCCAGTTAATTTTACTTCCGATTTTAGCGATTGTAATCAAAAATTATTCCTGGCGCTGGGCTATTGGCTTAATTCTAATTCTATGCTTCGTTATGTTCGTAATTATTCTCTTATTTATGAAAAACACGCCCAAGGAGGCGGGGATTTTTCCTTATGGCTTAGATAATGAGCTTGACGAGTCCAATATCCTTGAAAAGAAAAATCCGATTGTGATGGCTTTTCAAGCATTACAAGACGCTGTAAGAATTAAAGAATTTTGGTTGTTAGCGGGCAGCTTTTTTATTTGCGGTCTTTCAACTAGCGGCTTGATTGGAACGCATTTTATCTCTTATTGTATCAGCTTTGGAATCCCTGTAGTTACTGCCGCTTCCCTGCTCTCTTTTATGGGAATCTTTGACCTGATTGGAACAACGGTTTCGGGTTGGTTATCTGACCGTTTTGATAACCGCTGGTTGTTGTTTTGGTATTACGGTCTTAGAGGGGCTTCACTTGTATTACTTCCTATTGCATTAAATAATGGCTCTATTACTCTACTAATCATTTTTTCAATTTTTTATGGATTAGATTGGATTGCCACTGTCCCTCCAACAATCAGCATTTCAAGGCAGATTTTTGGAATTGAAAAAAGCGGCATCGTGTATGGATGGATTTTCGCGGCTCATCAGGTTGGGGCAGCAGTGGCCGCATATGGCGGCGGCATCATTTATAAAATCTTTAATTCTTACACATGGGCCTTTTTCCTGGGGGGAATCTTTTGTTTACTTGCAAGTCTTTTTGTAATGGTAATAAAAAAACAAAAATCAATTGGTTTGTACTCTAAAGAGGAAATGAAGTTATAATTATATGGAATTATGGATATCAGGAAGGAGAAGGAATCTTGCAAACAGAAACATCAAAAACAATCGGGTTAACAGAAGGGCTGCCTGCAGCAGTGCAGAAAACAACATTGTACCGGATCCTGTTTCTGATTAGTGTTGTTCACTTATTTAACGATACCATCCAAGCCATTATTCCATCTATATTACCGATTTTAAAAACCAAAATGGAGCTGTCCTACCTGCAAGCGGGAGCGATTATTTTTACCCTTAACATCACGGCATCGATATTACAGCCGCCGATTGGATTTTATTCTGACCGCCGCCGCGCTCCATACTTACTGCCGATTGGAATGGTTCTTACTTTTATTGGCGTATTAGTCTTAGCTTTATCACCCAGCTATTGGATGGTCTTACTCTCGACCGTTTTTATCGGAATAGGTTCAGCTGTATTTCATCCGGAAGCATCCCGGGTAGCCTTTATGGCCGCTGGCAAGAAGCGGGGCCTGGCACAATCAATCTTCCAAGTAGGCGGAAACTTCGGCCAGTCCCTTGCCTCCTTAATGACGATTCTCATTTTCGTACCATTTGGCCAATTTGGGGCAATCTGGTTTACCGTCATGGCAGGAGCAGCCATTGGAATCCAACTCTATATTTCTCGTTGGTATAAACAGAGATTACTAGTAAATCCACCTGTTAAAATGAAATCAAATTCTCAGAGTTCCAGCTTAAATCGAAAAAGGATCACGATTACCTTTGTTTTAATCCTTTTTCTTTTATTCGTACGGACCTGGTATCATTCAGCAATTTCGGTTTATTATCCATTTCAGTTAATGGATCATTTTCACCTTAGTTTAACGGAAGCACAGATTTATATTTTCCTATACGCGGTTGCCGTGGCCCTTGGAACATTTTTCGGAGGTCCCCTGTCAGATAAATTTGGCAGAAAAAACATTTTGTTTTTCTCGATGGTAGGAACTGCCCCCTATTCCTTTTTGCTTCCACATGCGGGTCCTTTTTGGGCGTTTGTGATTTTGATTTTTAATGGATTTATTTTAATGACTGGCTGGTCTGTGACCGTTGTTTATGCTCAGGAACTTGTACCAAATATGATCGGAACCGTTTCAGGTCTTACGACGGGACTATCGTTCGGCCTCGGAGCCCTCGGTGCCGTTGCACTCGGGTCGTTAATCGACAAATACTCCCTCACAACGGTTTTGAATCTGGTAAGCTTCTTACCACTCATAGGATTACTCGGTTACTTCCTTCCAAGTGACCGTAAAGTAAAAGAATGGTCTTCTGAATCATAAAAAAATGGATGGTTTTACACCATCCATTTTTTATTTAATCGGAATCCTTGGATTCTACATCATTCTCAATCAGGTTGGCGGCTGGGGCATTTAAAGCAGGTATATCAAAATTCACTAATGGTTTTACCTTTGGCGGTTCTGGCCTAGTTTGGCCATACAAGCTCACGTAAATCTCCTCAATCTCTTCACCTGTCAAATCGCCACGCTTCAATAACTCTGAAGCAATTGAGTGGACAAAGTCAGCATGGTCATTGACAAGTTTTTTCACTTGTTGCATCTGGTCTTTTAACAACAAATTGATTTTTGGACGCAGTGCTCGAAGACCATCGATTCGGGTTCCTACCGCAAGCCAGCTGAATAATTCATCGCCCATGCCGACCATACCAAGATAAGCACCTGCTATCATAGTGGCTTGCTGGAGATCGGAGGTAACTCCGTTTAATTTCTTACCGAGGAATTCCTCCTCCACTGCTCTGGCAGCCAAACAAACTTGAATTTCAGCGAGCATTTCGCTGTCACTTCGGTTATAGCGCTCTTCGGTCGGTTTAGTAGCCGCAAGGCCAAGTGCACCGCCTCGCCGGATAATCGTGACCTTCCATACTCTTTCGTGAGGCTTCAACAGATATTGTGCCACCGCATGACCGGCCTCATGATAGGCGACGTTACGCTTCTCATCCTCCATCATGGAGCTTAATGGCTGTTTAAGCCCCCACTCATAGGTTTCCATCGCAGCACGGAAGTCCTCGTAACTGGCTAGCTGGGCACCACGCTGGTGGGCGATTACGACAGACTCATTGACAATATGCTTGATTTGCGCTGGACTATAGCCGATAGTGTCAAGTGCGGCCTTCTCAGAAGTAAGCGATGAATCAATTTTTACTTTTTTAAGATAGTATTGGAAAACATCCACCCGGCCATCATAATCAGGGGAGTCGACCCAAAGCTTGCGGTCAAAGCGGCCCGGCCGGAGCAATGCCTGGTCGAGGACATCAGGAAGGTTGGTTGCGCCAATCGTTAGAACGGCTGGGCGCTCTGCTACTTTTTTCCGTAACCCTAGTGAGCGAAGAAACTTAGCGATTTTGGAGTTATCGATGTTCGGAGGGTCCATTTGTAAAAGGAGTTCATTAAGCAGCCCGGCACCCCCCATTCCGGCCATGCCCATCATTCCTGCACCTGCTCCTCCACCACCCTGACGGCTCATCCCGATGGCGTCGATTTCATCGATAAAAATAATACAGGCACCATATACATCTGCAAGCTTTCGGGCTTTCTTGTAGAGACCCATGACTTTCAGGTTACCTACGCCAAAGAACATATTTTGAAAGCTTGGAGCTGAAGCATAGGCAAAGGGTACCTGTGCTTCGTTGGCGATTACTTGTGCCAAATAGGACTTCCCTGTGCCTGGCGGACCGCATAGCAGCAAGCCCCTGATGGCTTCGCCGCCCATTTCTTTAAACTCTTTTACACCCCTAAGCAGGGTAACAATCCGTCTGGCATTTTCAACAATTTCAGGATTGCCCCGATAATCGTCCCAGGTCGTACCAGTCTCACCAGGCAAGATCCAGTACGTTCGACCTCGGGCCAGAAACCAGAATAGTGCCACAAACTGTATGATCATAAATAACATTGCGAATAGCAATTGAAATAAAAAGCTGATGATTGTCAAGGCGACCGACCAATAAGAAGGTCCTCCTTTTATTAATATCACGCCAATAAATACAATAAAGGCGAGCCAGAGCAGGAATTTGCGCCACTTTATCCATCGATGACTCTTCATGGTCCCACTTCCATTTCGGAAAATTTGGAATATTATATGAAGAAATAGCCTAAAGGTGTAAACACTAATATCTTAAAATCGAGATTTTTTTTAGAATTTTATTGGGAATGCTGTTGGACTGTGAATATCCACTCTTATTTACCGTTGTGGCACCATTTCAAAGCGGACGGGCATTAGGAACCTCTCTTAATGACCGTCCCGGCACTTTTTGAAAGTTGATGGGAATTAGGAACCTCTCCTAATGACCGTCTCGATACATTTTGAAGGCTGAAGGGAATTAGGAGCCTCTCCTAATGACCGTCTCGATACATTTTGAAGGCTGAAGGGAATTAGGAGCCTCTCCTAATGACCGTCTCGATACATTTTGAAGACTGAAGGGAATTAGGAGCCTCTCCTAATGACCATCTTGATACATTTTGAAGGCTGATGGGAATTAGTATCCTCACTCAATGAGCCAAAGCAAAAGACCCTCCCTAGAAGGGAAGGCCTCTAATATTTATTTAACAAGTTTATTTTTGATGTCCATCAAGTACTTGATTACGACAGCAAGACCGCCAATGAAGTAGAAGGTCGTCATAATCCATCCAGTTGGATCGATTGAATTCATGGAAATAAGAAGGTTTAATGGAAGAACGAAATAAACGATATCTTTTAAATAATCTAGAACAAAACTTGTATCAAACGAGCCTTTCCAGAACATTTGGATAAACTGAATTAGGAAATTAAGAATCATTAGTCCGAAAACTGCCTGCATAGTATATAGCATCCAGGCTGATAGTCCAAAGTCCATTTATCATCACCACCTTTGCTATATACTATGCTTGGAATAATAACGGGTGAAGAAAATGGACGAGGATATTAACAAAATATTCATAATAATCTGTAACAATAAAACATGGTCAAATACACACAACATGGAATTATTATTGTAATAATTGATCCATTAACGGACGTACTCTCACTGCTGTCACCTTAAATCCAGGCATCCTGCAGTCAGGATCTAATTTCTTTGAAACTAGAAGATTCACATTTTGTGAGTCACCCCAATGAAATGGGACGAAAACGGTATCCATGCGAATCGTCTCTGACCATTTGCTTCTAACGACTATGCCGCCTCGTTTGGATTCAATTTTTACCAACGCATGATCAGGGATTTGATATTTTAAGGCAGTTGTCGGATGGATTTCCAGGTACGATTCCACATTTCTTGCCGCTAATGCAGCACTTTTCCTTGTTTGCACACCTGTTAAATAATGGGACATAACTCTTCCGGTCGTTAATAACAAGGGAAATTCTTCACTTGTCTGTTCTTTCGCCACAACTGATTTGTTTGGAGCGATGACCATGACAGCTTTTCCATTAGGATGCGAAAAGGAAGCTTCAAACAGCCTTTTCGTCCCACTATGTCCCATATCAGGACAAGGCCATAATATACCGCCTTCTTTACGCAGACGCTCATAGGTAATCCCGTAATAATCAGCCTTTCCTCCACGGCTGGCCACTCGTAATTCTTGAAAAATTTCTTCGGCCGAAGTATACGAAAAGGCCTTTTCTTTACCAAGAACACGTGCCATTTCACAAATAATTTGCCAGTCGTGCTTGACCTCTCCTTGACATGGAAAGCTCGCTTCGCGAAGTGTGACCCTGCCTTCCACATTTGTCATCGTTCCCTCATCCTCCAAATAAGAAGAAGCGGGCAAAATCAAATCGGCTAATTTTGCCGTCTCCGACAAAAAAAGATCCGCTGCAACAAAGAATTTTAATTTTTTTAATGCATTTATCACAAATTGTGCATTCGGATGGGAAACAACCGGATTCGAGCACATAATAAACAGGCCGGTAATTTCAACTTCATGGATTTTCTCAATCATTTCGTATGCAGAAACCCCTTTTCCCGGCAATTCGGCCTCATCGATCCCCCAAACACTTGCAATATATGCTCGATGTTCCTCGTTTTCAATGGCTCGGTATCCCGGAAGCTGATCGGCTTTTTGGCCATGTTCACGGGCTCCTTGTCCATTGCCCTGTCCTGTTATTGCTCCATAACCGCAATGAGGTTTGCCAATTTTTCCAGTCGAAAGCAGAATATTCAATAAATTACGAACAGCAATTGATCCATCGGTTTGCTGCTCCACCCCTCTTGCGGTAAAAATCATCCCTGTTTCTTCTTTTCCAAACTTTATTGCCGCTTTACGAATTTGGGCGATTGGAACACCGGTTATGTCTTCAATTTCCTCCAGTGTTAACGATGAAACATACTCCTTTACTTCTTCAAACCCATTTACCCTTTCTTGGATAAAGGATTTATTAATATAGTTTTCTTCTATAATTATTTTTAACAGCCCATTTGTGAGTGCTACATCTGTTCCCGGTTTAAGCTGCAAATGCAAGTCTGCCAGTTTCGTCGTCGCGGTTTCACGCGGGTCTATCGCAATGATATAAGCGCCGTTTTCCTTCGCTTTTTCTACGTATGGAATCATGGTGGGCTGACATTCGGCGATATTCGTTCCCGCTAAGATGATGCAGCGTGTGTAAGGAATTTCAGAAAGGCTGTTGGTGAATCCTCTGTCCATTCCGAATGTTTGGCTCGCAGCAGAGGCTGCGGCAGACATACATAAGCGGCCATTGTAATCAATGTATTTGGTTTTTAAAGCACTTCGTGCAAACTTTCCTAGTAAATAAGCTTCTTCGTTGGTGAGTGAGGCGCTGCCATAAACCGCCAAAGCGTTCAGGCCATCTTCCGCTTGGATGCTGGTAAAATTCTCTTTGATTTTGTCCAGGGCTTCCTCCCAGGTAATGCGGACAAATTCTCCATTCACTTTTAATAATGGGTATTTTAAACGCTCGCGATGGAAGGAATGTTGATGCGCATGGATGCCTTTGATGCATAAACGCCCTTCAGAAGTGGGATTATCTTTTCCGATAGTCTTATATGTTTTTCGTGTAACAATCGATTGTTCAATCAACTGCATTTTGCATTGCATACTGCAAAAAGGGCATTGGGTATCATAAGTTTTTTCAGATTCAACTTTTTGCTGCTTTGTCCGGAAGTATTTTAAGAACATTTCAGTCAAATTACCGCCTCCGTTTCAGATAAATTTTTACATAATCATAGAATTCTACAATTATTAGGACTCATTCTACAAAAATGGATTGGTATCCTACAATTCTTAAAGTGTTTTCTACAAAAACGTAATCGAATTCTACAATAATAAGGACACTTTCTACAATCCCTTAAAAGTAGACAATCCAGTTTTCTCATAAAACCGCTTCCGCAACGACAATTCCTCTTCCAAGCGATCTAATAATTGCCGGCGAAGCTCGAAATCAAATAATATTTCTCTTATATGAACTAAGCTGAGTCGCTCGATCCATTCCCATGTCCGCTCCAGATAATTGGCTGTCTCCCGGTAATATTGGACAAATCCTGTAACCATTTCAAAGGCTTCTTTATCTGTGGCAGCAATACACAGCAGTTCACCTCCACGTACTTTCCGGCCGCTGCTCCCTCCAACATAAATTTCCCAGCCTCGTTCCATTCCGATGACTCCGATATCTTTAGTCGTGGAGCCTGCAGCATCATGCAAACAGGAATAAACGCCCATCTTCACACGATAGGGAGTGGTTAGAAATTCCAATCTCTTTTCGAGACTCGCTGAAAGATGGAAAGAAGATGGTTTATCGCAACGGCAAATATGTTCCCCAATACAGGTTTTAATCGTTTGCACCTTATTTCCATAGGTTGAACTCAACGGCATGTTCAAATCGGCCCAAACACCAGCGAGGTCCCCTTCTTTTATTCCCATCAAATGAAGCCTTTGTTCACTTGAAATTGCAATATCTTCGATCTCATATTTGTCAGCTACATCCGCAATTTTTCGCAATTGCTCAGACTTGGTCATTCCGCCATACATTTGCGGTACGACGAAATACGTGCCGTCCTGTTGCAAGGTCGCATTCATCCTACCATTTAGAAAAAGGGTTTCCTGGATATTCTCATATTCTGGATTAATCATCGCTAAATAATAAGACAAGGCAGGCCGGCATTTCGTACAGCCTTGTTTGTTATTCCAATGAAGGACATCCATCACCTCAGATAAAGAAGTTAAACCCAACAGCTGTACCTGTTGAACCACTTCATCCTCTGATAACGATGTACAGGAACAAAAGGACGTCTTCTCTATCACCTTGGAAAAATCATAACTATTAATATAGGATAATAGCTCTTTTATCATAGGCTTGCAGCTACCACACGAACCTGACGCCTTTGTGCATGTTTTCACTTGTTCAACAGAGGAAAGACCTTCTTTTTGTACGACCTCGATGATCGCTCCTTTTGTTACACCATTGCAATTGCAAATCAAATCACTGTTGGCCATTGATGTAACTGAATGGCTTTCACCATTGGAAGTTGGAAAAAGGGCAACTTTTTCAACATCCTGTAAATCTTGTTGTTTTAAAATCATTTCTAGTAATTTTCCGCGCTCGCTTGTATCCCCGAACATGACAGCACCAATGATTTTATCACTTTTGAAAACCATCTTTTTATAAACTCCAGCTATCTCATCATAAATTTTAATTGCCTTTGAAGCTGGGGTTTCCTCAAACCGGCCTGCTGAAAATACCTCTACTCCCGAAATTTTCAATTGCGTAGAAAGAACCGATCCTTCATATCCCTTACTAGCAATGCCGCAAATCCGCTTGGCTAACACCCTCCCTTGTTCATATAAAGGCTTCACCAATCCGTAAATTATTCCGCGATGCTCCACACATTCCCCGACAGCGTAGATGTTCGGAATACTCGATTCTAAAAAATCATTAACAAGAATCCCGCGTTTGGTCTCAATCCCGCTATCCTTCGCCAACTGGACATTCGGCCTGACCCCCGCTGCCATGACAATCAAATCGGCTTCTATTTCTGTTCCGTCTTTGAACCGCAATCCTTCAACCCGCCCATCCCCGAGAATCTCCGCTGTCTCTTTTTCCAAAAGAAACATCATCCCTTGCCGTTCCAACTCTGTTTGCAGCATTTTCGCCGCTGTTTGATCCAATTGCCTTTCCATTAAACAACTAAAAAGATGGACCACCTTTACGTCCATACCCAGATTCAACAGCCCCCTTGCTGCTTCTAATCCTAATAGTCCGCCGCCAATTACGACTGCTTTCTTATACCTCTTCGCTGTTTCGATCACGATTTGGCAATCTTCAATTGTCCTAAAAGAAATGACCCCTTCCTTATCAACGCCTGGAATAGGCAGCATAAACGGAGTGGAACCAGTAGCTAAAATAAGCTGGTCATACGGTACCACTCGCTGTTTATCTGTTAAGAGAATCTGTTTGTCGGTATCAATTTTTAGAACCATTTCCCCTAAAAACAGCTTGATATGGTGTCGGTTATACCATTCCCGGCTATTTAAGGTAATGTCGGCTAACGATGTGCTCCCTTGCAAAACAGTCGACAATAAAATCCGATTATAGTTTGGGTGCGGTTCACTGCCAATTACCGTTATATCAAACCGATCGGGATTCAACTTTAAGATTTCCTCCAGACAGCGGATGCCGGCCATTCCATTCCCAATCAAGATTAATTTTTGTTTTACCATTTATAAACCTCCAGACAATCCAATTGTAAGCTGACGCTATGAACTTTCTCCATTATTCCATAAAACGAATGTGCAGAAATTAATTGTGTGATATTTTCTAACAAGAAATTTTCAGAAAAAATTTCTTGTTAGGATACCTTACATGTTTTCTGACAAGAGCAGCGGTGTCCGTCTATGCTAAAAAAAGCAAATGATTGGGAGGTAAGGGAATGAAAAAAACAATTGGTGTTATTTCATTTTTATTTTTGGTGGGAAAAGTGATCTTTTCAAAAAAACAGAATATCGGCTGGTAAGTGAAGCTTTATTAAGTTAGAAAGGGGTAATGAATGATGAAATTTACGGATTTAAAGAAGAGCGGTCATGCACCTTCATTGTTGGCATCATTTTTATACTTTGATGTTAGTTTTATGATTTGGGTCATATTAGGGGCACTAGGAGTCTTTATCACAAAAGATTTTGGTTTATCTCCCTCTCAGAAAGGTCTGATTGTAGCGGTTCCTATCCTCAGCGGCTCCTTTTTCCGTCTTGTCCTTGGCGTCTTAACAGATCGGATTGGACCTCGTAAAACGGCGATTAGCGGAATGCTCGTCACAATTATTCCTCTTGTGTGGGGATGGTTATTTGGACGAACATTACCAGAGCTTTATTCAATCGGAATCCTCCTTGGTGTTGCGGGTGCAAGCTTTGCGGCAGCGATTCCGATGGCGAGCCGTTGGTATCCACCCCAATTACAAGGCTTGGCAATGGGAATAGCAGGTGCGGGTAATAGTGGAACATTATTTGCGACGCTATTCGGTCCGCGAATCGCTGAAAATATTGGCTGGCATAACGTGATGGGATTGGCTATGCTGCCTCTTTTAATCGTTTTTATCCTATATTTCATAATGGCTAAGGATGCTCCTTCCCAGCCGACAGCAAAACCGATTTTTGAATACTTCAAGGTGCTGAAACAACGGGATACCTGGTATTTTTGCTTGCTTTATAGTGTCACCTTTGGTGGATTTGTGGGATTATCCAGTTTTTTAAGTATCTTTTTTGTGGATCAGTACGAGTTATCAATGGTGACCGCAGGAGATTTCGTGACACTGTGTGTGGCTGCAGGCAGCTTTTTCCGGCCAGTTGGCGGATACATAGCCGATCGGATTGGCGGCGGACGTTTACTGACATTCTTATTAATCGGTGTAGCACTATCGATGTTCGGTGTAAGCCAGCTTCCTTCTATTTACCTTGTAACTACCATGTTGTTTATCGGCATGCTTTGCCTTGGGATGGGAAATGGAGCGGTGTTTCAATTGGTGCCGCAGCGGTTTAGGGAAGAGATTGGCATGGTTACCGGTATTGTCGGGGCAGCCGGAGGGATTGGCGGATTTTTTGTACCGAATATTCTTGGTTCCCTTAAACAAATTTCCGGCACCTATTCAACCGGTTTTATCGTGATTGCCGGGATCGGAGTAGCTGCCCTTTTAGTGCTCACACTTGCCCAGCTATCATGGCGCAAGGCATTGTCTCCTAATGAGGCATCTGTCAAAATGTGATCGTCAAAAAAGGTGCCTGACACTCTCCAAAAATAGTGTGTCAGGCACCTTTTCTTTAGTCTCTATCCAGCAAGGACGCCCCAGCAATTCCTGGATGGGTCATTTCATAGGGATCTAGAATTAAATCAAGCTCCTCTTCGGTCAACACTTGATATTTTAAACATAAATCACGAATCGATGTTCCATTTAGAATCGCCTCTCTGGCTATTCTTGCTGCCGCTTCGTATCCTAGATGCGGATTCACGGCGGTAATCACCCCGGCGCTCTTTTCAACATACTCCTTTAAGCGCTCTTCATTTGCTTTAATTCCTTTTAAACAATGTTCCGTAAAGGCGCGGAAGGCATTATTCATGATGCTGATAGACTGCAGCAGGTTGAAAACCAAAACCGGCTCCATGACATTCAATTCAAGCTGACCAGCTTCTGAGGCAAGGCAAATCGTATGATCATTTCCGATAACCTGGAATGCTACTTGGTTAATCACTTCCGGCATAACTGGATTCACTTTTCCTGGCATGATGGAAGATCCCGGCTGGCGGGCAGGTAAACTAATTTCCGCCAATCCCGCCCGAGGGCCCGATGCCATAAGGCGCAGGTCGTTAGCGATTTTAGACATATTCATCATACATACTTTTAAAGCTGCAGAAACTTCTGTGTAGGCATCGGTATTCTGTGTCGCATCCACAAGATGCTCCGCTCCAACTAGCGGCAGCCCGCTGATTTCGGCAAGATATTTTACCACATGTTCTATATAACGGGGATCGGCATTTAATCCAGTGCCAACAGCGGTTGCCCCCATATTCAATTCATATAAATGCTGACGAGACTGCTTAATTCGTTTGATGTCACGCTCAATGACTCGGGCATAGGCTTCAAATTCTTGTCCGAGACGGATTGGCACAGCATCTTGAAGATGTGTCCGTCCCATTTTGATAACATGATTGAATTCTTGAGCCTTTTGTTGAAAAGCACTATGCATCACGTTCATGGTTTCCAGCAATTTTTCAAGAAGGTTTAACACGGCGATATGAATGGCAGTCGGAAACGCATCGTTTGTCGATTGTGACATGTTCACATGGGTGTTCGGGCTGCAATGATAGTAGTCCCCTTTTTCTTTGCCCATTAATTCGATGGCACGGTTTGCAATGACCTCATTTACATTCATATTAATCGATGTCCCTGCACCGCCTTGAATCGGGTCGACAATGATTTGGTCATGCAGCTTGCCATTCATTAATTCTTCAGCCGCCATAACGATTTTCTCGCCAATGCCGGAATAAAGCTGTTTAACGTCCATATTTGCCAGTGCAGCCGCTTTTTTCACCATCGCCATCGCGATAATTAATTCTCCATGAATCCGGTAGCCCGT
This sequence comes from Neobacillus sp. NRS-1170, assembly GCF_050468025.1. Taxonomy (NCBI): domain Bacteria; kingdom Bacillati; phylum Bacillota; class Bacilli; order Caryophanales; family Bacillaceae; genus Neobacillus; species Neobacillus sp. NRS-1170. The sequence goes on along the minus strand of NZ_JBITPF010000014.1, from coordinate 255,695 downwards.
TATCGGGAAATTTTCAACGGCCCTAAGAGTTTGAACACCGTAATAGGCATTGGCCGGCACTTCCTTTGTTCCTAAAAAATCCTTCTCCATTCGTACATTTTCATTGGTCATATTCATGGTGGTCATAGTATCTCTCCTCAATTTTAAATAACATTATTCTTCTTTATCAGAATTGATTGTTAAATCCCCTGCTAGAGGAGTTTCAATGATTTTCTTTACCTCGTCTAATCCATCCGATTGTCCAAGAGCCCACATGAGTTTTGCAACAATTGCTTCTGTGTTCATATCCCCTGATAAAATAACGTTATGCTGCGCTACCTTCCTGCCGACTTCATAGAGTAGCAAATCTTCCCCTTCTTCAAGGCATTGGGTCGTAATGACGACCGCAACACCCGCCTCGGTCAGCTCTTGGATTTTTGAAAGAAGGTTCCGTCCTTCAAACGGCAATCCTCCGTTACCAAAACTTTCTATTATGATCCCTTTATATAACCCTTTTAAATTATCAAAAATCTCCGGTTTAATTCCGGGATATAATTTCATTAGAAATACGTCGGTGCATAAACGAGTGTTTACAGAAAGCTTTTCCGTGGCTGGTGCTGGTTTCCACTGATATTTCACTTCCTTGTCATTCACAAATGCAACATAAGGGTGATTCACACTTTCAAAAGCATCATAACTTTTTGTTCTCATTTTAACTGCTCTTGTTCCGAGAATGACTCGGCCGTCAAAAACGATAAAGACTCCTCCAATTGTTTCACAGGCAAACCGGATGGCGTCGGCGACATTTTTTTTCGCATCTGTTTTTTTGAAGCTGATTGGAACTTGTGAACCTGTTAAAACAACCGGCTTATCAAGTCCTTGGAGCATATAAGAAAGAGCAGCAGATGTATAAGCTAACGTATCAGTTCCATGTGTAATGACAAAACCGTCATATTCTTGATACTGATTATGGATAGCTTGGGCCATTTCCACCCAATGCTCTGGCTGCATATTGGTGCTATCAATATTCATTAAGATTTTACTATCAATTTTAATATCAGAGGAAGTAATCTTGCAATAATGAAGCAATTCCTCAGCGGATAGACCTGGAACGAGTCCTTCATTTCCTTCTACGGATGCAATGGTTCCTCCGGTGGCTAGCAATAAAATTTTCTTCAAATGTATCAGCTCCATTGAGTGAAAAAATAGTCATTATTCGCGTATTGCGTATCTATACTTTTCATTATAGAACTTAATTAGGATAAATCAATAGTTTGTACTCGATACGCGTACATTTTTCTATTCGAGTCTATCATTCTATGCTATAATGTGAACAATATTATCAAAATGGAGTTGGAGACGAATGCTGGATCGTTTGACCGAATTAAGAAAGGAACGAAAATGGTCGCTGCAGGAAACCGCTGATCAATTAGGAATCGCTAAAAGCACTTATGCTGGTTATGAGTCAGGATACCGGGAACCTTCCTTACTCTCATTAACACAAATAGCGGAATTATTTGATAAGTCAGTTGATTATTTGTTAGGGAGAACAGATGAGTTGCATCGGATGCAGTCAACAGTTGAAATCACAACTGCCATATATCCCCTATCCCCTTCTCTTTTGATAGATGGGGAACCATTAACGGCAGACGAAACAATCGACTTTGTCGCCTTTATACGTTCAAAAAGAGAATTAAAATTAGAAAAAGGCCCAACATGAAAATGTTGAGCCTTTTTCTAATTACTCCATTAATAATAGGTGCTTTCAGCGAACCCACACTTCTGACATTTTCTCATTCCAGGGGTTTCCCAAAAAATATGTCTACATCGGCACTGAATGGATTCTATTCTACCTTTTAAAAAATGAATTTTTTGGTATAAATCATCAATTTCTTCTATTAATCTTTTTACTTCATAGGAAGAAGTATTATCGGTATAATTTTGACCCATTGATGAGAAACTCCTCCGCTTTTTTCTTCATACCTGCATACCTTTCATCTTCCTTTGCCATACCTCGAATATCATGGGAAATTTTCATCGAACAGAACTTTGGACCACACATGGAACAAAAATGAGCTGTTTTGGCCCCTTCAGCAGGGAGCGTTTCATCATGGTATTCTCTTGCACGTTCTGGATCCAATGAAAGGTTGAATTGGTCTTCCCATCTGAATTCGAAACGAGCTTTCGATAAGGCATTGTCTCTCAATTGCGCCCCTGGATGACCTTTGGCCAGATCAGCAGCATGTGCCGCAATTTTATAAGCAATAACACCATCACGAACGTCATTCTTATTGGGTAAGCCAAGATGTTCCTTTGGTGTTACATAGCAAAGCATGGCGGTTCCAAACCAGCCAATCATCGCGGCGCCAATGGCGGAAGTAATATGGTCGTAACCTGGTGCAATATCGGTTGTTAAGGGCCCAAGCGTATAAAAAGGAGCTTCTCTACAAATTTCCATTTGCTTTTCCACATTTTCCTTAATCATATGCATCGGAACATGTCCAGGGCCTTCAATCATGACCTGGACATCATGCTTCCAGGCAATTTCCGTCAATTCCCCTAAAGCTTCAAGCTCTGCAAATTGCGCTTCATCATTGGCATCGGCAATGCTGCCAGGGCGAAGTCCATCTCCCAATGAAACCGAAATATCATACTTCTTTAAAATTTCACAAATTTCTTCAAAATGGGTGTAAAGAAAATTTTCCTGATGGTGGGCCAGACACCACTGCGCCATAATCGAACCCCCACGGGATACAATACCTGTCGTCCGTTTCGCTGTCAAAGGGATAAAACGTAACAACACACCAGCATGAATCGTAAAATAATCGACCCCTTGTTCCGCTTGTTCAACCAAGGTATCGCGATAAACTTCCCAGGTTAGATTCTCAGCAATTCCGTTCACCTTTTCAAGGGCTTGATATATCGGCACCGTTCCTACTGGGATAGGGGCATTGCGAATAATCCACTCTCTTGTTGTGTGTATATTTTTTCCAGTGGATAAATCCATGATTGTATCAGCTCCCCAGCGAGCAGCCCACGTCATTTTTTCAACCTCTTCTTCAATCGAGGAAGAAACAGCTGAATTTCCAATATTGGCATTGATTTTCACATGGAAATTTCGTCCAATAATCATCGGTTCACTTTCAGGGTGATTTATATTGGCTGGAATAATTGCTCTCCCGCGGGCAACTTCATCCCTGACGAATGCAGGCTCTACATTTTCACGAATCGCGATAAACTCCATCTCTGGAGTGATGATCCCTTTTTTCGCATAATGCATTTGGGTAACATTATGGCCTTTTTTGGCACGCAAAGGTGATTTGTTTATGTTAGGAAACCATTCAAGATTGGCCCGCTCGTCTGCATCACGGTAGCCATTATCTCGTGGCATTATCTCTCTTCCCGCATAGTTTTCAACATCATTGCGTTCATAAATCCATTTTTTGCGAAGTGCCTGAAGCCCTTTCCTGATATCAATTTGATGGTTCGGGTCTGTATAAGGCCCACTTGTATCATAAACTCGAACAGGTGCATTTTCCTCTTCACCATAAGTTGTAACCGTTCGTGTCAACTGAATTTCTCTCATCGGGACTTTAATGTCAGGTCTTGATCCTTCAAGATAAACTTTTCTGCTTCCTGTAAATGGTGATTGTATTCCGATGTTTACATTTACTTCCTTTTGCATTGTAACTTCCTCCTAAAAATGATAGATTTTGCAATCTAGAAGTTACAGCATAGTCCATTACATGTTAAGTCCATAGACAGACATATAAATAGATGACAATAAAAAAAGGCTCTGTTGGAAAACAGAACCTGATTAATCGTCAAAAAGTAGCGGCGCATAATCGAAAAACGAAAATGACACCTTCAAAACTACTTCCCTACGCTGGTATGATCCAGATCAGGTTCAAAGGGTCAAAGGATTTTATGCATCCTTCTCTCAGTCCGAGCCATCGGACCCCCCTAGTAGAACAAACAACAATATATTGTTATGTAACTTACATATAATTAATAACATAATTCTAACTATTAATAAAGCTTTTTACATCACTCAACCAATAAATTATTCCATTCATACGAATAAACCCTTCGTTTAATACAAATACTCTTGTAGTAAAAAACGAAAGGAGGTTACTCATGATGGATGCACAACGCGCACAGGAAATATGTAATTCACCGCAAATGGAAAACGTGACCTATAACGGTACACGCATTTATATTGAGCATGTAGATCAACAAAGTGGAAAAGCAACCATTCATCCGCTAGACGAACCAAGCAATAAACAAAGTGTTTCTGTTACAAACCTAGTAGAACGATGATGAAACGAAAAGCAGTAAAGAACGTTTACTGCTTTTTCATTTTTAGTTAAAGCCTCTTATCTCTTCATTCAGCATGACGGCAACAGAAATGAAAATGATGATACTACTAAAAAGAATAAAAGTGAAGATTTCTCCCATCCCTTCTGCTAACCAGCCAGTTATCAGATATCCTAAAGGTAAAAGAGCAAATGAACCTAACATATCTAAGCTCGCGACTCTCCCAAATTTTTCTTCTGGGACAAGTTCTTGAAGACTCGTTTCCCAAATCAAACCGAATAACATAATTCCGGCACCTTCCATAAACATACACAACATTAAAATCGGAACACTCGAGATAAATGGCATCATTAACAATGCTGCTCCACTTAATGCAACTCCCCCATAAGCAAGCAACCCTCTTTTTTTCCATTCTTTTCTTAAACCAAAAATGATCCCACACAAAATAGCCCCTGCCCCGGACGAAGAAAGAACAAGACCAAATACAACTGGTTCAAACTCATAATAAATATTTACAAGCCATGGTATTAACACCCTAATGATGCCGCCTGAAAAAATATTTATTAAGGAGAATGCTAGAATCGTAATCCATAACCAGGGCTTTTCTTTAAGGACCACAATCCCTTCCAAAAAATCCTGTTTGATTGAATTTTTCTCACTTTGAATTTCTTTTATTTTTTGAAAGGATAACGTCCGAAGGCTAAATAAAAAGATTAATGAAATAATGTAAGTAACGGCATCAATTCCAAATCCCCAGCCTGAAGATAAGGAAGATACAATCAATCCTCCAATAATCGGTCCTGATATTCTTAACACCTGCATACTGACTTGAGTTAAAGAATTGGCGGCGTTTCGAATATCCTCTGTAAAAACCTTCGCTCGTACAGCTGAATAGGCTGGCTGAAAAAAACTATCCATCATGCCCATAACAAACATGATCATAAAAAGGACGGTCATATTTAACTGCCCCATAAATGCGATCACAGCTAAAATCATCATGAAGATAAAACGGACAATATCCACGATAAACATAATTTTTACTTTATTCATTTTATCAACCATGACGCCTGAAAACGGAAGCATCACGACAAATGGGGTCATATAAACCGCCATCACAGACCCCATCATTGCTGTCGAATGTGACACTTGAAGAACAACGATAGGAAGAATCACATTTGTAATCGAGCTCCCTAATAAAGAAAAAATTTGCCCAAAAAGCAAAGCCGTAAAATGCTTAGATTTTTTAAAAAGTTGAAAATATGTAAACCATTGATTCATCTGCTTCGTTTGTAACACCTCGAATGATTCCTCTCCTTATGGTTTTTACATTCTTTTTTCTTTTTATTATCTGATTAAATAATGCTAAAGAAAAGGATATTCTATTATTTTTTTCGTGCTATCTGTAATAAATAGGATACAAGCACACACACTGCTCATTCCTCTGGGTTTTGGTCTTGTATCATACTCTATCATTTGCCTATTTTCTCTTAATCTAAAAAAAAAAAGGCTAATTTATTAGGACAACGTCATTCCGTGACACATATACATGCAGTGTTAATATAAATCATTAAATTTACAGGGGGAAAACTTAGTATGCATAAAGACATCATGAAATACTTTATTGGGAAAGTTATAAAGGTCAATCGAGGCGGTTCTGAATCCAGAATTGGGAAGTTAATGGATGCCAGTGACGATTATCTAGCCCTATTTACGGAAGCCGACGGACTCGTCTATTACAATACCCAACATATAAAGAGCTTTACCGATAACATGAAGGGCGAAATGGAATTTAACATCGTGGTCCCAAATGATATTCAATATAAAAAAGCAGATAATTTCTATAGCTTAATGGAATCATTGAAATTTCAATGGGTCAGTATAAATCGCGGGGGCCCGGAGAAGATTGAAGGTGTTTTAAGTGATATCCATCCAGATTACGTGTCTTTAATTAATAAAGAGGAAATTGTCCGCCTTTCGATGTTCCATATCCAAAATATTAGCTATGGCCTTAAAATTGAAAATGCCCAAAATGAACAATCGAATAACCAGGCTTCAAATCAATCTAAGCAATCTAACAAACAAGAGGTTTCCCGATCCTCCAAATCAGAGAGACAAGACGGCTCTCGATCTTCTCGATCTTCTCGATCTGATAAAGAATCCGAAAGACAATCATCAAAATCAGATTCCGATAGGAAGAAATCACGTCAACGTGTTCAGTATATTCCAGAGGCACCTTTAACAGACGAGGTTATTATGGAAAGAGCGAATGAAGAAGATGAAGATGTATCTTTATCTGAATTACTGTCCTCAATGGAGAAGTATTTACGAAAAGTCACTAAGAAGGAGTAACAACTATTACCAATAAATTAACAACTCAAATAAAAGCAGGGTATTAGCCACCCTGCTCCATTTTTGAAATTAGATCGTTCTTTCCGAATTGTCTCGGAAAAAATGAACGATAAAGGTTCCCATGAGTACAGCTATTAAAATACTAAAGAAAATTAATTCATCTAGATGAAATCCGAAGGCTGCAGCAATCATTTTAATGGCAATGATGGCTATTAAAACAAAGGCCGTCGTTTCCAATTCCGGGACTTTTTCAATTAAGGTTAGGAATAATTGAGCAACACCGCGCATCATTAAAATTCCTAACATCCCGCCTAATAGTAGTACCCAAACATGATTCGAGACGCCGAATGCCGCAATAATGCTGTCAAAGCTAAAGGCAATGTCCATAAGCTCAACGGTTATCACGGTTCTCCAAAAGCCCGTTTTTTTGCCTTGGATTTCGACTTCTTCTTCATTTTTCTTAATAAAATTTTGAAAAACCATCCAAAGGAGATAATGACCGCAGACGATTTTGATCCAAGCAATATTGATTAGGGAGACCCCTAACCCTATCGCGATCACACGAAAAAAATAAGCACCAAAGATCCCATAGAATAGGGCTTTCTTTCGCTGATGTTTTGGAAGATGTTTCACCATTACGGCTAAGACTAAGGCGTTATCTGCCGAAAGCAGCCCTTCCAAAATAATAAGAGTTCCGATAATCCCCCAGGTTGCTGGATTAGCAAAGACTGATCTTAATGCGTCAAGTGATAAAAAGGTATCATAACTATTAAATATTTCATGTAAGAAACCCATCTGCTTGTCCTTCTCCTTTATGTCTAGTTTATTTACAAAAAAAATGGACTTATTATTTTAAATGTATGTCCGCCCATTGATTATATGAACCAAAAAAATCCCCGGGTCCTCCTCAAATGGACCCAGGGATTTTTTTGGAAAACAACGTACTATTTACTTGATACAGCCTTTCTTTTCAGGCTGCTATTCAACTCATTGCTATTCCAATAAGCCATTACCATCGCAACTAATAATAAAATGCCCGTTAACATAAATACACTTTGTACAGGGAAAATACCCCCCAGTAATCCACCGATCAACGGTCCTGTCATCCCGCCAATTTGCGTAGCCGTTTGGTTTAAACCAAAGGCTCTTCCGCGGAAATCCTCTGTTGTCGATTTCACTACCAAGCCGTTTAAAGCTGGGAAAACCGCACAGAAGAAGATTCCAGACACAAAGCGGATCATCGAGAATCCCCATAAATGAGTGAATAGAATTTGGCCGATGGTGAAAATTCCGCCACCGAGCAGTCCTATAAAGAGAACTTTCTGAAATCCAACCTTATCTGCCCATTTTCCCCATAAAGGAGCAAAAAACGCACTTGCAATCCCTGGCAGGGAGAACACAATTCCTGCCAGTAATGACGTGTTATCGGCAGAACCACTCAATTTGACGATATATAATGGTAACACCGGTTCGATCGTCATCACCGAACAGGCAGTAATGACGGTTAAAATTAATACAAGCATGAGCGGACGGTTCTCCAAGGCTGTTTTAAAATCATTTTTTACAGAGCCTCGTTTCTTGCTTGGTGTGAAATTTTCTTCTGTTACTAAAAAAATGATCAAGAAGGTCGCGATAAATACAATGAACCCAGCGCTGGCAAATGCCCAGCGGTTTCCGACTAACTCTGCCATTCCCCCGCCGAGCAAGGGTCCGACAATTCCACCTGATGCTGAGGCGGAAGAAATCATCGAAAGCGCGTAGCCCACTTTTTCATTTGGCGTGTTGGTTCCAATCAAAGCAATCGCACCAGGAATGAACCCGCTTAATAACCCCTGCAGGATTCTCAGCACCAATATTTCATAAGGATTTGTGACAAAAGCCATTAACGTATAAATAACAAACAAAGCAAATCCGGCCCGAATGATCATCGGTTTTCTGCCATATTTATCTGCTACACTCCCCCAGAACGGCGAGGCAAGGGCACCGGCAAAAAAGGCTGAACCGAATAACAGACCTGACCACATTTCGGTGTGATCATGAACCCCGATTTGAAGTAGAAAAATCGGCAAAAAAGGAATGACCATGGAAAAACTTGCTGATGTGAAAAAAACTCCGATCCAGAGCACCCACAAATTTCGTTTCCACCTTAGCATGCTTTTCCATCTCCCAAAAAGATATATTTTTCCAATGTGCAATTTTAATATTGTTATAATATCACAAACTTCATTTATTTTCATTCCCGAAATATTTGATTATAGAAATAAAAATACCCCGAGTGTGTGATAACACTTGGGGCAACATTGATTATTCATTATTTCTATTCATTTCATTCACCATGGTTTTCATTGAATGGATGACCGTCTTTTTGTACTTCACTGCTAATATAAGGACCCTAATTTGTTGGGATCGGGATAAATCATGGAAACGGGGCTCTTGCTTCAAGAAGGATCGCACAATCGACCAGCTTTTCGGCATTAAGGGAAAATCATCCAGAGGTTGTTTCTTTCGGATACGATAAAACCAGGAGGTGATTCCAGGGGATGTGCTTTTATCAACTATACATGGTGCATAGATACTTTTTGTATGTTTCCGAAGATTTTCGAATCTGTCGTGACCGCTCACAATGATATAACTGTCGTCTTTCCGATTTTTTTTGACAATCAAAACAAACATGCAGTCCCACATAAATCTTTGAAGCCTCTTAATGTGCTCCGTTATTTTCATTGATAAATCGGGTTTGATCTTGTTCAAGGGTATATACTGTACCGTGAACTTCATTAACATCCCCTCCTTACAAATGGAAGCAACTACGGTAATCTCAAATCATTATATGTAGGAACTGGGCTCATGTTTCATTAAAGGAGAATCTTTTCCTTTTCTTGATATGACTTGAAACCCCTCTTTTAAATAATTCATGGAAAATCATCATTCTCGATTTTTCCTTTCTGATAGGATATAGTTATCTACAACTTATTGAATTTGAAAGGAGAAATATGGGATGTCTTTAGCAGTAATTTATGGGGGAACCCGTCCAAACGGGAATTCTGAACTGTTGACCGATCATGCGGTCCAAGGAATAGCAGCCGAGAAAGTTTACCTTAAAGATTTTATTATCAAGCCAATCGAAGACATGCGGCATTCCCCAGAAGGATTTCAGGACAGAAATGATGATTATAACTCCATCCTTGATCGGATTCTCCCGCATGATACTATTATTTTCTCTACGCCTATTTATTGGTATAGCATGTCAGGAACGATGAAAAATTTTATTGATCGCTGGTCCCAGACTCTAAGGGACGCCAAATATCCTGATTTTAAAAAGACCTTGTCATCAAAAAAAGCTTATGTGATTGCTGTTGGTGGAGATAATCCATACCTAAAGGGTCTGCCGATGATTCAACAATTTAAGTATATCTTTGATTTTATGGGAATAGAGTTTGGCGGTTATATTCTTGGGAAGGGAAGCCAGCCTGGGGATGTATTACAAGACAAAGAGGCATTCTTCTCTGCTTCCCAATTAAATAATCATTTAAAAAATCTATAAATTTAACGGGCTGAACTCCAATGGAATTCAGCCCGTTTTTCCTCACATTTCAAAAAAACTATGTCTTTCCACTTTACAGACTCTTAAAGCGAAATTTTTGTACCATTCGCTTTTCCCCTTTGCCTGTGCAGCTTGGTGTTCAACATGGTCCTTCCAGTTCTTGATGGATTCCAGCGAGTCCCAATATGAAACAGTGATGCCCAGTTCCGAATCACGGGCACTTTCCACACCTAAAAATCCTTCATGTTGAGAAGCTAATTCTAGCATTCTATCAGCCATTTTTCCGTATCCCTTGTCGCCTTCAGTCCGCTGTGAAGCAAAGATCACCGCGTAATAAGGCGGCACGGGAGTATTTGCAATCCGACTCATTTTATGTCCACCACTCCTGATAATAAAATTACTTTTTCAAAATGCCTAAATACTCTTTCCAAGGGCCAACGTCAGCTCTGTATCTCACAGCCATAATCCGAACAATTTGGGCAATGTGAGTTAAATCATGAACAACCCAAGTAGAAAGCAATTCTCTTACCTTTACAATACCAAGATCAGGGTGTGAACCCATCAATTCAAGTTGTATATCAGGATTAATTAGCCCAAGGAGTTTGAGTATATTTTGTGTTCTCAATGTTTTAAATTCAAGTAATTTTTGTTCGATGGACCTTTCAAAGTTTTTATTTAAATGTGAAAAACGATCAAATGGGGGGAAAGATTTATTAACTCCTTCCTGAAGAATATATTCCAATCTTGGTAACCAATTAATCTTTTCTGCCTCAATAAGATGCTCAATTACTTCAGAAACATTCCAGGTTCCTTCGCCTTCATTGCATTGCAGCCAATCATCAGATAATCCAGATAAAAAATTCTCCAATGTTGGAGGAGTACGCTCCAGAACTTCAATAGCTTCTTTCATATTAAAATTCACAATACCGATCCCTTCTTGCATTAATTCAGCGAGACACTTTACAAACAATCTCTTTCTAAAATACCACTCTTAATGATCCCGATTTACAATATAATTCAATAAATGTTTCAAAAAAGAAGTTTTTCGCGGCACTTCCTGCAACACCTCCATCGCTAAACAGTAATGCTCCCACATCGCTTTTTTCGCACCATCCATCCCTAGGATAGATACAAAAGTGGAATGATTATGTTCCGCATCTTTGCCAATTTGTTTTCCGAGTAAATCCAAATCTCCTTCAACATCCAGCAGGTCATCCTTAATCTGAAAGGCTATACCAGCATGACGGGCGAATTTTTTCAAAGCTTCCCTTTCAAGCTCTTTAGCTTTTGCGAGTATGGCAGGCATGATAAGGGAAGCTTCGAACGCAATCCCGGTTTTGTAAAAGCTCATCAAATTCAATTGTTCAAGTGTCAGAGGTTTCCCTCTTGAATCCAAGTCCATTGCCTGACCCTTGCACATATCGGCTGTCATTTGTGCCGAATATCGAATCAAGTTCAGGACCGTTTCAGAATCAAACTGGTTAAGGGATGCTTGTTCCTCGATCGCCTTTTGGGTTAGAAAAAGACCGGTTAATTCTGCTATCGCATTGTTATAAACCATGTGCAGCGTTTGACGGCCCCTGCGGAGGACTGCATTATCCTGTGCGGGCAGATCATCAAAGATAAGAGACGCCGTATGCATATATTCCAATGATTTCAAAAGGGGCACGATGGCCGAAGGATTTAATCCGTATTCGTTGACACACATGACCCAAGTCATAATGGGACGCAAACGCTTGCCATCACCCTCAAGACTATAATTGGCAGCATCAGTGATTGGATCTTTCAGTAATGACGCATTTTGAGGTTTAGCGATATACAAAATGCTATTGATCTGATTGCGGACAGTTTCAATCGTATCTAAAAAATCTTCCTGCTCTTCTCGTTCATTTTTTAAAATGGTTATCATATGGTCCCGAAGCAGTTTATCAAAGAAATCGACATCATCGGCTTTACGGACCATTTTTTGAATAACTCGATTGAAATTCGGAAAGCCAGAAGCGAAAAGCTCCATCACTTTAATGTATTTTTCGCTCCCCTTCCGTTCTTTAAAACGCTTTAACCCGTTAATCGCCCGATCCAAAATCACCTCACAGGTCTTGGGGTCTGAATGATACACGTTATGTATTAAATGGGAAATGACCGCCCAGTATAATTCAAACGGATTGATAAGGTCGGGACGTTTATCATGATATTTCATGAAGTAGGTATAGGGAGTTACGGCCCCCTCCTCCATGTCGTCAAACATATCGGCAAAATCATCAGCAAGCTGGTTGTAAATGCCGTAAAAGAATGTTCGGCTTTCAAAGCCCTCATCCTCAGGAGCACTGATCACGGAACGGACAATCAATCGAGAAGATGACGATTTTAAGATAATCGGGACATAAAGCTCTTCATTAGTGTACCTGTCATAGGATAAATCCTTTTCACGATCTACTTCTTGTGAATGAAAAAACACAAAGGCCTGCTCGAAAAAATGGATTCTATTATCTGGGCGCTGGTGAATCTTAATCGCCTCAAAGGCATCACGGAGTTCTGAATGAATAAAACGGATCAATTCCGCGTTATCACCCTGCCACTTCCCCAATTCCGGCACATTGCCTGTGATTAGAGTGGTCCGAATCAAATTGGAATATTGCTTTTTTTCATCTGCAGACAAAACTTTGGCATCGAGAAGGTCGTCAATGAAGGGATAGGTCAGACCATAGGCATAGCCAAGCTTAATCGCATGATCAAGTCTTTTTGTACGCTCTGCTGGCGATATTTTATCGTCCATCTCTTCAAACTCGTGCATCAGCACCCCAGCAATAATCTTAATAAGCTTTCGCTGGGCATTTTCAGCATCCAAGCCATCTGGAATATTGGAGGATACAATCTTAAGTTTATTTATCAGCCAAATAATGGCAGTTTCAATGCCTTCCTTCTGAGCCCAGCGGTAAAATCCGGCCATGCTGAACATCTCCGAATTGTCTTCCTTATTTGTCAGATGACTTTTTAAATTGTCAACGACACTGCGAACTCTTTTCTTTGTTTCGGGTGAGTCCAGGGCTTTGCCGAGATCCCGCATGTAAAGATAAGAAATGCTTCGATCCAGATAACGGTCTAGTTTGCCTGTGTAATGGAGCCATTGGATATAATTGTGGTACCCATTTGAACCCGTTTTTTTTCGAGAAAATAGGGATAGGAATGAATGATGATGGATATGGTTTTGTTTCCATGATTGAATATCATTTATTAGTGTTGGGACATAGGTCTTTTCTGAGACCAGAACATATAGCGTTTTAAAATAACGAGTAGCCTTCTCCTCTGCCTGCTGATAACATTCATCTGCATTAATCATTAGCTTCACATTCATACTATATGATCCCTCAACTTAATATTATAAATTCTAAATCTACAATAATATTTATTTATTCAATTATACTATAAGCACTATTCGAAACCATTGAGATTCTTTATAATTTAGTAAAAAAGGAAAATTATGTTTGGAGGACGTCTAATTGATTGCTAAACTAAAAGATTCTAATATTAATAATTTTAGATATATTGTACGCTCTGCGACTGAATCCGATGCGCAAAACCTAGCTGAGGTTCGATTGCAGATCGATGGCGAAACAGAAAATTTAGATTGTGAACCTGGTGAGGCCTACATAGATGAAGCAGGTTTTAAACAGATCATTAAAGATGATACCGAAAGTATGAATAACCTGTTTTTAGTGGCTGAAGCAAATGAAAGAATTGTAGGTTTTTCAAGGCTTGAAGGAAGTAAACTGAAAAGAACCTCTCACAAGGTGGAATTTGGAATCTGTGTATTAAAAGAATATTGGGGATATGGGATCGGTAAAAACCTTTTAAGAGAATCGATTCAATGGGCTGACTCCAATAATATTAAGAAAATAACACTGAATGTCCTCGAAACCAATGAAAAAGCGATCGAGCTTTATAAAAAATGTGGATTTGAAGTGGAAGGTGTATTGAAAAAAGACAAAATTCTATCTGATGGGAACTACTATAATACCATCGTGATGGGAAGGTTTAATGGATAGGAAACTCAACGCTCGGCTGCTTAAGCCGAGCGTTTTCAATTATTCTTCCAAATTTTTTCTATAAAGATCATAGTCTGTTTTAACGAAATGAAAGGCTGCCGCGCTGCCTCCTTGATCAGGATGAGTAATTTTTAATAATTTTTTAAATCCGGCTAAAACCTCTTTCTGCCCTGCCGTTTTTGAAAGTCCTAACTTTTGACGGTAGTCAAGTGTTTTAGGCGGTATCATAATCTGAGGTTTTTCAGGTTCTCTTTTGCCCTCTTTAGAAAGCTCTTCTTTTAATTTTAACAACTCATTCCGTAATTCCATATTTTCTTTCAGTACTTTTCGCGTTTCTGATTGTAATTCATTTATTTCATTTTTTAGGCTGCTGTTTTCTTTTTTTAAATTGTCCCGTTGCTGAATCAACGTTTTTATAGAAGTATTATGAAGTTCTTCGATTCCTTTTAGCTGGTCATCCTGAACTTTTATTTTTACTTGCAAATCACGGATGGCCCTATCCTGATCTGAGGATCGAGTCACATGCTGTGAAATGGATTCCTTTGATATGTAATCTGTTATCTGGCCTTTATTTCCAACCCTCTGTATTTTACCTTCATTTAGCCAGCGTTGAACAGCATGAAGACCAGCACTCGCGGAAACACCTGCATCCTTTAACAGGTTAATAGCTTGATCGGTATCATCTAGGATGTATTCGGTTTTCCGAAGTCCTAATTTTCCCTCGTATTTAATTTTTCGCTCCCGCAGCCATCGCTTAACAGTTTGAATGCTAATATCGTCTGGAACTCCTGCGTTTTTTAACAACTCAAAAGCTTGATCAGTATTCACATTGAACCTCCTATCCCTCTTTTTCTAAAAAGACAGGATAACATAATAGTAAGGGAGTCACATCATTATGTGAATGGCTAATTAAGACTATTCGATGTTTGGTTCATTTGGATTAATTGAAATCGAATTTAACTTGGCTCTACATGGACATGAACATCATATACACCATGGTCTTCCATCATGATTTTTTCTACATAGGTAGCTATATCATGAGCTTCTTTAATACCGAGCGTAGAATTAACAAGAATAACAACATCTATTACTTCATTATTCCCATAGTTTCTTCCTTTAATTTCTTTTACTCCTTTAACGCCATCCAATTCTTTGATGACATTGTTATAAAGATGGATTTTATCTTCATCGAAACCGTCCGAAAGTTCAAGTGAAGCTTCTCTAAAGATGTCCCATGCGGTTTTACATATTAATAGTCCTACAACAATAGCAGTAATGCTATCTAGCCAAGGCATATTTAATTGTGAACCCAAAATACCTACTGCTGTTCCAATACTTACCCAAGCATCGGAAATGTTATCTTTTGCAGCTGCCATTACAGCTTTGCTATTAATCTTAAGAGCTAATTTCTTGTTGTAATAATAAACAAAATACATGACTAGCGCCGAAAAAACACCAACATACGCTGCCATAATATCCGGTGTTTCTTTTGTTCCTTGAAAAATTGAGGTACTTGCCTCAATTAAGACTTCAAGTCCCACCGCTGCCATAATAAATGAAGCGACCATTGAGGCAATCGTTTCACTTTTCCGGTGTCCATATCGATGGTTTTTATCGGGTGGTCTTTGCGAAATCTTGAGCCCAATGAGTACTGCAATAGATGCGATGATATCGGTTGTATTGTTTAGACCATCTGCTTCTAAAGCATCGGAATCGCTAATGTATCCAATTACTAGTTTTAAGATTGAAAGACATATATATGCAATAATACTAATGATGGCTCCACGTTCACCTAATTTAAGGTCATTATACTTTTCTTGTTCCATACTAGATCCTCCCCTTATAGCACTAGATTAGGATAACAGTTAAAATACAGGTGGGTCTAGAGCAATCTTTTTGCATCGTTTAATATTAATAAGGGAAATGCAAATATGTTGCACAAGCGAAAAATCTCACTTACGAAAAACCAATTTTGTGAAATTTTTCCTAATATCGTTTGACAAAAGCAAAATCTGCCCTTATTATCAACTCGTACTTATTTATGGGAGAGATAAAGATGAAAATTTATGTTGATGCAGATGCTTGTCCGGTAAAAGATATAATTATTTATGAAGGTACAAAGGCTGAAATCCCTGTTATCCTTGTAACTAGCTTTTCTCATTTTTCTAATGCGGAGCAGCCATCTGGCGTGGAAACCATTTATGTGGATTCAGGAGCAGATGCGGCGGATTATAGGATTATGAAGTTAGCAGATAAAGCTGATATCATCGTTACGCAAGATTATGGTCTTGCCTCGCTAGGCTTAGCAAAAGGGTGTACGGTTCTTCACCATAAAGGGTATAGCTATACAAATGAAAACATCGATCAATTGTTACAAACCCGTTATTTGAGTGCAATGGCTCGAAAAAGTGGTAAACGTACAAAGGGTCCAAAACCATTTACAGCAGAAGATAGGGAGAAATTTAGGGAGCTTTTTAAAAAAGCGATTTCACGTTAAACTAACCCGTTAGAACAAGAAAAGCTGCCAGAATGACAGCCCTGATCTTAACTAACGCACCTTTTATTTTTTAGGTAAGGTTGCCTTCATCGGATAAAATTCCACAGTCATGACTCCTCCAATAACGGCGGGATCTTCTGCGATGAGTTTTGGAACTTGATCTTCCATCCCAACTTCGATGATTGCGAGTCCATGGGGTTCTTTAGGATTTAGAACCGGTCCGAAAACTAAAGCAATCCCTTGATTCTGTTTTTCCGTCCAATAGGTGATGTGTTGCAGCATGATGGCCCTTTCCTCTTCGGTCATGTCCTGATGAAAAGTTGCTCTTGGCGGAGTAGACTTTAACATGAAGTGTATTTTTTCCGTATTATGACTTGAAATGTTGTTCGACAATTTGTATCCCTCCCTCTTGAATTCCATAAAATAGACAAAAGCTATTGCATATTAAACAAGCAAGGCCCTATTGGCCTTGCTTGTTATTGAACTATTACTTTTCCAACCATTCCTCCTTGAAAATGGTACCTGCATATCAGGTCATATGTACCGGGATTCATGGGTTTCACGGTAATGGTTTTTTGTTGTCCAGGCTGGACTTCGGCGTCAATTCCAAGCTTTTCCACTGTGAAGGTGTGTTCTTTCTTACCTTCATTTTTCAAGATCACCGTTGTTGATTTTCCATTGAGAAGCGTGATGACTTTAGGATTAAAGTAATCATCGTTCAACTTGACCTCAATCGCTTTCGCCCTTTCCGTTGGCTGAGTTTTAGCACTGGATTCGGCAAATACGCCGAGTGTGCCTATAGTTGTCAAAACCACAGACATTGCAATCAAAGCGACTAATCCTGTTAACCACTTTTTCACAGACATTCGCAATCCCTCCTTTCTATAACTGTATTGTTTCTAAAACACAAAATATTATCACTAAAAGAACTTAGGTCGAACCAAATAGCCATAATTCTTTACATATTTCATATTCTTTTCTGAAAACCCTTTTCCGGCCTTTTTCCCCTTTTAATTATATACCCAGACGGTCAAATTCCCTTTCAAGAACTTCTAACCACTCATCCATGGTTATTCCATCTGGATTTTTAGGATTTGGCTTTTCGTGCCAATCCTCTGTTGGCAAATTCCCTTGACGAATATTCCATTTTAATTGAACTAAATCCTCCAAGTCCAAATCTTTTAAATCCATAAACCAAATGCGTTCAGTCATATCCGAACTGCCTCCACTGTAAGGTTATTAGAAATCAATCCATATTTCATTATTTCGGATGTCAACGGGAAAGGTTTGTATGGGTGCAAAACAAGGACCGGCCAGCGGCTCTCCAGTTTTTATATCAAATTTGCCGCCATGCCTTGGACAATTCACACTTCCTCCATCCATAGAACCTTCAGTTAAATATTGCCTTCTATGCGTACAAATATTGGACGTTACATAATACCCTTCCTGCAGATGGAATAGTACCAGGCTTTCATTATCTATAATAATTTCTTTCATTTCACTGACATGTTCTACTTCCTCTGCTCCTGCTATCCTCATCCAAGTCATAAAACACCTCATGCTAAATAGATTATGTCTGTATTATTTACATTCAACATCTTAAATGATTCAAAAAAAGGGACAGTTTGAGTACGTCCCTTTCTAAATGATCTATTATTTTTATTTTACAATGGTTAATTTTTGCCCTATATAGATAGGTTGATTTGGATCGAGGTTGTTGGCTTTGACGATGGAGTCAACTGTTACCCCATTGTTCTGGGCGATTTTCCAGAGCGTATCGCCAGCAACTATAGTGTAAATAAAACTCGATACTGTTGGAAGGGTTACAGTAAATTTAGCTACATACCCAGAATCCAAATAGACACTATCTTTTTGGTTGGTGATGTTCAAAATAAACCCCCTTAACCAACAAGATTAAGGGGGGGATGTAAAAATATTAAGTTATTTTTCTCTGCGTCCATCATGAAAGAAATCAGGTACATCACTGCTTTTCAGTGGAAAGTCTGGGGACCGCTTTTCAAGAAACGATTGGACACCTTCCCTCGCATCAGCGTTGTTTCCCGCCCACCAGAGAAACTTTGATTCAGCAAGATGAGAGGCACTTGGAGAATTTTCACTTAGCATGTTCCACAAAAGCTGACGGACAAATCGGTTTGATGTCGCTGCTGTTTCACCTGCAATCATCTGAGCAATCTCATAGGCTTTTTCCAGCACATCGTCCACTTCGTACTGGACTAAGCCAGACGCTAAGGCTTCGGACGTTGGTATGTAGCGGCCTGTATACATCCATTCAAGCGCCTTTCCAATACCGACAAGCCGAGGAAGAAACCAACCCGAACAGGCTTCAGGACCGATGCCGCGTTTAGCGAAAACAAAGCCGATTTTCGCATCTTTTTTGACAATCCGTATATCCATGGCAAGTGTCATCGTTAAACCAATTCCAACCGCTGGCCCATTAATGGCGGCAATGATTGGTTTTTTCAAGCTGTGTACTACCAGACTTACCTGCCCACCGCCGTCTCGATAGTCATCGAATGATTCTGTAGATGAGAAAGTCTCCCCTCCATTACCTAAATCCATTCCCGCACAGAATGCTTTACCTTCGCCTGTTACAACAATCACACGAACTTCATCATCCTGATCTGCCTTTTTGTATACGTCCACCAGCTCCTCGACCATGAGAGACGTGAACGCATTCATTCGATCCGGCCGGTTTAAAAAAATAGTTAAAATGCCATTGTTAAGTTCGGTTTTAATGGAATCGTACAAAAAATCTCACTTCCTTCTAAATCCTAGATTACAACCGTTTAAACGTGCTCAATCACCATCGCGATCCCTTGGCCCCCGCCGATGCATAAGCTTACGACAGCAAAGCGTGCATTCCGTCTTCTCAATTCATAAGCCGCAGACAATAAAACTCTTGCCCCGCTTGCACCAACAGGGTGGCCTAAGGCAATCGCTCCGCCGTTCACATTGGTTTTGTTCCGATCGAGTCCGAGCGCTTTTTCAACTGCTAAATATTGGGCGGCGAATGCCTCATTTACTTCATAAAGGTCGATGTCATCAATCGTTAGTTTTGCTTTGTTAAGCGCCTGTTTAATTGCTGGAACAGGTCCGATGCCCATGATGGTCGGATCTACTCCGGAGACGGCCCAAGATACAATGCGGGCAATCGGTTTTAGATTGTTTTTTTGTACAGATTCTTTCCCTGCAACGACCAGTGATGCCGCTCCGTCATTGATTCCTGAGGCATTCCCGGCTGTGACGGTGCCATCTTTTTTAAACGAAGGCTTAAGCTTGGATAAGGCTTCTAAGTTTGCATCTGGCTTAATATGTTCGTCTTCCCGGATCAGCAGGCTGCCTTTTCTTGTTTTGACTTCGACTCCGACAATTTCTTCTTCAAAGGCAGGAACGGCTCTGGCAGCTCTTTGGTTTGATTCTACAGTGAAAGCATCTTGTTCTTCCCTTGAGATTTCATACATTTCTGCAAGCTTTTCAGCGGTTAGACCCATTCCACAGCCTGTGTATTGGTCCGTTAATGTTTCTAAAAGCATATCATCAAATGCTAAATTCCCCATTTTCGCACCGCCAAAGCGTTGAGTGAAATTGGCATAAGGAGATTGCGACATATTTTCCGTACCGCCTGCAAGGACGACGTTAGCATCCCCGACTAAAATATGCTGGGCAGCCGAAACAACAGCTTGAAGTCCTGAGCCGCATAACCGGTTCAACGTTAGGGCCGGCACTTCCTGGGGGATACCGCTTTTTAGGCCTATGTGCCTCGAGATGTAGGCCGCATTTTTTTCTGTGTGAATAACGTTCCCGTAAATAACATGGTCGATTTGTGTTGGGTCGACCTTCGAGCGGCGCAGCGCTTCTACAGCACTTGCTTTTCCAAGCTCCGTAGCACCTGTTTGTGCGAAAGAACTGCCAAACTTGGTAAAGGCTGTTCTTGCTCCATCAATCAAATATACTTCTGTCATTTTCCTTCACTCCTTTTTTTAGTTAGCATTCTAGTAAAAAATAAGTAAAATGTCTGCTAAGCTATTAAAATATATAATTTGAATGGGCTGGCTAAAAATCCTCGTTACTTTCTTGGAATGACCGGCAATAAAATATGCGTTGGATATCTTTCACTATGAAAGACTCGTTGTTCTGCGGATATTAACTCTTTACTGTTTTTACCCGATTCACCCGTATTGGTATTGCGGTCAAATCGAGGGAAATTACTGCTTGAAATCTCAACTCTTATCCTATGTCCTTTTTTAAAAACATTACTGGTTGCCAATAAGTCGATTTCATAGCAATAAACCTCATTTGGCGTTAGAAGTGATGGCTGCTGATTTTTGTCCCTGTTTTTGGCACGAATAATGCCATCTACAATGTTATAAGCCTTGCCATTAGGGTGAACATCTACTAGCTTTGCCGTAAAGTCAGTATCCACAGCAGAACTAGCAGCATATAAAATCACCTTCACAGGTCCAGTTACTTCTATATCCTCCGCTAATACCTCACTCGTGTAAACCAATACATCTTCCCTCGTTTCAAGGAATTGCTGGTCGATTGGTCCGCGCGGGTAATTCATCGGCATTAAATGGTTGCCGCCAAGTGTCGGCACAGGATTTTCCGGGTCATAGATATAACGATCGTAAAACTCCTCTTGCGGCAGGTTGATCGATAATGTCCCATCCCCGGCTTTCGTATTGGCTTTCCCATTACTATTGAAATAAAAAGGTGTATAAACGGTTCGTTGTAATGGCCACTCCTGCTCATTCCGCCATTTATTTTCACCCATCACAAAAATTTTCACAGGAGCCTCTTCCTCGATCCCGTTTTCGATTCCTTTTAACCAACGATCAAACCATTTTAGCTGCAGGCTAGTTAAATCTATTTTATAATCCAGCATCAGGCTGGAAGCACTTAAGCCAAAATTCAGATCTCCAACTGTAGGGGAAAAACCTGCATGGGCCCATGGTCCAATCATCAATTTTGTATTCTTTTTGTGTTTCAATTTTTCGAAGTGTTCGAGGTCTTGACCTAATAATAGATCATACCAGCCTGCAATACCGAATACAGGGACATTCAGCTTTTCTGATTTTTCTTGGACACTAATATCTAGGTGGTATTCATCTTTAGTATCATGCTCCAAAATATCGTGAAAAAAGGAGGCAAAACCGTCTCCAAGTTTGAGCCATTCGCTTTCTTGAATAGGCAATTGATTAAATCCAGCCTCATCAATATGGTCAATGGAATGAACGAGTGTCATAAATTCTTTAATGAAGTCCTCTTTCCCTTGCTTTGCCTTGATGACGGCATTGGGGCCAATTGTTGCTAATGTCCATGAAATAATCAGACCAAGTTCCAGCGCGCCTCCCCGGTACATAAACACATCGGTTCCCCAGGTGATTGGAAAGATTGCTTTCAAATGCGGCGGCTGCATGACGGCCGCCTGAAATTGTGTCATTCCCTTGTACGACAAGCCGTACATCCCTACATTCCCATCTGAGTAAGGTAAGGAGGCTGCCCATTCTACTGAATCGTAGCCATCGTTATATTCATTTTTATAAATATAAAAAGGGTCCCCTTCTGAATCAAAGCGTCCACGGACATCCTGAATAATGACGACATAGCCTTGATGGGCTGCCGCAATGGGATCCAGGACCATTGTGGTTAGAGGGAGAAATGTTCGATTGTAGGGCGTTCGTTGCAGGAGTACAGGATATTTTCCTTCTCCTTCAGGACGAAACACATCTGCATACAAGGTGGTGCCATCTCTCATAACAGCAGGGACATTTTTTTCATGAATAATTTTACTCATAAAAACCTCCTTATTTCTTTATTAAGGTTGGGGTTGGTTCGATATAGGTTTGGAATGATTTCTCATAGGCTCTGCAAGCTTGTAACACAAGCTTGTCAGCAAAACGGTTTCCAGCTGCTTGCAATCCTACCGGAAGTCCTGACTTTGTCAGTCCGACTGGTAATGAGGCTGCAGGATGTCCTGTAAGGTTATAGATTTGGGTCAGCATCCAGCCTGTAGCTGGGTTCACACTTTTCCCATTAATCATGGATGGTCCTTGGATGTGATGTTCAAAGGCGGTTACAGCGTTCGTTGGGGAAAGTAATAGATCGTAATTGTTCAAGATTGTTTGGATTTTTTTCCAGACAATGGTGCGTTTTAGTTCAAGAGTTTTATAGTCTATGGCGCTAAATTTCCTGCCTATTTCAATCATCTTTGCCATTCCTTCAGAAAAGCTCTCAGGGTTACGATCAAAAAGCTCACCATAACCAGCGGCGAATTTGACACACCACATTCCTGAGAACGTTCGGACAAGCTCTTTTAAACTTATACCGAAATCGATTTCCACCTCTTCTACATGAGCGCCAAGCTTTGAAAAGTTCTGAACCGCTTTATCAATGACTTGGGCCACATCTTCAGAAACTTCATATAGTCCAAAATTCCGGGTATAGGCAATTTTTAACCCTTTCATATCTACCTTAAGATCTGTGAAATCTTCTTTTACTACTGGAAACGAACTAGGATGAGTAGGATCAAATCCTTGCATGACAGAGAATAACAGGGCCGCATCTTCAACCGTCCTGGCCATAGGCCCATTATGTAGGTATGGATGTTCAGACCCATAGAAATTACTGCGATCCCCATCATTTGGAACAACACCATATGTTGGCTTGAAGCCAAAAATCCCCGTAAACGCAGCCGGTATCCGAATGGACCCGCCCCCGTCGCTTCCTTCCGCAAATGGAGCCATTTTAGCGGCAACCGCTGCGGCAGAACCACCGCTTGACCCCCCAGGAGTTAACTGGTCATTCCACGGATTTTTCGTCACACCAAACAGAGGATTGTCAGTTGTCCCTTTATGACCAAATTCGGGTGTATTCGTTTTCCCTAATACAATGGCTCCGGCCGCTTTTACTCTTTGTAAAAAAATAGGATCATAGTCTGGCACATAGTCTTTAAAAAGCGGTGAGCCATATGTGGTTAACATCCCTTTTGTCGGGGTTAAGTCTTTAATCGCAATTGGGATCCCGTGAAGTTTACCCAGCTTCTCTCCTTTCATGAGTGATTTTTCCGCTTTTTTTGCTTCATCAATAGCTTGTTCATTGACTGTTACAAAAGCATTCCATTTTGAGTTATGTTTGTCGATTCGGTCTAAAAAAGCGCTTACAACTTCTACCGGGGATAGTTTCTTTTCTTTGATTAATGTTCCTAATTCGGTTGCTGTGAGATCGGTTACTAACATGATTTTCACCCTCTTTTTAAAAATGGATTTTTATCAAAAACTATTAAATCAAACCACACTTTTAATTTTATTATACATTAAAGGAAATTTATGTGAATTAAATTGCATTTATATTCTGAATATTTTCATTGAGTAGCTTTAATAAAGAAACCGGCTTACTAGTGATTAAGCCGGTTTTTGTAGATAAATATTAGTTTTCCCCTAAATAATCAATAGCAAGAGCCATAAAATAACGAATAGATTCAATAAACTTATCAATCTCCACATACTCATTTGGCTGATGAGCAAGTGTTGGTTTTCCAGGACCAAAGATGATGGCAGGGACCTGCAAATGCGGGCAATAAACCGATGCGTCGGTATAATAATTGACACCTGAAGGCTTTAAATCCAGGTCTAGATGATTTTTCCCCGTTGCAATCGCCAGTTGAACAAAATCATCCGACTCAAGCGTACCAACCGATTCCATACTATTGATAACCGTTAGTTCATACGTTGCTTCTGATTTGGCTGCAACAGTTTTGATCAAATTCTCAATGTCTATTAATATACGTTCATTATTTTGTCCGGGAACGGTTCGAATATCAAGCGTCATTTTACATTGATCAGGCACCACATTGGTTTTTACGCCGCCTTCAATTGTTCCGATATTCATCGTCGGATGGCCAAGTACAGGATGCGGTGTGTATTCAAATTGATAGGTTTTCAAACTATTGATAAATTCATTCATCGTTAAAATCGAATTTATACCCTGGTCGGGCATGGAACCGTGTGCGGTTTTTCCGTAGGTGGTAATCTCCAGCCATAAACAGCCTTTATGTGCATGAAAAATTTGGTTTTCACTAGGTTCCGATACAACTAATGCAGTAGCCTTGTCAATTTGTCCCTTTTCGACTACTTTTTTTGCACCAAAGCCATCTACCTCTTCTCCCGCTGTTCCAACAAATTGAAGCTTCCCTTTCAGTTTCACTCCTGCTTGCTCTAAATACTTCATAGCAAGGACCATGGCGGCTACTCCGCCCTTCATGTCAGTTGTACCTCGGCCATATACTTTGTTGTTCACTACTTCGCCGGAAAACGGGTCATGCTCCCACTCGATTTTACCAGGAGGCACTGTATCGAAATGCCCACTGTAAACTAAATATTTTTCATCCGTGGTCCCATTTGGGTAGGTAACAAATAAATTGGCTCGGGTGTTCCCAAGATCATCTAATTCAACTTGAAGATTGCTAGTTTTTAAATATGCTTGTATGGCTTCAGCAACCCTTTTTTCATTTCCTTGTGGATTCACACTATCCAATTGAATCAGTGACTGTAAAAATTGAATAGATTCTTTTTCATTAATGACATCAAAAATAGCTGATTGTAATGTAGACATCGACATACTACCTCCTCTTAATGAAATAAACAGCCTGTCTCCGATTTATTGAAAGAAAACAGGCAGGTCCAGCATTACTTTGAATGGTCGCCAAGCCATTTTTCTAAGATTCCATTTAACTTTCCAGTCATGGCTAAGGAAACGTGACCAGCGTCCACACTTAAATAGGTTTTATCTTTACTTGAAACTAAATCCATTAATGGCTTGCTCTGGCCTTCAGGGATGAGGTTATCGTTTTTCGAGCTGACAACCAGCAGATTGGCCTTGATATTTGCTAAGTCCACTTTCTGGCCCTGAATTGTAAACTCACCTTTTACAAGCTTGTTTTCTTTAAAAAGATCGATCGTTAATTGTTGGAAAGCTCCACCTGTTAGGGGAACATGTCCTTTTGTCCATGTGTTCATACGGCGCCACTTTTCCACAAAACGCTTGTCATTAGCTCGGGTTAAAAGTGTTACATACGGACTATTGTAAATGGGAGAGGTTACGGATCTAAACATCGCCTCCACGTAAGAAGGTGGAATAACCCCAAACACATCGATTAATCTGTCTAGATTGAACGCACCTTCCTTTAGTCCTTCCTCCCATTGATCCGGCAGTGCTGCAACACTAAAATCAATTGGAACGGTGGCAACAATCAGATTCCGAATTGGTTCTTCAGCAATCGCTGCATACATGGCTGCGAAAGTTCCGCCAAGGCAATATCCAATAACGGAAACTTCCTCCGCACCAGAGTGCCTTAGAGCACGTTGAACCCCTTTTTTAATATATTCAGCAATATAGTCTTCAATATTAATATCCTTATCTTCGTCACCAGCAATGCCCCAGTCTAGTAAATAGACATCATAGCCCATGTTGACCAGGCCTTCCAAAACACTGGACCCAGGGGCAAAATCAAGAATAGTAGGCTTGTTAAACAAGGAATAAATCATAAAAACAGGTATATCATATTTTTTCTCTACAGCAGCATAATGCCATAAGGTTGCTTTATTTTTTTTCCAAATTGATTTTCTGGGGGTATGATTGGTGCTAGGCTCTGGACCATTCACGGTATTAACGAATTCCCGCCAGCGTTCTATTTCTTTTTCAATATCAATAATAGTTGATGCCAACCTGACTCTCCTCCTAGCATTTACTTAGTTAAAACTAATTCACGTTCGTGTTTTTGGGTGCTTTCTGCCATCAGTAATTTAAGACTGACAATCTCTTCTTTTAAACTATTCATAACAGTTAGATCCCTTTTTATCTCTTGAAGTTCGCTATAGATTTCTCTAACTGTTTCCGATTCTTTTTTCTGTTCCGTTTTCAGCTGTTTCATTTGCTTCAGCATCTCACTAGTGATTTTTGCAATACTACTGTTTTCATTATTGGAAGCTTCGATGGAATCCTGTAAATTCCAAATCAGTTCCTCCAGGGCATCAAGCTTTTCTTCTGTTTGGATCGTTAGTTTTGCAGCATTGGTTATATCTCTTTTTGTCGGTAGATTTAACAAATTGGCTGCTTCTTGTTGATTTTTTTGAAGCATCTCTAGAAAACGTGCCTGGATATCTGAGCTAATGGAAGCAATCTTTACTGCTTCCCGATTGTTTGTCCAGGATTGAATCATCTCATTTGTTTGTTTTTCCCATTGGAGCATATAGGTTTGCCACGTTTTATATGGATCAAATGTATGTTGGTCTGCCATTGTCTTTCCCCCTGCGCGACTTTTTAAGTTGAATTTTTTTGAAAAGAGTTTAACTAACGGATTTCGCATTGTCGATTGTGTTGGCGGAATCCTTTGTTACTTTCTTTTCCTTTAGAATGATCGAACAAAGTGCCGCTACTGCCGAAACAATGGCAAAAAAGATGAAAACTCGGCTAAAATTCTGAGTTCCATTTGCCCCTACTGTAACTAAGTAACCAGCAATTAGCGGAGAAATAAAGGAACCTAATTGACCAATTCCATTTGCTAATCCTGTCGCACTACCGACAATTTCCTTTGGATAACGCTTTGGTAAATAAGCATAGATAGAACCAAAGTTTAAGTTTACAAAGAATCCAACCAGCAATAAGAGTGTAAGTAAAAGACCGGTATTTCCTTTTTCTACTGAACCAAGCATCCATAGAACAGGAATACTTCCGATATAACCGATTAACGCAACCGGCTTCATCCGATGAACCACATTATCCATCAGCCAGCCGCCAAGCATCATGGCAAAGAATGCAACGATATAGGGTGCAGAGGCAAAAAAGCCCATTTCCTTAATATTCAACCCGTGCTGTGTAACCAGGAATGAAGTTAACCACGTGGAAGTTCCCCAATAAACGGCTAACTGACAAAATAGACATAATGTAAAAACATAAAAATTAACATCTTTTAGGAAAACGCCATAGGCTTTTCTTTTCTCTTCCTTGGACAGCTTCTTAGGAGCAACGTTTGCTTCCTCGATATCTTGATCCTTACTTAATTTTCCTTTTTCAATCATTTCTTTTGGAGAATCTGCTATAAAGCGCCATAATAAAAAGATTCCAAGTGCCCCAGGGATCGCGAGTACATAGAATACCGGTCTCCAAGCACCGCCAAAAAAGTAAACGGAAATACTCGTGACAATGACAGGAACGATGGCAGGAGCTACTGCCCAGGAGGTGGCGAAAAAGGAAACGGCTCTTCCTCTTTCTTTAAATGGAAACCAGTTATTAATAGCACGAATGGCAGGAGCAAAATGATGTCCTTCCCCAAGCCCTAAACCAATTCGAAGGGCAATAAACTGACCAAAGTTTTTGACCATACCTGTTACCGCTGTAACGAAAGTGAACACGGTAATGGCAATATACATAACCCGTTTCGAGCCAATTTTATCGGCAAGGAAACCTGCGCTGATTTGGGCGGCTGCATAGGCAAAGAAGAATACAGAAGCAAGCTGGCCTACCTCAACAGGTGTTAAATGTAAATCCTTTTGAATGAATGGTAAAAACGTTAAGACCGCCATCCGGTCAAAATAGTTAATAATATAGACCAACCAAAGTATGACAAGAACCCAATAACGATATCCCCAAGCTTTTTTCATAATTGCAGACATGTTCTCTCTCCCTTTCATTCGAAAAATTTATTTTATTTGGTCTGAAGCGTCCTTAGCACATTCTTTAAAACCTTTCCTCCTGGGTTTCGAGGTAGCTCTGAGACAAATTCGATAAGTTTAGGAACCTTATAATTTGCTAATCTCTCTGCCACAAAATCTCTTATTTCTTGTTTTTCGAGGATTTCCCCCTCCTTCGGGACGATCACGGCTTTAACTACTTCTCCAAAAAGTTCATCTGGAACGCCTACCACGGCCGCTTCTAATACCTTTGGATGATTATAAAGGACATTTTCTACCTCGATGGAGAATATTTTTTCGCCGCCGCGGTTAATTAAATCTTTTTTTCGGTCGACAATATACACAAAACTTTCCTTGTCGATTTTGGCCATATCTCCTGAGCGCCAATAGCCATTTAAAAAGGAAGCTTTGTTAGCCGATTCATTGTTCCAATATCCCTCAACGATCATCGGGCCCTTAATTAATAATTCGCCCACTTCACCAAGCAGACACGGTTCATCCTCCTCGTTAACAACCATCATTTCACCAACCGGAACGGGCAGGCCGACCGAGCTCATTTTATCTTCGTTATAAAGTCTAGGCATGATGGTCGCCGGTGATGAAGTTTCCGTCGCACCATAGGCATTATGCAAATACGAATTCGGAAAATACTTTTTCAACTTATAGATGGTTTCCGAAGACATTGGAGCGCCCCCGTAAGCGATACAGTTCACGTTTGGATAACTGTACAATGAAAAATTCGGATGGGACATCATCATAATGTAAATGGTTGGAACGTTAAATAAAAAGGAAACCTGTTCCTCAGCAGTTAACTGAATGAATTCTTCCGTTTTGTATCTCCTCATAATAACGGATGTCCCGCCCACTCTTACCATGTGAAAAAGCTGGCCAATTAAGCCGGTCACATGGAAAAGCGGTACTGCGATTAACGTCTTAGCCTCGTGATTGGTGTGCAACACCATTTCATAATTCATCGAGCTGTGGATGGCACCCAAATGACTGCCCACTGCCCCTTTGGGAAGCCCGGTTGTTCCAGAGGTATACATGATAAATAACGGGTCATCCTCTGACACATCAATCTCCTCAATAGAAGAGGTCTGCTCTAAAATTTCATATGGCAGATAGTCTTTTCGTTTCAGAGTTTGATTACCAATCAGGAAGAAATATTGAACACCTGGAATCGAATCCTCATCTCTCATGGCTTCAACCTTATGTAAGAATTCATCATCGACAAACAAAATTTTACTTCCCGATTGTTCCAGCATATAAGTTAGTTCTTTTTCTTTTAACCTTGTGTTAAGCGGCACCACAATGGCCCCTAACCTGGCACAAGCGAAAACAAGCATGCAGAATTCAATGCTGTTCCCTAATAAAAGAGCGATCCGGTCTCCTTTTTTCACACACATGGATTTCTGCAAATGTCCGGCAATCTTCTCAACAAGGTCCTTCATTTCTTTATAGGTTAATCGATTTCCATCCATGACAAGAGCTTCCTGGTCTGGATAGTTTTGCACCGACTCTTCCAGCATCGAGTAGAGATTCTTGGGACGATTTTGGAACACCTTTACTTCACGATGAAAGTGGATTTCATTGACGATATTCATGTTTAAACCTCCTAAATCATTTGCATTATCGTGCTGTATAGCCGCCATCAACATGCAGTACCTGGCCCGTTACATATTTTGAAGTATCAGAAGCAAAGAAAACGACTGGTCCAACAAGGTCAGAGGTTTCTCCGATTCGTTTAATCATGGTAGAACTAATGATTTTTTCCGACCTTTCCGGATCAGAAAGCCATTCCTTCGTCATTGGAGTGATGATATAACCTGGTCCAATGGAGTTAACCGTAATGTTATGAGGAGCTAATTCTTCCGCCCAAACCTTTGTTAATTGGTTAATGCCTCCTTTACTTGCAGCATAGGAAGTTTGAAACTGCATACCGACCGTTCCAAGAATCGATGAAATGTTAATGATTTTTCCATAGTTTTGTTTAATCATCTGCTTCGCACAAGCTTGCCCTACTAGAAAAAGTCCTTTGAGATTGACATTAAAAACAGTATCCCAATCACTTTCTTCTACTTCTACCAGCGGTTTGCGGATATTCATTCCGGCATTGTTGACTAAAATATCAAGCGAGCCGAATTTCTCGACAATTTGAGTAACCAATTGTTCTACCTGGTCTTTTTTTGTCACATCGCATGGAATATAAGTGGCATCAATATTCTTTTCCTTTAATTGTAAAACAGCGTTTTCCCCTTCCGCTGTCCCACGGCTGGAAATGACAAGTGCAGCACCATAATGCCCTAATGCCTCTGCCATTCCATAACCGATGCCTTTACTTCCTCCTGTGACGAGCGCCACTTTTCCTTTGAGATCAAATGTTGGTATGTTCATACCCTTTTCCACCTTCCAATCTTTGCTAACGCTATTTTTGAAATACTGAAAAATGCATTCATATTTTCTATTTGCAAAAAGCGTGCCAATTTTCAATAAAAATAGAAAATATGTAATTTTTCGACATTTTTATACAAAAGTAGATATATTTCTCTTTTTATTTAAGTAAAATCTGAAATTATTCTAATAAAAAAAGCCAGCGAATGACTGCCGGCTTTTTAATAATCTGATTCCTTTTTTCATCACATGGTTAAACCCAGCTTTTGCATTTTTTTTACGAGGGCTGATTGACTGATACCTAATGCCTCTGCGGCACGTCGTGTTGTCTTCGATACCTCCATTTGCTCTTTAATGATTTTTCGTTCCACATTTGCCAGGGTTTCTTTCAGCTTTCCGCCTTCAGATTTTTTAGAATCCCTGCTTGGGAGCATATAGGGAGGTAAATCCTTAATGGATATTTCATCCTGGTCCGTCGTCACAGCCAGCCTTTCGATAAAATTTTCAAGTTCTCTTATATTCCCTGGCCATTGATACCCTTCAAAAAATTGAAGGATTTCAGGATGAAACCGTTTATTTAAATGCGTTTTTTTATTGGTTTTATTTAAAAAGTAGAACGCAAGAGGGACGATATCAACCTTCCTTTCCCTCAATGGAGGAACTTTGATCGGAACAATATTGAGCCTGTAATAAAGGTCCCTTCTAAAGTCATTCTTATCGACCATTTCCTCCAAATTCATATGAGTGGCTGAAATGACTCGGACATCAATTTTGATGCTTTTTGTACCGCCGACACGCATGATTTCAAATTCCTGCAGGACCCTTAATAGCTTCACCTGGAGATCGATGGGCATGTCGCCAATCTCATCCAAAAAAATTGTTCCCCCGTTTGCCAGCTCAAATAGACCTTTCTTCCCCTGACTGTTAGCCCCTGTAAAAGCTCCTTTTTCGTAGCCAAACAATTCAGATTCCAGCAAATGACTTGGGATCGCGCCACAATTTACTTTTATCAACGGTTTGGCCGCGCGGTCGCTTTCTTGGTGCATGTAATTGACAATCACTTCTTTCCCGACACCGGATTCACCTAATATCAGAACCCCGGAATCCACCTTTGCCACCTTTCTGGCAAGATGGAAAACCTTCATGATTTCCTGGCTTTGCGCGACAACCCCATCAAGATGCATATGTATTAATTCCCTTTTTCGTAATTCTTCAATTTCATTCATATAGGTTTCGGTCATTTTTTTGGATTGATAGAGTTCGGTTTTTATGGCGTTTAATTCCGAAATATCCCTTACATTTGTGACAACGTAAATGATTTCACCATTTCTATCAAATACCGGACTTCCAGTAACCAATAATTCCTTTCCTCTCACCGATTGAATAATCGTTTGGGGTGTTTTCTTTTCTAAAACTTTCACCGTGACTGATTCAGACACAATCCCCTCTTTCACAACGGTCTTCATGTTCTTTCCAAGTAATTCTTCACTTTTTACTCCCGTAGTTCTTGAATACGCAGCATTTACCATTATGCCCACTCCATGTTTATCTGCCACGTAAATGCCATCATAACTGGACTGAAAAATCGATACTAATATGGTTTCAATATCGTCCTTTGTAACACTATCAAGTTTCGTGATCTCTGATAGGAAAATATCAGCATTTGGATGCCTCGTTTTCATTTCATGGTCCCCCTGATGGAATAGTTATGTGAATTCGAAAAGGTCGATTACATTTAGAATCAAAATTCAAGGTTGATTCGAATTGGAATCATTTTTCCTTATTTAATTCGCTAAAAACTTTTAAGTTCCTTTGTTTTTTCTGTTTTTTGAAAAAATTAGGAGGAAATGACTATTAGGACTCGGTCCTGTCAATATAGCGACGCCATAATAAAAAAAGACCTCAGCAGCAATCATCAATTTACCTATTTACCGGAACCGCAATTTACCCCTCAAAATGAAAGAATCTCCAACAGAATGCTGGAGATTCTTAAGATTATTTTTTAAATTTACCTGGAAACTGCTTTACGACTCCCACAGAAATAGTATCTGCCATTAGAATTATATCCTGAGACCCCACCGTCAATTGAAACTATTCTTGCGTTCCAATCCTTTGCTAAGCTTGCAGATAAATCATTTGTCACAAATTTCAGATGCATATATAACAATTTTTTTAGATTTTCATTTTTTAAATGGGGATTGGCACTGCTAAGGAAAGCTGCAATATCATCAGCATTTCTATACCATTCTTTGTTTAACTGATTCACCAAGGCTTTATTTCCACTTTTAGCAGCATCTACAATCTTTCCCGCAAGAACAATATGCTCCTTAAGCAAAGCCGTAAGTTTGTTCCCAGCTTTCTCTCCG
Source organism: Neobacillus sp. NRS-1170 (assembly GCF_050468025.1). Taxonomy (NCBI): domain Bacteria; kingdom Bacillati; phylum Bacillota; class Bacilli; order Caryophanales; family Bacillaceae; genus Neobacillus; species Neobacillus sp. NRS-1170. Next base: position 222,495 of record NZ_JBITPF010000014.1, on the reverse strand, counting down.
TATACTGGCTTTACAGCATTACCAATATCCTCCTGATTTTTCAAAAGCCTAGTCAGTACCTGTTTTTGATCCTCCGCTCCAGCTGTTGTTGCACTTGTAATATAATTACTTGTCCACAATACATGATCAATCCAAAGCCTCCTGAATTTATTTTCGAACTTTACCTCAGATTGGCTAATGCATTTTACCTGCGGTTTAGCGTATGCACTAGTGGTTCCAGCTATTTAGAGGAAATAACAAAATCAATCCCATCAACAATAATTTTCTCATAAAACTTTTTCCCTCCAAAGTTAAAATGTACCTTTTTATTATTTGTATATAGGGAATTTTTATATTCATACTACAAAAAAACCTTACCATAACGGTAAGGTTTTGCTGTATTACAAAATTATTCTTTTGCTGCTTCGTTTACTCTTTCCTTGAAATCATCATAGGTATTCCCTTCAAATTTTACACCATTAATAAAAATGGTAGGGGTACTAGTAATACTTAACTTATTAGCAGCGTTCATATCTTTTTCCCATGCCTCTTTTGTTTGCCCATTATTATAGGTGCTGACCACTTTTTTCACTTCTGCATCAGAGGCAATTTCACTTAATATTTCCTTTAGGAAAGATTCTGTATAAATATCCATTTGCTCTGCTTTAGAATCATCTGGTTGTTTTTTATATAATAGCTCATGGAACTCCCAGAACTTTTCGTTTCCTAATTCTTTAAATACTGCTTCCGCAAATTTTGCAGACCGAGTAGAATCAACATTGATAAACGAATAATTCATAAAATAAAACGAAGCCTTTCCAGTATCGATAAAATCCTTTTGGATATTCGGAAAAAGCGAATCATTAAAATTTTTACAATAGGGACATTTGTAATCACCAAATTCAACTATCTTAACAGGGGCAGAACTTTCACCTAAAACTGGCTGTCCTTCGTAGTCCATTGCTTCTTGTTTTGCAGTATTTGATAAAAATATTAAACCGAAGAGACATACGGCTATTAAACCAATCACCCAGAAAATAAATTTTGATTGTTTTTTCGATTGTATTGTTTTTTTGTTAACTGAAGCCATCTATTTCCCCTCTTTCTTAGTATTGTAATCTCTCAATGAATTCAACATCTCATTGTTGATTTTTAGCAAACAATTTTGAATCTAGAGAAAGAGTCGAATTAGAATTCAGGAATAAAAAGCCTGCCATTACTGCAAAAGCAAGTTCTAATTCATACCCTGCTCCCTGTCCATTTCCCATAAAGCCTGCTGCAAATTTTACTTTAATTATGGCTCCGATCATGATGAATAAAAAGAGCACTGCTATGTATCGAGTACCAAATCCGATTATTAACAACAGTCCGCCAATTAATTCAATAATGGCTACTGCGTACGCCATAAAGCCTGGTAGTCCAATACTGTCAAACCAGCTTGCGGTATTGCTTATACCACTTTGAAACTTTGAAACACCATGGATAAAGAATGATAATCCTAAGAATACTCTTAATATAAATACCCCAACTTCTGTTTTTTTCAATTTTGCTGCTCCTTTCTTTTACATCTTTTCTTGTAGAAAATCCACTGAACACTACGATGTGTAGTGTAAATTAAAAGAGTATTTCCCGATATAAGAAAATAACTTTCTTAACACACTACTCATTGTAGTGTAAGCAGTGATGAATGGTCAAGAATTATTAATCCTTAAAAGATACCCTTTAAATTAAGAAAGGATTGGATTTGGCTCCAACCCTTACTTATGCAATAACTAAGATAAATAAGATTAATATAAAAACATTTAATGAAATAATAATCGAACCTGTGTCAACTTTAACAGGGATGGTTTGTTGAGGATCAATCAGTTGTTTAAGCCTGTAATCGACTGTTTCATCGGCAAAATGGACAAGTGATGTAGTAGGATTTGAATTAATGTTCAATTTCTTCTTGATTAGCTTTAATAGCGCACTTCCCAAACCAAGTTCAGAACCCATTCGATTAATCGCAAATTCATCTGCAGCCAGTTCAATTAAAATCCTATAATTCTGATACGACCATTTTGTAAGAGGGATATACCACATCACTTCAGAAATTATTTGTAAAATAAATACTTTAATACCATCAAAATATTTCTGATGTGAAGTTTCGTGATATATTACTGCTTCTAATTCCTTCGAATCTAACATTTCGATTAATGTATTAGAAAGCACTATTATTGGTTTACAAAAACCAAAAGTAAAGGCCAATAACTCATTATTTTCAATAACAACAATGTCTTCCTTTATTCTATTAAACATTTGGTTCAAATGTTTAGATTTATCATTATTAATATGTTGTAGCAATTTTTTACGAAATGACCTTAAAATAATGATTTGATTAACAACCTTTTTACCAATAATGATTACGGAATAAAAAATGTAGAAGTTTACCATTAACAATATTGCATAATAGGCAAACGTTCCTCTTTCAAATAAACTTACGCAAAAATTAAAAATATTAAACAGCTCTATTGGTCCAAATAGGATATTTATCAAGTACATTACCATTTGGACAAACAAAATGATGGCAAAGAAAAGGGCTAATCCTAATACTGCAATTGATTTATGTTTCCAGGCCATTTCATTTTCTGTCCTTTTTTAATTGTTGCAGTTTATACTCGAGTTTTTGCAATAAATGATCATCAACATCTTTTAAAGAATCCAACATATGATTGACGACTAGTCCCCCAAATTCATCTAAAAGATTTTCCGTTAGCTTCTTTGATTGGTGGTTAATAAAATCTTCTTTGGATTTTAAAGGTTTAAAGAGAGACGTTCTTCTCTCCAATCTTTTTGTAAGGATGTTTTTATCAACAAGACGATTCATTACAGTCATAACTGTATTAAAATTTATAGGCTTCTCGTTTTCTAATTGATGCTGGACTTCTTTTATACTCATCTCATTGGCGTTCCAAAGAATGTTCATGATTTTGGCCTCGAGTGGACCGAAAAAGCGATTTAGTCCTTCTTGGTCAAAACGAAAATTATTAATTGTCATTTAACGACCACCCTTCCATTACAAATTGTAGTGTAAAATTTACTTTTTTTCAATCTGATTTTATGCCCTATTAAAGCTCAATACTTTAAAACAGTTTAATAGGTTTCAAATATTATTTTTAAATAGATATTTTCCCCCTGTCACTAGTCCATTCTTGTCCAAAATCTCTGAATAAACTGTTAAGTGAGATTGGTTGGACAAGGAGGTGATAAAATTGGGAAGAACTAATTTCAATAATGAAATGGGCTCAAGTTCAGTATGGCGTCCTGCACAAAGAAATGGTAACCGAAATTCTGTTGCAGGCATCAGTACTTCAACATGCCAACAATTAGCCGATATTATTGGAGGTATGGTCATCGCGTCAACGCCAGCATGTGTGGTTCAGCGACTGCGAAATATTAATGCTACAATTTTAGGCCGCCGCACTCAATCCCCATTAGCCCTTCCATTTGCACTTTCCTTTGAAAACAATGTAAGAGGAAGAACCCTTAACCTCGGGGAAACTGTACTCCTTCAAAGAGAAGCTAATGCTTTGATGGATGCATTACAAAGAAGAGGCCTTATAGTAACTGCTTTCCATAACCACTGGCTTTTTGAAGAACCACGGTTAATGTATATGCATTGGGAGAACGTTGGAGATCCGTTTGAGTTCGCTATAAATAGTTTTGAAGCTGCAAAAGAGGCAGGTTTTTTCTAAAATAGTGGCTTATTAGATTAGGACAAGGAGGTGATTTTAATGGAAAGAAGAGACGTTTTTGAAAATTGGTTCGGATTTTTTAATCGCGATTTCGATGAAAGCTCATCTGATAGAAATCAGATGGACACAGTATTTGAATCCAGCTCCAGAACAACTGGGCATCATTCAACCAGAAGAGTCAGTAATCAGATGGATTTGGAATCTGAATCTAGTTCAAATCTTACGGGGCATCAATCGAGCAAACGAATGACAAGTACTTCTCGTGGTGATGTAAGGGTTATAACTGCTTCAACATGCCAACGATTGGCAGATATTATCGGCGGCGAGGTTATTTCAGCTGCACCTGTGTGTACTGTGATGCGTCTGCGAGATATTAAAGCAACGATTTTAGGTCGCCGCACGCGTTCTCCGCTTGCACTTCCGTTTATGTTATCCTTTGAAAATAATGGTCTAAATCTTGGTGAATCGGTTGTTCTCCAAAGAGAACTTAATCGATTTATTGCAGCATTACGGAAAAGAGGCCTTATCGTAACAGCCTTTCATAACCATTGGCTGTTTGAAAATCCACGATTAATGTATATTCATTGGGAGAATGTTGGCATGTCTGCGGAAGATTTTGCTAGAAATAGTATTGCTGCTGCAAGAGAAGCAGGATTGTTCTAAGAGGAAGCCATTTGTGAAATTAAAAAATTCACAAATGGCTTTTATTGTTTTAATAAATAATAATTTTTCAAGGAATCAGTAAATCCAATTTAAAAGCTCTTTGTATAAACCAGATCAGTCCAAATGCTAAAATGACTACTGAAGTGCCTGGGATGACCCATTTAATAGGTGTTAAGGTTAATTTCTTAATCCACAAAATGAGCGGAAATGCTACCGAAACAATTAATATTTGACCGATTTCAATACCTACATTAAATGATACTAGGGATGCAGCCATATGGCTCGTGTCTAATCTCATTTCCGATAAGATTCCTGCAAAACCAAAAGCAAGCCATGGTTGATGTTTTGAATCCTTGTTAAAAATATTAATAAGTGCAACGTAAATAATGCTTAAAGCAATAGCCGACTCTACAAAGCTACTTGGCAGTTGAACAATATCAAAAGTGGCCAGTGCCAATGTGATACTATGTGCAATAGTAAAGGCTGTAACTAAGGAAAGTATATGACGAATCGTTTTTGCCCCAAAAAGCAAATTGATGACGAAAAGAATATGGTCATAACCTGTAAAAATATGCTTTAAGCCAAGCACTAAAAATTGTTTAGCGTTCTGCAAGAAACTTATATCACCAATTTCTAATTCCCTTGATTCAAATGAAAGGATTTTTTACTGTTGTTTCCCACCCATTTTAATGGTTGCGAAATTCGCATGGCTTGGGTCGGAATCATCCATAAACATATTATACTCGACCGTTAGTTTATCTGGTTTATGTTCAATTTTATAGGCCAAGTCAATGATAGCAAACGGTCGATCCTTAATCATTTCTATATCCGTTTTATCCACGCTGCCTTTAATCAATTTACTGTCTGCATAAAGCTTTATATGGGAATTAATATATTGCTGCAAAACCTTATGGTCAATGACTTCCTTTTGATCGGTTGCCTTATTAAGTGCATGGCCAAGTTCTTCTAAATCAAGTTTCAACTCGTAATCCAACGTTTTCTCATTGACTTTAATTGTAGAAAATCCTTCACTGTTATTGGTATGGGCAGAAGCCGAAGAAGGTAGTAGAGAACTAAATGAAAGTAATATGAGCAATATAGGGAACCATAACTTTTTCATTATACCCACGTCCATTTCTAGTTTTTTTCTCAACCATGGTAATGGAAAGACGAGGAGTATTTAATCCCCTCGTCCAGATTCCGTTTATTCCTAATTATTTACTAGACTTGATAAAAATTGGGTTTGAGTAGAACCAAAGGTACTTAATTATGGGTGAAGTAAATGGAAAAGTGGATGACCGTTCAACTACAACAAATCCTACAACAAAAGTCGTGAAGCGTTTCACAGAAAGTGATTGGAAAAAAGATGGTGAATATATCACGATTTCTTATACATTAAAAGATGTGGATAAAGACAGTTATATCCGGTTACGTGGTACGAACACAGATCAATTGGAACCATTAGCAGATCCTAAAGGTGAAAATCCATGGACTGATGTAGCTGTAATCCACCAGTGCCTTCCCTCACCTAGCATAGAATCCCATAACCCCCCTGCTTTAGCAGTCATTTGATCAAAACCGCCCATTGTCGGAGCATTTACGTTTCCATACGAGCCGCGGGATCCTTTAGGATCAAGTGAGCCATCTGGATTGATAGATGCTACTTGGTGTCCTGGAGCGCCTTCCATACCAATGGAGATATTTGGTGCCGTATCATTCCAGTTACGGAATTCCTGTGGAGTATCTTGAACCCATTTACTATCACCTGTTGCAGAACGTGAAGGGTGATGAGCAATTTGAATTGGGAGTTCGTCCATTTGCTTCATATAATTTAGTGCAGCAATCATGTTAGACTCAGTATTTCTGCTACCATCATTCGGAAAAGGCTCTCGTGAATTAAACTTACTTTCAATATCATATAGTGTTTGCGATTCATTATCACCTTTTGGAATAATAATTGAACTGTGATCAGCAGCAGGCGTATCGAACTCCATTCCGTAGAACTGAAGAACTTCAGGAACTGCTTGACGAGATTTCAATAATTCAGGGTATGCCTGTTCTAAATTCACTTTTGAATGGTTAGGACCTCCATGGTCTGTTGTAACCATCCAATCGAGACCGTATTTCCTTGCATTTTCCGCATTTTTTTGTGTTGGGTAAATGGCATCTCCGCCACGGATAGGAGTTGGTGGATTTGTTGAGTTGTCCCAGCCAACACTCCACTCACTATGTATATGATGATCACCGGCAAGCCATGTAGCACCGTTCTTTTTCACTTCTTCGTTTGTCAACGATTGTGCTTCTGCTTTTTGATTCCCATTCTGATTGAATAAAGTTTGGGTTGAAAGAGCAGTTGTAGCGAGAACTGTCGTTGTGATTAAAGGTATCGCCTTTTTCTTGAATCGAGCTTTCATTTTAAATTTCCTCCTTTAAATTAACCTTATTTAATACCTGAAATGAATACTTGAGAAAAAGAAGAGCTAACTACACCACTTCTCTCGCTCCACAAAATTAAATATTAATAAAATTTCTCATTAAATTTTAATTTTTCTGACTACTTAAATATAAATCAGAATTGTTAATCTATTATTAAAGCAATGTGAATGAATGACTTAATTTACTAATTTTTAAGTTTATAAAAAATTTACAATACTAATCTTAGATCCATATTCAATTCCTGATTGTCACTCCAAAAGCATATAAAAAAGCCAATCGACCATTGTCGATTGGCTCTATTTTCATTTATTCTTAAGCGGCTTTTCTTAATTCAGTTGAATCCTTTTTAGTAACTAATTGATCGATTGATAATAACCTGCTGCCGCTGATTACTAGAAAAACTGCCATTGCCAAGAATCCTAAATCTAATTCATATCCTGCCATTTGTCCATTTCCTAATAGTCCAACTGAAAGTTTTACCTTTAGGATTGCCCCAATCATTAGGAAAGAAAATAAAGCAGAAACAATTCTTGTTCCCAATCCAATGATTAAAGAGATGCCCCCAATAATTTCAAGCAATCCTACAGCATATGCCATAAATCCAGGCAAACCAATACTACTGAACCAACCTACGATATTTTCAATTCCCCCCTGATACTTTACAATCCCATGAATTAAAAATAATGCACCTAATGTCACTCTTAAAATAAGTGCTCCTACTTCGTTTTTTAATTTCATTGTTGTTCTCTCCTCTTTTATAGTTTTATTTATAAATCTCGAAACCATTTATTATTAATTCGAGATAAATAGGCAAAAATGTTTGTCTTTAAAGTTTTCCTATATGAACTTTTGTTCTCTTATAAAATACCAAACATAATTATGGAATGTCAACGGATTTTTTTGTTTATATGAAATAAAGTTTTCTATCAGAAAACTTCCTACCATTTCAATCGGATAGGAATTCGTATCATTTATCAATTGCCAAAGAATTATTAAAAGGAAATCTTGATTGAATCAACTATTCCACCACAAAAAAAATGAGTGTCAAATTGATATACAATTTGACACTCATTTTTGGTATGAATCACTGTGACTAATTAAACCCGAAGCACTTTAAATTGCCCGCCACCGAATACCGAGTTAATATAGTCAATTTTAGCATTATCAAAATAGACCTTATCTCTTTCATTGACTAAAAATTGAATTCCATCTTGCTCTATGATTTCATCATTACCTAAAGCTGACTCCTCCAGAGTCAGACGAAGCTGTGGGCCCCCTCAGCCAATTCCCATGGCTAAACGGATTAGCGGCTTTTTCCCTTCGTCAATAACATCTTTTACTTCATTTGTAATTTTTACGATTGCAGCATGTGTAATTTTAACCATGATTGTTCCTCCCTATTTCTTATACTACATCGGGTAATTTATATTAGCACCGACTATTCCTAACATTCCCTAAATAAAGAATCCAACAAATCTAGATTAACGCACCGCACAACGGTTTGGTCCAATTTCCATCTCGCGTTGTATTGCTTCATCAGGTTTGATTTTTCCCATATTCGTTACCCTTAAGGGTATATTGTCAAACAAAACTAAAAATCGTCTCAAGCAAAAAGACTTTCACATTATTATGTATAAACTTTCTTGCCGGTAACACATTATGTATAGACTATTTCGTCGCTAAACAATACTTAAATCAAATTTGAAAGGAGTTTTACTATGCAGACAAATCAAGTACCTATTCCCAATCCACCGCCTGCAATCACCACAAAAGATTTATCTTATATAAAGGATGCTTTATCCTGGGAGCTTTTAGCGTTTAAGAAATTTCATTTTTTAGCACAAAATGCAACAGATCCCAAATTTAAGCAAGCATTGGATAAAGCCGGACAAATGCATCAAAATCATTATCAACGTTTACTAACTCATCTACAGGTCGATAACAATTCGATATTAGCCAGCCTGCCTAAAACACAGCAGCAGTGATGGTATCCGAACTAAAAACTATGGAGGTTCAGTGAATGCAAAATCAACAAATGCCAAATCAACAAATGCAAAGTCAGCAACCGCAAAACCAAAATCAAATTGCCAATCCGCAAACCGGACAATTACCGAAAGTAAAAGGCCCTGAGATGAACGACCGTGACTTCATAAATGATGGGCTCAGCACTTGCAAATATTTAACTGACAGCTTAAACACTGCTGTACGTGAGGCTAGCCATGATAAACTGCATGCTGATTTACTTCAAATTCTAAACGAAACACACCAAAGCTGTCGGGAGCTGTATTTATTAATGTTTCAAAATGGCTTGTATAAGCTTGAAGCAGAGGATCAGCAAAAAGTTGACCAAGCTTATCAGCAATTTAGCAATTACTCTACACAATTCCCATATTAAGTTGGAAAGCCTGGTTAGTTAAACCAGGCTTTTCGATTCTTTTAAGTTGTCATTTTCTGGATAAGTTATTCAAAGGCGGAAGAAAGCTCCAAAAAACATTTAAAAAAACTGCCTTTAAAAAGGCAGTTTTTTTACGAAATCTATTCCAAATTATCTAATATATTTTCATTCTGAGAATCTTCTTTAAAGGTCAGAACCTCTTCAACAGGCTGATAAGACTCACCATAAAAATATTGATCCTTATATGTGTGAATCAAATCATATGTTTTTTTCATAGCTTCAAAAATCATCTCTTCAGATTCATTTTTAGGTGCCCAATAGAGGATTTCCATTGCATTGATCTCATTGGTTGCCAGCGACCGCCTTCTATACCCGATTGAATGGGCATGCTCGAAACCTTCCCGTTTATAATAATGCAGCCGCTTTTCAGTATCACTGTCTTCGTAGTTAACTGGCTCTACTTCAAGAATAATCGGTTTCCCCTTTTGTTTCATTTTTTCCATCAATTTATGACCAAGTCCCTGGCCGCGGGCATTTTTTGATACAAAGAGGTAATCGATAAAAACAAAATTGTCTAGTTCAGCGTACATTAATACATGATTGGGTCCCTCATCCTTATGGTAAATATCGGAACGCTCTTTTAGCAGGGTTTCCATATGTTCTTTTGATTTCATTTCTTCAACCGGAAAGTATTGATTCAATTTTTCATACCAATGCATAGTTATACTCCTTTATGGAAAAATTTCATAAAGGAAGTATATGTTAAACTTCAAATTCCCATTCGTCTCTAAGGATTAAATATAGGACCAGGAGAATGTTTTCTAATTCACCCTCAGCCTTCTCTTCCACGTCAAAACCTATTTTCGGCAGCAAAATACCGGAAATCTGCTTCGTTAATGGATTCCTCTCCGATTCAGGTAATTGTTGAAAACGGCTGACGTATGTACTTACGAGCTTCCAATCCTTCACACTGAATGATTTTAACGCCCATTCGTCAATGGAAAGATCATTTTTGGATAAACCTCTTTTTGCAATTTCTTTTTCTATTGGTGTAAGTTTCTTTTTCCGTTTCGCCTTGCGCTCGTGGACAACAATCGTGCCCGCAACGAGATCACCAAGTCTTTTATGCTTAGAATGGAAAAATACCATAATTATGCCAAGGAAATAAGCAGTTGGCAATGAATCAATGATTCGCATTAAATTTCGGATAAAGCTTGAGAGCAGGGTAATGCTATGCCCATTTTCCTGAATAACTCTTATCCCTAATAATTTTTTCCCTATCGTCCTTCCTCCTGAAAAAAACTCAAAGGTAAAGAAATACCCCCAATTAATGATAAACAAAGCAATAATCATGATGGCAATTGGAATCGTATTCTCTGCGAAAAATATCGGTAGAAATGTTTCATTGTTCATGATAATTACTAAGATAATAATAATTGAGGCATTAATTGTCCATAAAATTAATTGATCAATTAAAAAAGCGGCTGCCCGGCTCCCTAAACCGGAAAGCTGAAACTGAAGTGATACATATTCAGGTGTTTTGATTTCCATTTTGTCCTGATTCAAAAGAAGTCCCCCTAAAACAAGGATGTTTTTTTCTATTTCTGTTCCTATTTTTCTACAAAATTACTATAATTAGGAATAGTAAATCCAAGCCTGACTAAACAAGAAGGTGTCGAAATGAATCTAAAGCAATTTGTTAAAATGCATCGAGAAGATTGGAAACAGCTCGAACAGCTGATTTCAGCATTAAGTAAAAGCAGAAAAACCATTACTGGCGACAATATTACGCAATTTAATCGACTTTACCAAAAAGCTGCCCAGAATTTATCGTACAGTCAGACCTACTACCCAAATGATGAAGTTACACAATATTTAAATGGACTTGTTGCTAAATCCCATAATCTTTTATACAAGGATCAAGTTTCAAGCTTTAAACAAATTCGATATTTTTTCGGAACCAAATTTGTCGGCCTGTTTTTAGAACAATGGAAATTCGTTGTGGTTGCGATGTTACTGTTTACCATCGGTGCATTGGGGAGCTTTATATCGGTCTATAATGATCCCCTCCATATTTATTCTCTAATTCCGGCCAATATCGCTCAAGGAGTTGACCCTGAACAAGTTGGCAGCGACCGTGGTGCAGAAGATTCCTCCCTGATGTCTGCAAGTATCATGACGAATAACATCAAAGTGGCAATATTAGCCTTTGCAGGAGGTATCACCTTTGGGTTATTAACTGTTTATTTACTTGTCTATAATGGCATCCTTATTGGAGCGCTTGCTGCCCTATTCTGGCACCACGATAAATCCTATGATTTTTGGGCCTTTATTGTCCCCCATGGCATGATCGAACTTACAGCCATTTTTATTGCTGGCGGTGCAGGGTTATTAATGGGCTACAAGCTGTTTGTCCCAGGGCAGCATTCAAGAGGTTACCAATTAAAGAATCAAGCCAAGCGTTCCGTCCAGCTTCTGTTAGGAACGATTCCGCTTTTTGTTATTGCAGGAGTGATTGAGGGCTTTATCACACCTGCAGCGATTTCTTTAGAAGCAAAATACCTAGTCGCTTTCTTAACAGTCGTTGGCTTAATCCTTTATGTAATCATTGGAAAGTTAAGACTTACGAAAACTAAAACTATAAAAGGTTTTGATTCATAATGGCAATATAATGGGAAACGGCCCTTATCGCCAATTTTTCTTCTTGGGCCTCGATCATTTGGAGGCCTTGTTTTTCCCATTTATTTTTCTCTCTTTTCTTAATCAGATTTTGCTGCTCAGCTATACTTTTTAGCATCGCCGTCTGAACATCAATTGGCTCCTCATTTATTCGTCGTTGTAATGACCGATCCTCAATTCCGATCATTAAAAACAGATGCCGTTGTCTAAGCTTCTTTAAATAGATAAGGGCACTTTCTTCATGGAGAAAGGTGCGAACATCACTAAATAACAGGAGCAGACTTCGTTTCTTTTGGACCATTTCTAAATATTGAAGGACTGCGGCATAATTGGATTCTGCTGCATCTACTTTCAAATTGTAAATGGCTTGCAGGATAGTCTGGAGGTGAGCCATCCCTTTCGATGGCGGGACATAAACTTTTATTTCATTTGAAAAGGCCAGCACAGACACATAATCTCCCTTTTGAAGGGCGGCCGCCGTACAGGTAATTGCCGCCTCAAGTGTTCTCTCTAAGCGGTTTCCCTTCTTTAATTCTGCCCCCATCATTCTTCCGCAATCAATTAAGATCGTGATGTACTTGCCATGCTCCGGTTCATATTCATTTGTCATGACTTCATGAAGTTTTGCCGTTTGACGCCAGTTAATTTTTCGCGGATCATCCCCGACCACATAGCTTCTTATTTTTGAGAAATCACCTGCACCGCTTCGCATTCTGCGAATCTTTAGCCCTTCATGAAGCAAAAATTGCTGGGCATTTTCTAAATATTGCTTAGTCTCGGTTAAATCAGGAATAACCTTTATTGAATCGGCTAAATCCACAGTTATCTGCTTTTCCCACAATCCTAAAAGACTGCGATAACGAAAATATAGCTTTTGAATCTCATATTGACCTCTTTCTTTAGCAATCGTTTCATATGAAATCGTTGCGGCAGATTCCTTAGGGATTGATCCAACAAGTGGAAATCCCTGTTCAAAGGATTGCGGGAGTCCATCTATCAGGAGATAAGAAAAAGGATAAACTGATTCATTCTTTATATTAATTTTGAAAGAATAGTTAATCCCTCTTTCCATCTCTTCTGAACGTGAACGACTAAAGAAAAGCTGCTTTTTTCTGGGTGAAAATAAAAGATCTGCAAGACTTACCAAAAAAACGAATCCATTTACGAAAAAGACATATCCCCATGAATAAACACCCCAAAAAGACCCAAGCGTTAAGAAAAGGGAAAAAATAAAAAATAGGAGCAATAATCGATTTGTCGGTAATATCCCTCTATCTTGGAACAGGAACCGAGCCCACAAGCTCTTCAATGATTTGGTCAACACTTGCTCCCTCCAATTCAACATGCGGGGATAATTGAATCCGGTGTCTTAGTGCCGGTTTGGCCGTCATTTTCACATCATCTGGGGTTACATAATTTCTACCATTTAGGTAGGCCCAGGCTTGAGCCGCTTTTCCAATCGATATTCCTGCTCTTGTACTTGCCCCAAAGCGAATCGATTCTGATTCCCTGGTTCTCCGAACAATTTGCATGATGTAATCGAACACATTCTCACTTACCGTTACTTTCTCAATCTCTCTTCTAATTGATACAAACGTATCCATATCTAGAACGGCAGAGATAAATGTTTCATCAAAGCTTTTTACAATGACTTGTTTTAGTACATCCTTCTCTTCTTCAAAAGAAGGGAAATCAATATGAAGCTTAAACAGAAAGCGATCCTGCTGTGCTTCAGGGAGCGGATACGTTCCTTCGAATTCAATTGGATTTTGTGTGGCCACGACAAAAAATACTTCCGACAGTTGATAAGTTTCACCTTGGATCGTTACTTGCTTTTCCTCCATAGCCTCCAAAAGAGCTGCTTGGGTTTTTGCAGGTGTCCGGTTAATTTCATCCGCCAAAAGGATATTTGTGAAAATAGGACCCTTAATGGTTTGAAAGGTACTTTCTTTCATATTGTAAATCGTGCTTCCAGTAATATCACTGGGAAGTAAATCGGGGGTAAATTGGATACGGGTAAAGCTGCCTCCAAGCAAACCTGCCAAAGTCCGAACCATTTGGGTTTTGCCAGTTCCAGGGACTCCCTCAAGCAAGACATGTCCACCTGCTAATATTGCAGATAAAAGGAGCCTTAGATTTAAGCTTTGTCCTAATATTCTCTCCTCATATTTATCTAAAAAGGATGTTAACTCCGTTTTCATCCTGCCTCAACCTCTTTCCTCAATTGATCTAACTTTTTTGACCAAAGCAAGTATTCCTGCTTACTGATTTTTTCTTTTTCTAAAACTTGTGTCAATCCATTGATAAATAACCGAATTTCACAAGTCGGTATTTGCTGCCATTTTCGCTCCAAATAATTAGGAAGATCCCCCCATTGCCGGCTGTAGGGAATCCCCCACCGTTCTTGGAGAAGGAGTTTTACATAGTCAGCTTGAATGATTATCGAATCATGATAGCGGCTTCCCTTAAGATACCAGGCTGTTAAGGCACGAATTCCTTCATCACTAAAACGGACTGTTTCCTCCCTTGTCATGAAAATCGGGCCAAATCGCTTTCCTTTCAACCATAACCAAAGCATGATTACTACTGCACCTTGAAGTAAAATAAGCAATAACCATTTAGGAAAAGCCGACATAAACCCTGTGTCATTCCATTGGCCATGAATGTATTCGTCAAATAAAATCGCGTTTGAATTTCCTTCCTTAATTAATAGTAGAATTTGAGACAAATTATCTAACTTTAGGATATTCTGATTTGTCATCCATTCAGGTGTTACCGCAACAATCAATTGTCCTTTGCCAAAGGTACGTTTTAAGGCAATAGGACCTAAATGATCATGAAAAAGGATTTTGTCTTGATCGCTCTGCTTCAGGCGTTGACTACTTTTCACTAGTGATTTTACCACTCTATTTTCATTTTCAAATGTAGTAGTAGGAGCAGCATCCTTAGTGGATACGGTTTTAACGTCAAATATCCCTTTAGGATTGTCTTTTAAAAACAAAATCGTGTTCCCATCTTTCATAAAAGAGACGTATTTTTGCTTTTCCTCTTTAGTAAGCTGAATAGACGGTTCGATCATAATAAGGAGCTTATTCTTTGCAGTATGGGGCAGCAATTCTGGCGGCTTCCCCCAAATGGCAACATCCGTTTCTTTATTTAAGTATGTATAAATAGCCTTTACACCGGTGGGAGAGGGAGAATCTGTCACATATCTTGGAAAGGGCTGTGGCTTTGGTGAAAAGGTAAAGTAACTTATAAGGATAAAAAGGATTAGTACTGATATAAGCCAAAGCCAAGTTTTCCTGTTAGAATATTTATTTTTCAAAGGGTCTCCTCCCTCCCTTCTTCTTGACGCTCTTCTTTAAGCAGCCAATTTCTAACTCCATTTTTAAATGGAAGGAACGCCTCTTTTTCGATCTTTTGTTCGCCATAAGTTACCATATCGAAAAAAGATGCAAAGTTATAAAATTGATCAGCGCATTCCCTATTGACTTTCCGAAGTTCCTCATAATAATCCCAATTCGTTTTCCACATTCTTGCCTCAAGCCAACCCTTTTCATGGAAGTAAAGCAGTAAAGCTAAGAATAAATGACGGGTTGCTAGTGTGTAATCTGCTAATGATTCTTGCCGCTTTGCTTCTTGTAAGTGCTGCTGAAACGACCAATTTATTTCCTGTATTGATTTGAGCGGTTTTTGCTCCCGATGCAGACGGTTTCTCCTGCTATTACGGATAAGGAAAAAAGCAACAACCGCTAAACCTATTATAACGATAACAATGATGGCAATTAGGATTGGGCCTGATAATCGACTGGCAGATTCGATAGAAGGAAACAAGTTTTCAAGTTTGTTGCTTATCCATTCTTTCGCCCTTTCCCACAACGTTTCCAGAAAGCCCTTTGTTTGATTGTTGTAGACTTGGTATTCCTTCTTATTTAAAATATCTTTTAATGCATCTCGTGCCTTGTTAGCATCCAGCAAAACCATCACCTAACTTTAAATCGGTTATTTATTTCATATAATAGTCTTCAATCATTTCTTTAAGATCATCAGCGTCATGTCGAGTTTTTAAATCTAGATACATAACCGCATATCCGACAGTGAAAAACATAGTCGTAATGATCGTTATAAGGTTACTAATAATCGATAACAAAACACTATTACCTAAAGAGAGTCCTAAACTTGCTTGTACTGCAAAACTTATACTAGAGATGATTAAGTAAAATACAATATAGAGCCCCAATAATGGCCAAGTTCGTTTCTTGGTTAGCCTCCAGCTTCTTGAAAGGCCTGGCGATTGGCGATCAAGTATAACCGAAGCAAAATAAAAGCTCCAGCGGGTTATAAGTAATCCTATGATCAATGCAAAAGCAAAAAATAGCAATACCCCTGTAAGAATTCCAACTATTGGATGCCCTATCGCCGAAACTCCAAAGCCAGCACCTGCAATGATAGCCACAGGAATTAGGATGATTCCAAAAATGATTAGGCCAAATAACAGCGAACCCCCTAGCATAGGCCAAAATCTTGAAAAAGCTTCTTTTATCGCTAATCCTGATGAAAATTCTTCATTTTCCCTAATGTGATTAACCGCAAAAAGCACTGCAGCTTCCGCTACCGGAAACAGAAAAAAACTTACAATCGCTATCACAATTACACCTATATCTGCACTTATACTGCTGGTTTCGAATGTTCCTGACTCTTCAAAGCTTGAAAGCATTTGTTCAAACCAATCACTTCCAGTCCCAACCTGTCTAAAAAAGCTAGTCCCTGACATAAGCTGAAGGATGGCTTGAAGTAAATAAACAGGCCCCATTAAAATAAGTAAAATCAGGAAAAACTCCTTAAAATGTTTTTTACATAAATTAAACGTGTGATCCAGAATTTCACCAAATCCTTTTGGTTTCGTAAATTTCGAATCCAAATCAAATTCCCCCTATTTAATAGAACTATATTTAAGGTTTATTTTATCAGTATTCTACCAGAATAAGTGTAAAAAGTTATTAAAAAATGGAAAATTTGGGTGTTTTTGAGCAGATGCACTTTCTTTATGTTTGTTGACAAATGAGATCAATTCGAATAGCATTTTGACTATACAATTAGAAATCTGACCGGACAGTCATTTTTTGGAGGGTTTATTTTGCGGGAAAAGGAAAAAATTATTATTGAGTCGGGGATGAAGTTATTTGCAAGCAAAGGCTTTTCTTCAACCTCCATTCAAGAAATAGCAACAGAAAGCGGCATCTCTAAAGGTGCATTTTATTTACATTTTAAATCAAAAGATGAATTATTACTTGCCATACTGGAGTATATCTTTGAAACGGTTCATTCTAATATCTCCATTTATGAACAACAAAATTTGTCGCCACGGGATAAATTTATCAAACAATTATCTTCGCTTTTTGGTACCTTTTTAGGGCATAAAGAATTTTTAATTATGCTTTCAAAAGAACAAGCCATTCCAAGGAATGAAAAGATTAAAAACCTTATGTTTAGCAAGCACTATGAGAATCACCTTCTTTTTCGTAAAGGATTAAGAGATATTTACGGAAAAGATATAGAAGCTTATACCGTTGATCTGGCCTTGATACTTGAAGGATTATTTCAATCCTATATGAAATTGATGTTTTTTGAGCCAAATGGGTTCGATTTTGATGGTTTGACTCAGTATTTAATGAGACGATTAGATAGTATTGTGAAAGATATTACGTCTGAACCGCCATTTTTAACAGAAGATAAGCTTAAAACCGTACTGATAAAATCAAAGGATTTCTTTGAAAATGTAGATATCCCTAAAGTCGTGCAAAAGATGAGAGAGGAATTAAGTCAAATAAAAAATAAAGAATCGTTAGAAATATCACTGGATGTTCTTGAAGAGGAAATTAAAAAAGAAAGTCCACGAATTCCAGTAATCAAAGGAATGTTATTTAACTTTAAGGATGTTGGTGCATTTAAAGAATATATTAGATCCATTGCGTCTTATTATGGTTTTGAGGATTAATCAAACCCATATTTTTTGATTTTCATTGACTGACCGGACATACGAGTGTATAATGACTCAGCGGTCAAAAATATCAAAAGTGAAAAAACAATATGGATAGGAGAAATATATATGGGAATACAAGAAAAAGGGATTAATACCCGATTAGTCATAACCGGTTTAATCATTGGTATGTTCTTTAGTGCCCTTGAGCAAACAATTGTGGGTACTGCCATGCCAACGATTATTGCTGAGTTAAATGGCTTCAAAATTTTTGCCTGGGTAACAACTGCCTACATGATTACCTCGACAACGATAGTACCAATTGTCGGAAAGCTATCTGACCTTTATGGCAGACGGTCACTCTATTTACTCGGAACCATCATCTTTATCATTGGTTCAGGTCTATGTGCTACAGCCACCAACATGGAACAATTAGTCCTCTATCGTGGACTTCAAGGAATTGGCGGCGGAATGATAATGCCGCTTTCACAAACAATTATCGGTGATATCTTTACGGCTGAACAACGAGCAAAATGGCAAGGGATCTTTGGCGGTCTCTTTGGATTAAGTTCTGTTATTGGCCCGTTCCTTGGCGGTCTGATAGTCGATCATATCAGCTGGCATTGGATTTTCCTCATTAACGTGCCTTTCGGCTTATTATCTGCCTTATTAATCTTTGCTGGATTAAAAAATGAAAATGCCGCTTCGAAAAAAGAAAAAGTGAACATTGATTATTTAGGAATTATTACCCTGATACCAGCAATTGTATTGCTCTTGCTTGGTTTAACCTTTGGCGGCGATAAATTTGCCTGGGCATCCACTAAATCCTTCTTAATTTTTGGCGGTTCGATTGTGCTCTTTATTATTTTTGGTTTTATTGAGAAAAAGGCTGCGGAGCCAATTTTGGATTTATCTTTCTTTAAAAATCGTATTTTTGCCACAATGAATGGCTTAGGATTTTTATTAGGTCTGGGAATGTTTGGAGCAATCATGTTTGTTCCAATGTATATGCAAGGTATTCTAGGGGTTTCACCAACACAGGCTGGATCTACGATGACTCCGATGATGATTGCTATGATTGCAGCAAGTATTATTGGAGGTCAATTATTACTTAGATTTAGGTTCCGTTCGGTATTGACAGCCGGAATGTTACTCGCGGGTCTAGGATTTTATTTGATGAGCACCATGGGATTGGATTCGAGCGAATTTACAGCCTACGCGTATATGGTCGTTCTTGGTTTAGGAATGGGATTGGTAATGCCTACGTTGATGATTGCGATTCAAAATGAATTCCCAAAATCACAGTTAGGTACAGTTACATCTGCATCCACTTTCTTCCGTTCTATTGGCGGTACAATCGGCATAACAATTTTAAACTCCGTCATGAACCATTCTCTTGAAACAAAAATGGCCGATATAGCTAAAAATACTGACACCCCTGTTGCTCACGGAGCTTTAGAAACTCTTTCTGATAAAACAGATGCACTTTTTGGATTATTACTCAACCCAGGGCTTTTAAAACTACCTGGTGATATACAAAAAATCGTCATTCACGGGATTGAAACGGCTTGGTCAGAATCCTTTACAACCGTCTTTTTAACAGGTCTAATTTTTATTGCGATTGGTGTATTAGTTGCTCTATCTGTTGGAAAAGGCCGTATTAAAAAGGACAATGAACTTACCCAAGAAAAGGAACAATCAGAAAAGTCCTTTGGACGGGAAGCAACTGAATAAGTTTAAAATGAAAACACGGCATGTAATAATGCCGTGTTTTTCACATTAGTCCCCTGCTATTTCTTCACCGCCTAATCGCGATTCCCTGACAAGAAGGATGGCTTCCTCTCTGTCAGCTACTTGTAGTTTATTTAGAATATTTGTCACATAATTGGATACCGTTTTTCCACTTATTTGGAGTTTAGATGCTATTCCAGTATTAGCTGTTCCATCAGCCATTAAATACAGCACTTCACGTTCTCGTTCTGTAAGGTCTGGAAATACTTCTCTTGGTGCAGCTGGACGAGCCATAGAAAAATATTCAATCATCCGGGAGGCAATACCCGGACTAAAAACAGCACCACCATTGCCTACTGCCCAAATGGCATTTAGGATCTCATCCTTTTCAGCATCCTTCAGGACGTAACCTTTCGCTCCCGCCCTCATCGCCGCAAACACAGAATGATCATCCTGAAACATTGTTAAAATTAAAATCTGTGTTTGCGGCCGTATTTTTATTATCTCTCTTGTTGCCTCAATTCCATTACATCCCGGCATACGGAGATCCATTAAGATAATATCTGGTTCTAAGCTTTGGGCGAGCTCTATCGCCTCTTCCCCCGAGGTAGCTTCCCCAACAATTTCAAGTTCAGATGTCGTTAAAAAAAGAGTTTTCACTCCGTGGCGAAATAATGGATGATCGTCCGCAATTAATACCTTAAGCTTTTTCATCGTTTTCCCCCTCGATTTGATTGACCGGTAAAAATACCGAGATAATTGTTCCTCCCGTTGGTCCATTATTTATTTGAAACGTCCCACCTAATTCGGTGGCCCTTTCTCTCATAGAGTCTATTCCAATTCCGCCTTTATAACTGCTCCTAATTTTTGTGGGGATTCCGGTTCCGTCATCCTCTATCTTAAACTGTAACCCCCGCTCATTT
Organism: Neobacillus sp. NRS-1170; assembly: GCF_050468025.1. Classification (NCBI taxonomy): domain Bacteria; kingdom Bacillati; phylum Bacillota; class Bacilli; order Caryophanales; family Bacillaceae; genus Neobacillus; species Neobacillus sp. NRS-1170. The sequence goes on along the minus strand of NZ_JBITPF010000014.1, from coordinate 201,975 downwards.
TGTTCAAAAAAGGAAATACTTATAGTACAATTCGTTGCCAGTGAATGGCGAACAACATTAACGATTGCTTCCGTTGTAATTCGAAAAGTGGCAACTTCAACCGCTGCTGGTAAAGCAGGCAGTCTATCAGGCACATTTAAATGAAAGGATACTCCATTTGGATTTGCTCTTTGGCAATCTTGGTTGGACATAGATAACTCCTTAATCCGTTCATGGATGGCTCCTATTAGTCCCATTTCATCTAAGGTTGGCGGCCGCAAATCGTAAACTAACCCACGAATTTCAGAAACGGTTAAACGAATGGTTGTTCTAAGCTCCTCAAGAATATTCCGTGTTGCGTGAGGGTTTCGATCGACCAAATCCTCTGCCGCTGCTGCCGTTAATGCAAGTGCTGCGAGCCTCGGAGCAAGGTCATCATGTAAATTGCTTCGCAGCTTTCTTCTCTCTTCTTCCCTAGCTAGCACAAGATTTTCCCTAGATTCCTGTAAGTCCGCTGCTAAAAGCTTTAAATCTAAAGATGCCTTTGCACTTTGAACAACAACACTTGCTTGACGAACTAGCATATCTAAAAATTTTTGGTCTGATAATGTGAAACCTTCCCCTTTCGAGCGTGGTGCCAGTTTTATTACACCAATCTCTTTTCCTTGAAATAACAAATTATAAGCTAGTGGAGCCTCTATTAAATCTAGATCCCCTGCTACAATTACTTCAGTGCCATTTTGATTAAAGGAAAGGGATGCAGATGGCAGCCGAAGTGAATCTTTGATCGTTCGTACGACCAATTGTAAAACTGCCTCAGGAGAAATGGGGTTTTCCAGTTCCTTCGACAGCCGGTTTAACACTGTATATGGGTCCTCATTTTCCCCATACATCCTGCGATTGATAAACCTCTGAACCCTTTCTTTTAACGGAGCAAATAAAACCGCTGCAATTCCTGTCGCAATAAGGGAACTAAATAAATGGTTTTTAGTTTGAAAGAGTAAGCCTGAATACCATACGGCCAGCACATAAAAGGCGATGGTGCAAGCGGTCATGATCCCGTATACAATGGTTCGATTGACAATGATATCAATATCCCATAAACGATGCTTCATCATAGCGATTAAAATCGTAATCGGGATTAAGATCATACTCGCATGAACACCTATTTCTACATTATAAAGTTGAAATGGATCAGCAGAGATGGATTGCTCATAAGGAATGAAAATGGCGGTAACACTAAAAAGGCCAATAAGGGCTAAAACGACACCAAATACCACCCATTTTGCCTGCTGTTTCTCTAGTGTAGTCATGACAAATTTGTAACGGTAGATCTGTACAAACACGAGGCTGCCAATCCAGACAATAAACCAAATAATAAATAGCCCTTTAGATACGTGCTGTAAATTAACGTAAGAATCAGGAAAAATCATTCCAGGAATTCGAATTAAGATAATTGCCAAACAAAGGTATTTTGACCATTGTGGAGCGAATCGACCATTTGGAAAAAGAAAAAAGAAAAGGATGAAAGCTGCCATTCCACTCGCTTCAATGGTTTGAACAAGATATAGGAGGATCGGATGCCCAAGTTTTAACGCCCCCATGATAGGCGTAAAGGTTCCTCCGAGTGATACAAGCATAAAGCTTCCTAGCAAACCAATAGACTCAGATGATTTTTTCAAAAAAAGAATAAGGCCAGCAAACATATAAACGATACCAAATACCGTGTAAATACTTACATAGGAAAACGAATATTCAGATGAGGAGAAGTCATGCTCCTTCAGCCAGCCTGCCCCAGGCGGAGGGTTATAAAAGCCCTCGCAGAGGCTGGATATACAGTTTGTTTTTATATATTGGTAGTAAACAGGAATACTGACAATAAACAAAACCGCTATCAGCACACTGAGAGCTAAGGCAGTCCAGCGAATAATTTTATACCTCGAGGAAGATTTCATTAATACCTCTCCTGTCAATCTAATGATAGGGAAATTGTACCAACACTAAGAATATTCTGTAAATAGAATTTTTTAATCCTAATGGAATTCCTGCCTTCCGGGAAAAAGTGCCTCTACCGATTGGGAAGTATTGGGATGATATGATTCAAGTGTAAGATAAATCAACCACTCAGGGGGAAAAAATAATGAGTATTCCAAAAGGCTATCTTAAGTTCAGCGGGATCATGTTATTGGTAGGGGGAATTATGGGGTTTACCGGTCAGCTGGTGCATCTAGGGGATGTTCCTGAATCGGTAAAAGACATTCCTGAATTTCTAAAAGGCGCGGTAAATATTCATGTTTTATTAGCCTATTCCTCCACGTTTATATTAATGGGATTACCTGCTTTATTCCTGCGTCAGGCTTCTAATTTAAAATGGTGGGGCTGGCTGTCGTTTCCACTATTGTTTATCGGATTGATGCTTGAAATTTTCCATGGACCGGTTCAGATAATCGCGTATCCGATAATCTTTGATTTCGTTCATACAGCAGCGGATTTACAGCATGTAACTGACCTCCTGAATAACATGGCAGTTGATCGATTCCCGTTACAGCTCGCTGTTTTTATTCCAATCGTTCCAGGAATTTTCTTAGGACTCTTATTATTTGGCTTTTCTACGTTAAGAGCAAAGGTATTCCCAAAAGCACCCGTCATTTTTCTCTTTGTTGTTTTCGCCATTCAAATCCTTAGCTTTGTTGTTCCGGTTCATATTCACCTGTTGGAAATATCCTTTGCCTATATTCATCTCATTTTCGTATGGTTCGGTGCGATTTTGACTTTTGAAAAAGCTAAAAAAAACGTTAGCCAAGATAAGAGTGACGTAGTTATAATCCAAAACTAAGACAATAACCCGCAGAATCCTGCGGGTTATTTTGTACTTTTTTAGCTTATGAACGACATTTCGATATTAATCCTGATGAGTTTTGTCCTTCATTGTGGTGATGAAAGACATTTCATTAACAATCTTAATATGTTTTGTCCTTCATCGAGCTTTTGAAAGACATTTCGATAATAATCTTAATGGGTTTTGTACTTCATTGAGATGATGAAAGACATTTTATTAACAATCTTAATATGTTTTGTCCTTCATAGCTCCAAGGAAGTAAATAGTGGATTATAATTTTGAGAACTCCTCTACAAGTTCGCTAAACTTACGCAGAGAATTCTCAATCGGGAGTGGTGTTGTTAGGTCTACCCCTGTTTTTTTCAACAATTCTAGCGGATAATCGGAGCTGCCACTCTTTAAAAACTCTAAATAGGAATGTAAGGTTTTCTTATCACCTTCTAAAATCTTTGTTGCTAAATGGATCGCTGAGGCAAATCCCGTGGCATACTTATAAACATAAAATGGACGATAAAAATGAGGAATGCGAGACCAGCCATATTTTACTTCCTCATCGCATACAATCTCTTCTCCATTGTATTCTCTAAATAACGCCTCATAGGTTTGATTGAATACTTCTACATTTAATGGACGGCCGTCTTCAGACATTTCATGTGTCTTTTTCTCAAATTCGGCAAACATGACTTGAGTAAAAAATGTCCCCTTAAACTGATCTATAAAATGATTGACTAGGTGTTTTCGGATGTTGTCATCTTTCTCAGTGTTGAGCAAATAGTTAATTAATAAAACTTCATTGACTGTGGAGGCTACTTCCGCCACAAAAATACTATAGCCCGCGGTAATTTGCGGCTGATGTTGTGAACTTAGCTTACTATGAACACCATGACCGCATTCATGGACTAATGTAAATAAACTGTCTAAATCATCTTGATGATTTAGCAGAATATATGGATGGACACCATATACTCCAAGATTATAGGCTCCGGAACGTTTGCCCGGGGTTTCACGAACATCGATATATCTAGCATCTTTAAACTCTTTTAAGATACCCAAATAATCATCGCCAAGAGGTGATAATGCTTTGCACATCGTTTCGTAGGCCTCTTCAAAAGAGATTACCTGTTTAACACCGCTGATGAGCGGGACACTCATATCATACTGTCGCAGCTCATCTAACCTTAACTTTTCTTTACGGATTCTATTATATTGATGAAGCGGGCCGATATTCTCCTTAGTAGTTCGGATGAGATTTTCATAAACCTCTTTTGGTACGTTATCACCAAATAAAGCTTTTTCAAGTGCTGATGGATATTGACGTATCCTAGACATAGTCACATTATTTTTAATGGCTGCTGAAAGTGTGGATGCAATGGAATTCTTCAGTTGTACATATGGTTGATAATACGCCTTATAGGCTTCCCTTCGCTTATCCCGGTCTTCATCCTCGATTAATTTTGAATACATCCCCCTGGTTAATTCCACTCTATCACCGTTCTCTGCAGTCACTTCGCCAAATTTGATATCCGCATTATTTATCATGCCAAAGGTATGACTTGGAACTGATAGCGCTTCCCCTAATTGGGATAAAACCTCCTCCTGATCCTTACTTAACACATGCGCTTTATACCGGAACGACTCTAATAAATCCTCTTCAAAGTATTTTAAACCTTCTTCTTCCTTTATATATGCCTTTAAGGTTTCTTCCTCTAAACTTAATAAAAAAGGCATGAAAAAAGAAGTTGATGCACTGACCTTTACACTCAGTTGTTTAGCCCGATCTAACAAAACCTGAGAGCTTGTTTCCCTCGTATCTACGTCAACATTCAACATGGCAAAAGCATAAACCTTATTAAAAACAAACGATAATTCTTCCCTTTGCTTCAAATACAGATATAAGGATTTCCCATCGGTTATCTTCCCATCAAACCCCTTAAGTTCTGCTGCCATTTTTTCAATTAGCTGAAGATCATTTTCCCACTTTTTTTCGTCTTCAAATATATCTGTTAGATTCCATTTCTCCTGAATGGGGACTTCTTTTCTTGTCGTGTAGGTTGTCATTCGTTAAGCTCCTTTTTGATTAACTTTTACCACTAATAATTTCCTTATGTTAAATATATTCGAATGGATTCACCTAAATCCTTTAACATGGAGATAAAAATTTCCATTCTCAAAAAAAGTAATAGCAGGTAAATAGAAAAAGCAGGCCATTAATATGACCTGCCTCATCCGAGTTTATATAATTACTTCTTCACCAATTGCCTTCAATCTTTTTGATACTTCATCTTCACTTAAACCATGCTGTGCGATATAACGATTTCTCGGGTGTACCCGGCATTCATGGGAACAGCTGCGTAAATGTTTATGTTCATTTTCCTCTGAGCAAAGGATCTTTCGATTACATTCTGGATTTGCGCAATTAACATAACGTTCACATGGCTCGCCCGTATAGAAATCTTTACCTACGACAACTTGCTCTTTACGATTGACTGGGACGCTGATCCGCTCATCAAAAACATACAGCTGGCCATCCCATAGTTCCCCCTGTACCTCTGGGTCTTTTCCGTACGTGACGATGCCGCCTTCTAATTGTGAAACATCTTCAAAGCCTTCCTTTCGAAGCCAGCCAGAGAATTTTTCACAACGAATACCACCTGTACAATAGGTAAGTATCTTTTTGCCTTCAAACTCTTGTTTATTTTCTCTAATCCATTGCGGTAAATCACGGAAGTTGAGAATGTCTGGCCTTACTGCACCTCTAAAATGACCTAAATCAAATTCATAATCATTTCTCGCATCAATGACGACAGTATCTTCTCTTTGCATCGCTTCGAAAAATTCCTTCGGTTTTAGATGCTTGCCGGTAAGAACATTTGGATCAACATCATCCTCTAACCGGAGAGTAACAAGCTCTGGTCTAGGTCGAACACGTAATTTTTTGAAAGCATGCTCATCAGCTTCATCTATTTTAAAAACAGTACCCGAAAAAAGCGGATGCTCATCCATCCATTTCATATAGGCATCCGTTTGTTCAATGGTGCCAGACACCGTCCCATTAATTCCTTCTGCGGCAATGATGATACGACCCAATAAACCTAAATCCAGACACACTTGGCGGTGTTCATTCGCCGTTTCCTCCGGATTCTCGATTTGTACGTATTTATAATATAATAACACTTTATATTCTTGTTTCATGTTTACCACCTTACATTTATAAAACTGTTTAAAAATCTAACAACCAATTTTAACAAAGTTTAAATTAACTTTCAACCAAATTGCCCATGAGTGGATTATGAAAATGAATTCTTCATATTTTCTATTTAATTGTAAACTCTATAAATGAAAAAGCGATTAATGGCTGTTACAGTGGGGGATGTTATGTTACACACATTTGCATCTTTTTTAAGACTGGTTATTCCTTTTTTATATCTCCTTGCTGCCTGGCGATTTGGAGATTGGAAAAATTGGAGAAAATATTATTCATCTATACTTTTTTTAATAAGTGTGGACTTCGGTATGTCCCTTCTCACATACAACTTTTCATTATGGACTTTTCAAAAATCATTTCTTGTTCCAAATCATACCATTACGGACTTTTTAATAACTTTTTTTGTATTATCTCCAATGGTCTTTATTTTTCTTTCAAAATACCCTTTTAACTCTAGCATGATTTGGCAAATCGTATATGGTGCAGTCTGGGTCATATTTTCCACTTTCATGGAAAGCTTTTTTAAGGCAGCCGAACTTATAACATACCATCATGGTTGGAATCTTTTGTGGTCCATTTTAGTTTGGATGTTCATGTACTTTGGCCTACGAGTTCATTTTAGCAAACCTTTCTGGGCCTGGCTTCTTTGTTTTGCATGTGTTTTTTTTATTAAGATATACTTTCATATCCCAATCAGAAATATGAAATAATCCAAAAACAGGTCGATATTACCAACTCATTCTTCCCATTTTTTCTGTTACAATTTTTTAGGTAAGTGAAAAATAGGGAGGAATCCATATTGATGAAAAAACGTAATCTCCTCCTTGGACTGGTAATTGCAGTTACCTTTATTGGAGGAATTCTTACTGGAATATTATTCACTGGAGATAGGTCACAGTCAAACCAATCTAATAAGATTAAAATAGATAAAGCACCAAAATCTTCCATTTATCCAATGGAAAAAGCATTACCTCAAGTGGATAAAACTCAATCCAAAGTTTTAATCGGCTATGTTCAGGATTACCGTGATCCAAATATTGTCGATTATTCCAAACTTACTCATGTGATCTTTTCTTTCGCACATCCAACGAAGGATGGCGGGATATTGCTAAATGGAGATACTCCATTAAAAAACTTACGTACGATGGTAACAAAAGCAAAAAAACACAATACAAAGGTCATGATTGCAGTTGGCGGATGGTTTCACATGAATGGCGGTGAATCATATCCGTATTTTAAAGCGGCTATCTCTAATCCTGTATCCAGAACAAAGCTAGTTAATGAGCTTACTAGTTTCGCAGACAGGGAGAATCTAGATGGAATTGATATCGATTTTGAGCATCCCCATTCAACAGCTGATGCTCAAAATTTAGCCGCTTTCGCCAAAGAGTTAAGCGAAAAGCTTCACCCTAAAAAGAAGGAATTATCGATTGCCGTATATGCAAAAATACATGCAATCACCTTGAAGGAAACAGGGTTTGTCAAATATGAGCCGACCATGTTCCAGTATGTTGACCATGTCAATATCATGGCCTATGACGGTCAATGGGATGATGGCTATCATGCTGAGAATTTGTCACCTTACCCATATGCAGAAAAGATAGTAGAGTACTGGGCCAACTATTTCGATCAGCAAAAATTATCAAAAGAAAAACTGGTTTTAGGCGTTCCTTTATACGCACAGCCTGTAGATCCAAAAATCAAGCAGGTTTCCTTTTCAGCAATCGTTAATCAAAATCCAGCTAATGCTGCCAATGATACGGTTAAAATGAATGGAACCACCTATTATTACAACGGCGATGTCACAATGAAAAGGAAAACCAAACTCGCCCTTGACCATGGTTTCGGCGGGATGATGATTTGGGAAGCAGGCCTTGATTCCCAAGGCCCGAAAAGTTTAACTGGGGCGATTTATACTGCAATTAAGGATTCAAGCAAAGAACCTGTCAAATATTACACGGTGAAGAAAAATTAAAAGGCTGTCTCCTCTTAATGAGGGCAGCCTTTTTTCTATTCCATGACAACTGATTGGTTATATAAATGCTTCTCTAATTCCATTCTAATATGTTTAGGAATTGGCTCTGATTTCTGCCTTTGGACATTAAAGTTCACATAAAGGGCAGTTCCCTTTGCACATATCCGTTTATTTTGGTGAATTTCTTCATAAAGCTCTAAGCTAGAATTTCCAATTTTCTGCACCCAGGTTTTAACCTCTACATTTTCACCAAAATAAATTTGGCTGACATATTCAACATTCATTTTAAGAATAATCATTCTCCAATTTTTAAATGAATGATCAGGAGTAAATAATTTGAAAAGTTGATTACGGCCTGCTTCGAACCAAACTGGTATCGTTGTATTATTTATGTGACCTACTCCATCCGTTTCAGAAACTCTTGGCTCAATAGTAGTTGTATACATGTTAAATCCCTGCCTTCACACCATTAAATGCTAGCAGATATATTTGGAAAATATCTTCTTTTTCTAGAATCTTCGGACTACGGGCAAGCAGTCTTGTTTGCTTAATAGCATCCTCTGTTAACATGCCGAGATTGGATTCTAGAATTCCATATTCCTTTAATGTTGAAGGCAAACCAACATCCTCTACTAATTTATAAAAAATGCGCAAACATTCTTCAGGTGTTTGTTCAGCCTCTTGTTTAGTTAAAATATTGCAGACCATATTCATCTTTTTTGCACAGCTTGACGCAATATACTTCATTACATATGGAAGCAGTACGGCATTGGATTCTCCGTGCGGTAATTTAAATTGGCTTCCTAAAGGATAGGCGAGAGCATGGACACCAGCAACACCTGCATTGAAAAAGGCTAATCCGGCTAAATAGCTGCCATAGCTCATCGCTGTTCTTGCTTTGATATCTTCACCGTTTTCGACAGCTATTTTCAATGAACCGCTGATAAGTTCGACAGCCTTCAATGCTAAGGCATCTGTTGCTTCATTGGCATTTACTGAAAGGTACGCTTCAACGGCGTGGGTCAAAGCATCAATGCCTGTTGCTGCGGTTATTCGTTTGGGAACAGAAATGGTTAGCTGAGGATCGACGATGGCGAGATTGGCGAGTAAAAAATCATGGGTGACCACATCCTTTGTCCCCGTGAGCGATAAGACCGCAATATCGGTTACTTCACTACCAGTTCCTGAAGTTGTTGGTATCAATATTTTGGGGATACCCTTATGTACTAAGGACTTTGTTCCGGTCAGATTTAAATAATCCATTACCTTTCCTTCATTATGCGAAATGACGGCAGCCAGCTTCGCTAAATCTAAGGCACTTCCCCCTCCTAAACCTATGACACAGTCGAATTCTCCCTCCCTGGTAAACTCCACTAACTTTTCCGCACAATTCAAAGATGGCTCTGGTTCTACTTCTGTATACACATTAACAGCAAACTCTTCATTTAATGGGGACAGGTATTGGCCAACGAGACCGATTTTAACTAGTGTTCGATCGGTAACAATTAAAATTTTACTAACTTTCCAGTTTCGGAGTTCTAGTAATAGCTTGTCAATTGAACCCAAACCAATATGTGAACGCATCGGGAATCTCAACGTAGAAATCATTTTCCTTTACCTCCTAAAAGCCTTATTCTTTGTATATTTCTACAACCAATTCATTATCCCTGCTTTTTGAGTACATGAAAAAAATCCACCTGTTACCAGATGGATTAAAATAGGTATACACCTCGATTATTTAAAAAGTCCAATGAAAATTCAAGGTCTTGTTTCTTAAGATTAAACGTTGATTCCATCATTTCCAGCCATTCGGCTTTGCTTTCAAAATCTTTAACAGTAATGTTCCTATCGGACTTGATAATCAATTTTGAATTCATCATGGCATAGCTGACCCGTTCTTTAAAAATGGTGGCGACAATCCTTCGCATAAACGGATTGTCATCTTCATCCCGATGGGAATGGATAATATCTTCTTTAAAACTTTCTAGTTCCACTGGAAACCATTCAATCGTTTTTGTCACAAAGCTTTGCCCGCCGGTTCTTCTATCAATTATATACCCATTACTGCTGACTTGCTTAATGATAATCTCTTCGCCACTCCGAACTAGATATGGTTCTTTTTCAATAAGCAATGGCTCAAATAACGGTGCCATATAACCGACATCTGTATAATACGATTTACCTTCGATGGTAACCATTATGGCAAGGTGATTGTTCCCGCCTCTTGCCCGCACATATTTGGCGTCAAATCCTAGAGAACGCAGGAGTAGACAAAAGTGAATATTGAGAATATAACAATTCCCGCCCCAGCCTTTTCTATACAAGTTTTCCAAGAATTCTTCCTTAGTTGGAATTAAATCTTCTAGACCCCTGTTCGAAAAATAATAAAACTTGCTGCAAATTTCAAAAGGTATACGGTGGAGGTGCGTTTCCACCAAATGCTGCAAATATTGATAATTCGGCTTTTTTTCATCAACCCCTAGGTAAGATAAATATTGTTTCGTCCAATTCTCCATATGCTTTCTTCCTCCTAAACAGGTTTAACAACCATAAGGGCAATGATGACTAAAACAAGGACACATGAAGTGAAATGATAATTTCGAACCTTTGCCAGCAATCCTAAAGTTTGTAAGTTCGTTTCTGTTTCACCCTGCTCTGTTAATTGATCTAATGTCGCAGATAGTTTTTTAGCTGCAGGGGTAAGAAATCCGATGATGACCACCTCAGCTAAAATAAAAAGGATGAGGGCTGCAGCAATCCACAGAGTAAAAAAGGTCCCATAATTACCAAGCCAGACTAACAAGAGTCCAGACAATAAGGTAAGCATCCCAAATATTTTGGGGAGGATCTCTAATCTGCTAACCAATTCTGCCATCCTTTTTAACTCCACCAGCGATTTTTCTGTTTTGAGAATCATAGGGAAGGCATAAGCAGGACCAAGTCCAACTACCGCTGATACAACATGCAACAATACAAGCCATTCCATAAAAAAACACCACCTATTCATAAGTCTTAACCTTATGATAAGGGGTGATAGAAATGAAAAATATCGGTTGAAATACGTAATTTTAATGAGAAGCGTCCATGAATCCGTTCTCAATCACATAACTTGCTAATGCTGCACGAGAATTTATCTCCAGTTTTTGATAGATCCGCTCTAAATGGGTAGTAACCGTTCTTTTACTCAAGAAAAGTACCTTTGCAACTTCTTCATTTGATAAACCCCTGGCAACTTGAACGGCGACCTGTAATTCTCGCGGACTCAAATTGCTTTTGACTGCACCCGCTCGTTTAGAACCTGCCAGTCTAAGTCTTTCCATTTCTTGCTCAATTGAATGTTGGCGTTGATTTGTATCATTTTTGTCAACCAGACTTTCAATAAGCTGTGATAGATGCCTTGAAGCAAATCGCAAAAATTCATCATTAAACAAACTAAACTTTATTCCATCGTCAGTTTGACTTGAGATGATCGCAATAATTTTTCCATTATCCTCTTTAATTGGGATGGCAATATAATGGTGGTTTAACTTCCTGAAGTCCTCATACGAAAAGATTCCATTTTCGTTCTGCTGGTGTAGTATTGTCGTTAAGGCATATTGATATTGGGAGCGGATATTGAAAATCCGGATAGGTTTTTCCTGCTCTAATGACAACTTCGCTACTCGCTTAAGTATCAGCGCTTCTGATTCCTCCCCAAATCCTTTTACAGTTGCAAGTTCCAATGACTGCTCGTAATCTTCAACGACCCAAACTGCAGATGTATCCCAGCCAAATTTCCTTTCTAGTTGTTCCAAAATGGGATTATATAAATCAGTTTTTGATAATAAATGACTGTTTTCCTCCTCGCATACTCGAGCCGCCAAAACACGAAATATCTCCGCACAATGGACAGTTAACGGCTTTTGTGTCTCAAGAATCATCGAGAGGATTTCATATTGCTTTTGCATTTCTGCAAAAATACCCGCATCACTACTGGGTCCAATATACTCCACATCCAATTCCCAAGTTGAGAATGTTGTCGTATCCATCGTTCTAATAAAGGCACGACTATTTTCTGTTAGGTTATGGATGCTTTTATTCAGCATGTGATTAGCAACTGCAACATGTTCTCGATCAACGAACCAAACTCGTGAGATATTTGTAATATTGGGGATACCCTGCCTGTCGCTAGTAATCAAGGTTGATGGAACAACACCCAGTAAAGCGGGATGCATTTCTTCAGGAATCATGGTTGCCTTCTCCTTCCTGGTACTTACTACCAGCATAGGGACCTGGTGTTTGTATGAATACTTCCTCTACTTTGTATGTAACGAGATTACAAAGTGCTGCTGAAAGTGGATATTTCGCATACATTTTTGGAAACAGCTTAAGGCTTCCATTCCGGTAACGGGATAATATGTCTAAATCTTCGTCACTGGTTGGATTTTTAAACTCTTTAAACTTACCTTTTATTTGATAGGATTCATTTGAAAAGCCATCTGTGAATAAACAGGCAATGGCCCCATTTCCTGAGTTGATAAAGGAACGTACCTTTTCTGTTTGTGATTTGAGTATGTAAATGCCAAGTTGATTTTTATCATTATATGTTTTTACCCCAAAACCTCGTACTGAATATGGTATTCCATTCGAATTTGATACAGCAAGATGGATAAAAAGAGGTTCTGCTTTTGTTAAAAAATGGACAACAATATCATCTAAAATCATCGTGCCCTCCGATTATAATAGTTTCATATATTAAAAGCCTTAATTTTATTAGACAGCATTTCCCTTAAAATGGCAATATGCAGTTTAATGACACAGATTTATCATAAATTTCGGCACTTGTCGAATTATTTTCCAAAGTTTTTGAAGGATTTTGTCGTATTATAAAGAAAAGAGTAATAGAGTTGCAAAAAAGGAGGAAAAGAGATGAAGAAAGTTCTAACATTACTATTTGGAGGCTTAATCGCATTAACATTGTTCGTTTCCACTGGGAATACTGCTAAAGCAGCAGGAGAATGTGGTTGTAATGCCTTACTGATTACCGGCTCAGAGAGGAACAAGATTGTTTCCGAACTATTAAAAAGTGACGGGTTTAAAAATAAAAAAATGGAATTAAAAGAAAAGGGATATACATGGAATGGTGCAAAAAATATCGAAGTTATTAATTTAATTGATTATAATGCAATTTTAACAGCCGCAGCTTTTACAAATAATAATGGTGAAGAAATCATGTTCATCTTTAAAGATGGAAAATTCTTATACAGTGACCCAATGATCCCAGAGGAAGCTTTAATGGAATTACAGACGTTCCTAGCAATACAATAAAAATAAAGTTCCCATCCAAGTTATTTGGTGGGAACTTTATTTTTAAAAATCATTGAAAAAATATTTGTTTAAATTACTTCAAAATACCAAGTGCCATCTTTTAATACTTTATTACATTGATCCCTATGATGAAGATACTCCAAATGAGCCACCGTCTCTCCTATAGCAAAACGGGTTTCATGGGTGGTTAAATTTTTAAAAAGCTTTTGACATACTTCATATATGGTAGATGGTTTTTGGATAAATTCATATGTTGCATCGAGCCGCTCATGGTGATGGGCAATTAATTCCTCAATCCTCGTATTGGCATTCCGGAAGGGATTACCATGTGAAGGGATGACATATTCGACGTCAAGCAATTCAATTTTTTTCAAAGATTGAAAGAAAGCTTCCAATGGGTTCTCAATTCCACGGAACCAGTAGGAAATATTCGGTGAAATCTTTGGTAAAATGTGATCGGTCGAGAAAAGTATGCTGTTTTCTTTGTTGTATAAACTAATCAAACCATCAGAATGACCAGGAGTGAAAATCACTTCATATTCATATTTTCCAAAAAGGATTTTCATTCCCTCCTCCAAATAATGAGTTACCTTAGGATAAGGTTTAACCCTAGGTGAAAAGCTTCCTTCATCACTTGTCAATTCAAATGAAATATTATCCGGTAAACCGCACATATCATAATTCATTTTCACAAATTCAAGGGAACCTGGTTCCCAATACGTTAATCCTGCCTCTTCATCAACCTTCGTCATCCATACGGCAGCATCAGTTAATTGTTGCAACGTTCCAGCATAGCCAAAATGGTCAGGATGATAGTGTGTAATAATTAGATCTTTAATATCATGTTTTTCAATAATTGGCTGCCATATATCCCTCGATACCGCATTATTTAATCCCGTATCAATAATCGTCCATCCCTCAGAACCTTCTCCTAAGAAACAATGAACATGATTTAATCGAAATGGCAATGGAATCGTAACTTGTGTAACACCAATATCATTCAGCAACAGAGGCCTCCCTCTCCACTGGGTTAGGGGCAGCAGCCTCAGCGACCTTCACCAGTTGTTTGCCAATGTTTTCACCTCGAAAAAGTCCAAGAAAAGCTTCCACGGTATTTTCAAAGCCTTCAATGACATTTTCACGGTATTTGATTTTTCCTTCACGTACCCACTTTGCTAACGTTGTGTATCCTTCTTTATTATGTTCCGCATAGTCAGAAACAATGAACCCTTTCACCATGGAACTAGTTTTAAGTAGTTGTCCAAGAATCCTTGGTCCCATTTCTGGTTTTTCCAAATTGTATTGAGAAATTTGGCCACAAATGACAATCCGTGACTGAAAATTAATCAGCTTCATCACTTCGTCCGTTACTGTTCCTCCGACATTATCAAAGTAAACATCAATACCATTTGGGCATGCTTTTAATAGTTCCTTGTACAAGTCAGGTGATGTTTTATAGTTGATAGCTGCATCAAAGCCCAATTCTGATGTTAGAAACTCACATTTCTCCTCAGCTCCTGCAATTCCAACTACACGGCAGCCTTTCAGTTTTGCGATTTGCCCCACTATCGTCCCTACAGCACCTGAAGCTCCAGAGACAACAACAGTTTCCCCTTCCTTTGGCTGTCCAATGTGTAATAATCCAAAATAAGCGGTCAAACCAGGCATTCCAAGAACATGAAGGGCCGTGGAAATCGGTGCGGCATCTGGATTGATTCTTCGGATGTTACTGCCATTGGAAACATTGTATTCCGCCCATTCCAGCCGTCCATCAACAAAACTATTAACCTTAAATTTCGGATTCTTCGATTCAATCACTTGACCCACGATTCCTCCAATGAATGGTTCCCCTACCTCATATGGCTTAGCATAAGATTTTGCATCCGACATTCGGCCGCGCATGTATGGGTCAACAGAAATATATAGAGACTTAATTAATACTTCTCCATCCACTATTTCTGGTACGCTTGTTTCAATCGTTGTAAAATTACTTTCATCAGGCATTCCGACCGGTCGGTATGCTAACAGGATTTTTTTATTGTTAATCATCATTTTCAGCCCCCGTATGATTGATTTAAACTTTTACTACAACTTTCCCCCACGTTTTCCTCGTTGCAAGTAAATTTAAGGCATCCGGTACATCTTGAAAGTCAAACTCTTTATAAATGAGAGGTTTGATTTTTCCTTGTTCATATAAACTGATTAGTTCCTCATGTTCTTGATACACTTTTTCAGGATATAACCGATTAAAATAACCCCAGTGGACACCAACAATCGAATAATTTTTTACTAAGACATGATTGGCTGGAATACTTGGAATGTTACCTCCAGCAAACCCGATTACCAAAATCCTGCCATCGAATGCAATGCATTTTCGGGAACGGTCAAAAACCTCGCCGCCAACCGGGTCATAAATTACATCTGCACCTTTCCCATCAGTTTCTCTTTTCACCACTTCAACAAAGTCCTCTGTTAAGTAATCAATGACGACGTCAGCACCAAGCTGTCTACAAATTTCTGTTTTTTCCGAACCGCCTGCAGTTGCTATTACAAATGCGCCTGCTGCTTTTCCTAACTGAATAGCTGCAGAACCAACGCCCCCTGCTCCAGCATGAACAAGTAATACCTCGCCGTTTTGGATATTAGCCCGATTAAATAAGGCGTAATAAGTGGTGTGGTATGTAATAAACATCGAAGCAGCTTCATTCCAGCTCATTGATTCAGGAATGGGATAGACCGAACCCTCTTCAACAGAAACGTATTCCGCTAAACCTCCATGCGGCTTTTGTGGTAATGCTAACACTCGCTGCCCCTCTTTAAACCTGCTGCCTTCTTTAGCTTGAACCACTATTCCGGATACCTCTGATCCAATCGTAAATGGAAGCGGCGGTTTTTCTTGATATTTTCCTTGACATAAAAGGATATCAAAAAAATTAAGCGCAACCGACCTAACTTGGATTAATACTTCGTTTTCCCCACGTTCTGGTTTTTCCCCATTCTCCATTCTTAGAACATTGGAAGGCTCCCCAAGTTCTTTAACTAGCCAGCTTTTCATGATTTTTCCCCCATCTTTTATTAATTGTTGAAAGCATTGTTTACATTTATAAGAATAATAACAATATTCATAAAATTTATCAATTTATTTAGTTTATCGAAAAATAGAAAACAAAAAAAGGCCAGTTTTCTGACCTTTTTGCCTTAAAATATTATAGTCTTACCCAAACTGCCAAACACTATGTGCTAGATTTCCATATCGGAAGCTTCGATGTAATAAGCTTGCTTTTTTCACATCGTCAGCAGCTCCCATGGCATAAAACAAGGGAATAAAATGTTCCTTTCCATAAGGCGGTACACTATATTCTGCATATGGAGCCAAAGAATCATACTTGAATAGTGACTCTACATCCCAATTTTGCAGGTGATGGGCCAACCAATCCTCGAACTCAAGGGCCCATTGATCAACCTGGCCATTATCAGCCCATTTCAGTGCTCTCAGATTATGAGATGTTCCTCCGCTAGCAATGATTAAAACGTCATTAGCTCTTAAAGCAGTTAAGGATTTCCCAATTTTATACTGTTCCATAGGAGTAAGTTTTGGGTTAATGGACATGGCGATGACTGGAATATCAGCATTTGGAAAAAGTAAACGGAGGACAACCCATGCGCCGTGGTCCAATCCGCGTGAAGTTTCTACTTCAAACGGAATATCGTTTGCTTTGAGCAAATTCTTTATTTCCTCTGAAATTTGCTCATCCCCTTTAGCCGGGTATTTAATCGTATATAGGGCAGGATCGAATCCCCCGAAATCATAAATGGTGCTGTATTCTTTAACTTCACTTACTTTTTGATGCTCGGACTCCCAATGTGCTGAAAATAATACGATGGCTTTTGGACGCGGCAAATCTTTACCAATTTGATTTAAGAAATCTGTATATTCATTCTTCTCCACTGCAAGCAGCGGTGCACCATGAGCGATAAAGAAAGATGGCATCATGTCTAATTCCTCCCTTTTAGTTTTATTGTTCAAGAATTTCAAAAAGCCATTTCATAAAATCCTGCTGATTTTGTGGAGAAACAGAATGACCTTCCTGATAGGTTTTAAAGGTTACATTTGCACCTAATTCTCTAAAATATTCATTATTGGCTACTCCCCATTCAAAAGGAAGAACTTGGTCCATTTCCCCATGAGAAATAAATAGGGATAGGTTATTAACAGGTTTTATTTCATACTCTTCCTTAACAAAACCAGGAATATATCCGCTAAGGGCAACGATGCCTTTTATCCTGTCCCCTAAGTTAAGACCAAGTGTCATGGAAAGAATGGCACCTTGGCTA
This sequence comes from Neobacillus sp. NRS-1170, assembly GCF_050468025.1. Taxonomy (NCBI): domain Bacteria; kingdom Bacillati; phylum Bacillota; class Bacilli; order Caryophanales; family Bacillaceae; genus Neobacillus; species Neobacillus sp. NRS-1170. Next base: position 184,335 of record NZ_JBITPF010000014.1, on the reverse strand, counting down.
AAACCAAGTAAGAACAAATTATTTAGGTCTAAAAGATATTCTTGGCATGCATAATCAATAAAGCTTGCAAGCTTATTTATCCCTTCATCGAACACTTCACGGTGCGGTTTCCCATAACCCTGAATTGTAAAGAAGGCAAAACCAGGAGGCTGCGGCAGATGACCTCTTATACTGAAAATGTAAAATTGTCCTTCTAATTCCTTTACCAATGGCAGCATATTTTGTTCATTACTGCCAATTCCATGCATGAGAAATATGGCTGGATACGTTTTATTCGGATCTATTTGATTTGGTTGACGAAGTTCATAAACCATTGGAGAAATCATTTTTGCAACATCCCTTCGTTATTAAAAAAATGTTTTCAAATATGAATCTTTGTTGTTTATAAGATAACAAGTAAGCGAGTGGATTGTCAATTATTTATTTGCTAATATATAAATAAGTTTTTTATTAAGAAACTTATGAGGTGATTTAATTGGATATTGGTTCAAAAATTCGTGCAATCCGAAATCGAAAGAAAATTACGATTGCTCAAATGTGCGAAGGCACCGGTCTTTCCAAGGGTTTTATAAGCAATGTAGAAAACAATAATACTTCTCCGTCAATAAATACACTTCAGACAATTGCTAACTTCCTAGGGGTTCCTTTACCTTATCTTTTGTTGGAGAAAAAGCAACATATGCACGTTGTCAGAAAAAATGAGCGCACCTACTCTTCCTTTAATCAATTAAAGATTGAGCACATTTCTTCAAAAGGCGGCTTACGGATGATGAGTGTAGAGTTTCCGCCAGGTGCATCGATGGGGGAAGCGAATTCACACCAAGGAGAAGAGTGTCATTTAGTATTAGAAGGAAAAGTTCTTGCTGAACAAGGGGAGGATTCAATCATCTTAGAAGAGGGAGATTCCTTCAGTTGGAATGCAAGTGTACCGCATTTTGTGAAAAATATTGGAGATCAAAAGGCGGTTGTATTAATTTCTGTCTATTCAGATACAGAACTAAATGACTTGTTTTAAGAGGAACCGTTATGGTTCCTCTTCTTCCATTAACAGCATTCATAAATAGATGATAAAAAAAGCTTCATATCGGAGATAAGTTCTTTCGGCTCTTCATACATACTCATATGGCCGGCATTTTTAATAACAGATTGTCTGATAGTGGCCTTCTTCACCGAGAATGTTTTTTCAGCAGGAATAATTTGATCGTGCTCACCTGCGATTAATAAAACTGGCAGATTGGTTGTCTCCAATACTTTATTTCGGTCAGGCCTGTCTTTCATCGCAATTAATGTACCTATGGCACCCTGTGGGGGTGTTGCAAAGCCGATCTTCTTTGCCGTTTCAACATACGTTTCATTTTGATGATCAGCAGAAAAAAGTTTCGGGATTAGGCCCTCGATTAAAGGTTGGATTCCTTCGTGTTTGATTTTTTCGGCATTGGCATCTCTTCCCTTTTTCGCTTCATCTGAATCAGGAAAGGCAGTAGAATGAACCAAGGAGAATCCTTTCAATCGGTCACTGTATTTTTCAGCAAAGGCTAGTGTTATATAACCGCCTAATGAATGGCCAAACATCGTCACTTTCTGGATCGTTAATTCATCAAGAAGACCTTTTATTCGATTGGCAAAATCATCAATCGTACATGTATCTTCAAAAGGATCCGATTGACCATGGCCTGGCAAATCCGGAACAATCACGCGGTAATTTTTGGAGAGCTCAGGTACAACTTCTTCCCAATATTGTGAACTTCCGCAAAACCCATGCAATAGGACGATTGGTTCTCCTTCACCTTGGTCCGTATAAGCAATCGTTGAATTTTCAAACTCCAGTTTCTTCATCAATTTTCACCCCAAATATTTTTAATGTTTTCAATACTAATCATATAAAAAAGCATTACTTAATGAAAAAGTAATGCTCTGCATTTATTTACCCAATCTGTTCCTCTTCATGATCATTAGAAAGAAGTGATCTTTTATTTGGTACGAGTGATAAATTTGATTTTTTTAATAAGTAATCCAAATGTTCAACGGGCATCGATCCATACCCTCTTCCATCGGGAAGCATGAATTGGATGGTGATTCCGTTATTAGAGATGACAGTTAACGAGTCAGCAGAATTAAAATAACTTTGAATAGCTTGGGAAATTTGAAATTTTGTTCCTTCCTTAATAGACATTACGTCTCTCCTTTGATGATTTTTCTCTGATTAGTATTCCGTAAATTTCTTTATTCATACATAATTTTTCCAATGAATAACCAATCAAAAAAAAGAGGTAAATTCATTACCTCCCTGGGAATATCTTATTCTTATTCTTCCGCTTCTTCCTCATCCATCATTTCATTAAAGGCAGCGGATACCTTATCAAACTCCTCATCGCTTTCAATGGCGGAAAAATCTCCATCTTCATCTACTTTCAAAAAGAAGATATCAATATCATCATCTGTTTCTTGTTTTACATCTTCTGCAAAAGCAACAGCGACAAAATCAGAGCCTTCAATATTCATTACGCCAAGTACTTCAACTTCCTGTTCATCGTCATTCTCGTCACTGATGGTAAATATTTCGCCTACTTCGATTTTACTCATCTCTAAACCTCCTCTTCTAATAGTGTAAATCATCCTTCAAACAGTATGTCTAAATTAGGAGAAAATCATTCTCCAGTACAAAATCAACATTTTTCTTAAAAAACTTTTATAATGAATCTATAACAATAAAAGGAGAATTCTTTATGAATCGAAAAATGATCGAAGAAAAAATCATTGAGAACTTTAAGGGTGAGGAGAAAATGATGATACTCGTTTTTGCCCAATGGTGTGTGAATCATGAGCTGGATCCCGAAGAATTATATCTAAAGGCATATCCATATCAGGCTTCAAACCCAGCCTTAAAAGAAGCAATCGAGTTAACTGTGCCGAAGGAAGAAGCTGGAGAAGTAGAGGACCAAACCTTGCTTGGAGTTCTATCGTTGTTTGGAAACGATGATTTGGCATTTGTGGTTACAGAAGAAATAAAAAAGATGAAATGAATAATTCCATCCATAAAGGTCATATTACAAATAGGACTTGTAGCTCAAAGTAGAGCAACTGGCAGTCATTAACGTTGACTGTTATGTGTTTTGCGGGTTCGACCCCCGCCAAGTCCTTTGATTTAAAAAAGCAGACATCCACCTAAGGGATGTCTGTTTTTTTATTTATGATCGAGCCGAAAGCCAATTATCCCAAACTTCAGCGAATACCCCAGTCAATGCGAGGGAAACATGTCCACCTTCATAAACCTCATAAGTTTTATCTTTACTTGAAACAAGGTCCATCAATGGAAGACTTTGCTTTTCTAATATTATTGTGTCACGAGAGCAAGAGAAGACAAAAAGCGGGCAGTTTATATTCTTTAAATCCACCTTCCTGCCGCCAATCACCAATTCTCCCTTTAAGAGTTTGTTCTCTTGATAGAGATCGTTAAACAATTGTTTGAATGCAGCACCTGCAAACGAAACAGAGTCCTTCGTCCACTTATCCATTCGGCGCCACTTTTCTACATATTTCTCATCATGTGCACGGGTGACAAGATTGATTGTAGAACTGGCAAAACCCGGTGATACCATCCTAAATATCAAATACATAATTTCTGATGGAATGGTTCCATGTGCATCGGCAAAACGGTCAAGATTTAGCTGCCCTGTTTGTAGTCCTTCCAGTAAATTATTAGGAAAGATGCCAATACTAAAATCGATTGGAACGGCTGCAAGGGATAAATTCTTAATTGGCAGATCCGTTATGGAAGCCAAGATGGCTGCAATAGTTCCACCCAGACAGTAACCGGCAAGAGATATTTCCTTTGCATCTGAATGTCTTAAAGCTCGTTTAAGGGCGTTCTCCAAATAATCAATGATATAATTTTCAAGGGTGATATCAGAATCTTCAAGCCCGGGGGATCCCCAATCCAATAGGTAGACATCATAGCCGCGCTCGGTTAGTCCGCCTACAACACTGCTTCCTTCACCGATATCAAGAATGTATGCCTTATTTAACAAAGAGTAGACAAGAAATACTGGAATGGCATGTCTTTTTTCCTTTGCAGGATGATACCATAAGGTTGCTTTATTTTTCTTCCAGACAATCTGTCTTGGGGTAGGGACAATCTCTGGCTTTGGCTCGGTCATAATTTTATAAAGCTGGTTCCAACGTTTCGATTCTTTTTCTAAGTTTAAGCTTGGAAAAAGGTTTGTTCCTAATGCGTTCATTATTTATCACTGCTCTCTTCAAAGTTATTTATTAATACCGGTGAGCACCAGTTCTTTATCCTGCTTTTTTTCCGGTTCTTTTTTCTGCTTCTCCGGACGAATTTCGAAGAGACCTCTCTCTATTTCTTCCTGAAGGCCAGCATTTATTTTTTGTGTTTCCGCCACAGCTTGGGCCATCTTTTGGAATTCATCCTTCATTTGGATAACAATATTAACTACATCTTCGAACATTCCTAAATTTTCTTTCGTAATGGAGCTTACACTTTCTTGCAATTTCCAAATTTGTTCTTCTAAAAGATCAATTTTTTCTTCTGTCTGAATAGAAAGCTTTGCGGCATTAGCAACATCTTTTTTTGTCGGGATATTCATTAGCGTCGCAAAAAGTTCTTGGCTTTTTCTAAGTCGTTCTAGGTACATTGAATAGGTGTTAAGGCCGGAACTCGCTGTACGAACAAATTCTTTGTTGTCTGCCAAGTTATATAATAGGCCATTTAATTGTTGGTCCCACATTTCACCCAATTTGTTAAATCCAATAAATGGTTCAAAGATTTTATCATTTGACATGCTGCTGATCTCCTTAAATTAAGACTTTGTAATTTCTTCAGTTTTTTCCAAATATTTATTTAACGGGAAAATAAGTTCTTTGAATGGTGTAGCAAACAGATTAGTAAATCCCTTTTGAAATTCATATAGCGGATTTCCAGCTTGTTTAACCATTTGGATAAATTGCAGTCTTCCTTTTTTCCTAAGATCCATATATTGATCAATCATTTCTAGGTATTTCTCAATCGCCTGGCTGTTTTCAATGAACTGACATGGAGTACTTAAGCGTGACAATACTCTTTTTTGAATTTGATTCATTTGCGCATTCCACTCCTCATAAGACTGAATCGGAAAAAAATGCTGCAAGGTGGTGGTAGACATTAAAAATTCATCCCGTGCAGTCTTTTCCCATTCAGTAAATTCCTTTGTAAATTGCTCAGCAATAGCTTTTATATTTCCCTGATTCCGTTGTACACCTTCAGAGAGTCGTTTAGAGAAGACTTCGTCACGATGTTCAGCACACTTTGCCCATTCATCTAATTCTTGATAACCATATCTCCAAAGCAGGTCTAGGCTGGAAAGCGATGCTCCTTTTACGCCATCGACAGTGATTTCTTTTGTTGATTTTTTTAGATTTTCTTTTTTTACAGCCACATTACGCACATCCTTAATAAAAATAGATTTGGTTTAGTTTGAAATATAGGTTCTTAAAGATTCCGATTGAAATAGTCTCTAATCAAAGTTGTCATTAGAGGTTCACTGTTCTTTTTTCATTCTTTGTTGCACTTCTTTGTTTTGGCTTTGCGAAAAGGAACATGCACATCGCTGTAACCACCATTGCAACAGAGATTCCATAAATGGATGAGCTAAAACCCACTGCTGAATTTGCACCTGAAGATTGAATGAGCTTTCCAAAAATAAGGGGAGCAAAAATACCTGATGAAGTCATGATTCCATAATAAGTTCCTGTCATAAGGCCTCTCCGTTCAGGATATAAACTAATGATCACTGCTGGATTAAGATTTCCAGCTGCAGCCACTAACGTATACACGATAGAAAGGATAAGGATGATTGAACCCTTTCCAGTAACTAAGGGATATAACGCGTATATAATGCCTCCTAGGATCAGACTACTGGCAGAAAAAAGAATTCTTGACTTCCATAAATTTAGCGTTTTTTTGTAAATACGATCTGAAATGATTGCCATTACTAATGCCAGTATCGCGCCAATTAAACCAGATATAGCAATGATTTTTCCAGACTGTTGTTCAGTGAACCCCTTAACTTTCATTAGATAGGCGGGATTAAAGGTAAGTCCAAAGACAATATAAGAAAAGCCGATACATGCAGCTAAGGATGTAAAAATAAAAATAGGAGATCGTAACGCTTTCCACTTGTCTTTCCCATTTGTCTCTAGTTTGTTTTCCCGTTTTCTTTCCTCTTCTTCAAACAAAACATCTGGTTTCAGTCTTCCGAGCCAGAGCCAGCCAATTAACCAGACAAAGCTAATAATGCCCGAAATTAAAAACGTTTGTTTCCAACCAAAATTTGACATTAGATAAACTACAGTTGGAGCTGAAACCGCTATCCCCACAACATTGCCAAAATTTAGGATGGATATGGCTAATCCACGTGATTCCGGTTTAAACCATTTACTAATATGACTGGCTGCGGTTGCTTGGAAAGGACCCTCTCCTATACCTAGTAATACCCTGCTAAATAAAAGTAGTGGAAGGCCAGAAACAATTATCACCATTGATTGCGCAATGGTCCAAATAATCGCCATAACTATCAATAATTTTTCTGTTCCATAACGATCTGATAAAGAAGCCCCTAATATTCCAGCTAATGGGAATAACCAAAAAAAACTGCTTCCTACCATTCCAAATTGAGAGAAAGATAGATTCAAATCCTTCATAATATGAATTCCGGCTAACCCTGTAATGGATTTATCGGAAAAATTAACAATAGACAAAATAAAAAGTGCAAGTAAAATAACCCATTTGGTCCAACCTTTCATTCGTACTCCTGCCTCTCAACAAATATTTATTAATTTTTAATGGCATTAACTCTTTATCTTAAGGGGGAAAACACCTGCATTGTTCACCTTATAGCGGATAAATTTAAGCAGGTGCTTATTGTTAATTAAGGTGTTACGATATTGGATAATCTGTCAAACTCGTCTAATAGTGATAAAAAGTCATTCAATTTTGTTTGATCACCAGAAATGTTTAATTTACCTGCTGCTGCTGCTTGTTCTGGTGAAAGCAAGCCAAGTCCAACCCCAAAGAATGTTAATCGTTCCAGGGTTAAGGAAACATCCGGATTAGCGTCTAATTTTCCAGTCTTATAAATCAAAACGGAGTTTTCTAAATACATAGCAAATTTTTGGTTAATATCTGATAGAACTACATTCAACGTTATTTTTTTACCTTCTGCCCTTAGTCCGTTTAGTTTAACGGCGATCAGCTTTAAGAAATCCTCGATTGGCATATGGTTGATAATTCCGGAAACATCTAATGGGGCAAGATCTTTATTGATTCCATTCCTGAGTTCGGAAGCACCAACAAGGTAAATATTACGCCAATTGGCTGATTCAGCTTGGTAACCCAATTGTTCGTAGGCATCTGCCAATAAATTTTTGGCTTCCGAATTTTCCGGGTCAGCCATTACGACATTTTTTAATACTTGAGCTACCCAGCGATATTCCCCATTTTCAAAATCGGCTTTTGCTTTTTCCAAAATGGCTGACGCCCCGCCCATGTATTCTACATATTTCAGACCCCTTTCCACTTGTGGTAATGGATCTAAATCGGAAGGATTTGCACTATAATAGCCCAAATAATAATTGTATATCCCCTTTGAATTATGCTTCAACGTACCGTAATATCCTCGATTTCCCCAATACGTATCTAATGATTTGGGAAGTTTGATTGTTTCCGCTATTTCCTCCATCGTATATCCGTTATTGGCTAAACGTACAGTCTGGTCGTGCATATATTTATATAAATCACGCTGCAATTTTAAATGTCCTAAAGCACGCTCTTTGCCCCAAACAGGCCATGCATGAATCATGAGCAAGGCATCAATCTCTTCGTTTTCAAATAAATCGATGGTTTTATCGAGTGAATTGGCCCAATGCAGGGCATCCCGAGTTTTTGCCCCTCTTACCGTATAAATTTGATGCATCAATTGATTGGCGTTCTCTGAGACAAATAATGCTTTATAATCTCGTATATAAAAATGCATTTCAGCTGGTGCTTCAGTGTTCGGGGTCAACAAGAATTGAAAGGTTACCCCGTCGATTTCCATCGTTTGGGTTTCATTTTCAATTTCAATCGTTGGCAGTGCAAAACTCATGGTTCCAGAGCTCATCGTATTACCTATACCAATTGATACCGAACCCTCCCTGCCATCTGGAATATTTTTTCCGAACTGATACTCGGCACGGCGCGCCATAATGGTACCCAAAAGCACATTTTCACTTAATGCTTCCTTTGTAAAATGCTGTGGGGCTATAATTGGAATATCTGGGTTCTCCGCATATTTTTGAACTGCTTGAATACCGCCGAAATGGTCAGCATGGCTTTGACTAATAATGATGGCTGAAACTGGCTTTCTTGGACGATGTTTATAATATAATTCCATTGCGGCTTCTGCAGATTCAGTACTTCCTAATGCATCACAGACAATGACTCCTTGTTTACCTTCAAAAAAGAAAGTGGTAGCCATGGATTGCCCACGCACTTGATAAATACCTTCTACAACTTCAAATAAACCAGATATTGCTTGTAATTGGGCATTTCTCCAAAGGCTTGGGTTCACTGTCTCCGGAGCAGTATCGTGAAGAAAATCTAACTGATTGATGTCCCAAACGACTTCCCCAGAAGGACCTTTTAGGATGGTAGATTCCAAAGGTGCAATAAAACCGCGGTTCGCATCCTCAAAATCCTGTAGGTCGTCGAAATTTAGTGATTCATATACTGCTAAATTTACTTTTTTTGTAAAAGAAGTGGCGGACTTAGATTGATTTAATATTTTACTAATCATATAAACCTCCGAGGATTGTGTTTTTTTAAAATGCTACAAAAAAGGAAAACACTTTTGACTTCCTGGCAATAAGGTCCGGTCTGGAGACCATACATGAACAGGAGGTTTTCAAGTGTTTTCCGTGTGACAAGATTGCCTATGGTCGTGTTAAGCCTCTATTGCTTTTAGCTCAAACACTTCGTTTATCACTTTGGTGATAATTGGCGCTGGTATCTTGAAGAAAACTCCTGCAGGGTCATGATGTACAGCCGGCACCAATAGGTGAAGCTTGTCTTCGTTACATTCAAAGTCAGCAAAAGAATCAGGTAAATTTACCGCTTTACGTAAATCTCTTATATATTCGATAACTTCCTCTAAGCATTTTTCAGGTTGTTCTGATGGATTCTCGATACCTAGAGCTTGGGCAAATCCAGTGATTCGCGGCAAATAGTAGGCAGGCAAAGATTCCATAACATTTGGCAAAAGCACAGCATTAGCCAGTCCGTGCGGGATATTGAATTTTGCCCCTATCGCATGTGCCATATTGTGAACTGGAACGGCATTCAGACATAAGCAGAAAGCAGAAATGGCCATCGAACTTGCCATCAGCATATTCGCTCTAGCTGAAAGTTCGTCCCCTTTGTGCACCGCAGTCTGTAAATTATCAACAATCATACGAATCGATTGCAGGGCATACGCATCTGTCATTGGATTGGCCTTCGGTGAAAAATAAGCTTCCACTGCATGGGTCAAGGCATCAAATCCTGTAAAGGCCGTGATCTTAGGAGGAAGCCCTACTGTTAAATCCGGGTCCAAAATCGCCATATCCGCATTGATGAATGGATGAAGCAGGTTTGATTTAATTCCAAGATTTTCATTAAGGATAACCGCTACTGGTGATACCTCTGCTCCTGTTCCCGCCGTTGTCGCAATGGCTACATGCGGAATCGGAATATAGTTGGCTTCTGGCCACCACTCCATCACATTTCCTGTTAGAAGAGATTGACGAATATCATCCAAACCTTTATGGAGCATCCACTTGATACCTTTTACTGTATCTAAGACGCTGCCGCCGCCAAGTGCAATTAGGGCATCACCATTGCACTCTTTAAAAAAACGAGCACCGCGATTAATGATTCCACCTTTTGCATCTTGTTCGATTTCATCAAACACTCCAACAAGCTCTGGTGTACCAGGCATGATTTCAAACAATTCTTTAATTTGATCAGTAATTCCAGCCTGGGTTAAACCTCTATCCGTGAAAAGTACTGCCCGTTTCCCCCCAAGCCCTTTAATCATTTCAGGAAGCAAAGTCCTTGATCCCGCCCCGCTATTTACAACAGTTCGAACAGAAAATTGAAAAAATGATGTCGACATAGAGTCACCTGCTTTTTTATTTTTGTATTAAAAAATGAATCTTTATTATCCCAATAATATTTGGTACCAATGTTTTTGGCTTACTTCAGGTACAAGTGAACAGTGTACATGCTTTAGTTGCGAATATTCGTCTAGTGCATAACGGCCCAATTCGCGCCCGAAACCGCTTTGCTTGTATCCTCCAAAAGGAGCATCACTGCGGAGCATGTGCCAATCATTAATCCAGATCGTTCCAGCTTTTAATTCACTGGCTATTTTCATTCCTTTATTTACATCCTTTGTCCAAATTCCGCCTGCTAACCCATAAATAGTGTCATTCGCAATTTCGATTGCCTCTTCAACAGTGGAGTAACGGATGACTGAAAGCACAGGACCAAAGATTTCTTCTCTAGCAATCTTCATGTCGTTATGAACATCTGCAAAAATGGTAGGCTCAATATAATAGCCATTTTCAAATCCTTTAACAATGGCACGCTTTCCTCCGCAGACCAATCTCGCCCCTTCTTGAATGCCAGATTCAATATAAGAAAGTACGGTATCCAATTGTTGCTGTGATACCATCGGTCCCATTCCCGTTGCGATATCTAATGGATTTCCAATTTTAATCGTGCTTGCAAGTTCAGCTAATTGTTCAATAACTTGATCATAAATGGAATCATGCACTAATACTCGCGTACCGGATTCACAAACCTGCCCTGAGTGTGTCAAGAATCCAAATAATATACCAGGTATGGTAATGCTCATGTCAGCATCAGGCAATACGATTGCCGGTGATTTCCCGCCTAACTCAAGAGTGACGCGTTTTACCGTTTTAGATGCTTGCTCCATAATCCGGCTCCCTACTTCTGTAGAACCGGTAAAAGCCACTTTGTCAACACTTGGATGAGTGACAAGAGCTTCTCCAATACTGGCACCCGGCCCTGATACAACATTGAATACACCTGCCGGAATTCCTGCTTCAGCTGCCAATTCCGCTAATTTCAAGGTAGATAGCGGTGTATTGGATGCTGGTTTGACTACGATCGAGTTACCCATAGCCAACGCAGGAGCAATTTTCCACATAGCTAAAATCATTGGAAAGTTCCAAGCAGTCACCGCTGCTACAACTCCAAGCGGCTCCCGCCAGACTTGGTTATTGCTTGGTCCAGGAAATGGTAGATTAGGAAGAGACTCAACATACGGATACTCGACAGTAAACTTTGCGGTTTGTTGTAAGAGATCCACAATGGATAGGATGTCCAAGTTGGAAATACGACGGACTGTTGCCCCCGAGCTAATTGACTCTAAATAACCCAATTCATCCGCATGTTCAATGATCTTGTTTCCAAATTGGACAAGTAAGTGAGCACGTTCTTGTGGAGATTTTTTAGACCACACTCCCGAATCAAACGCCTGACGGGCAGATAAAACGGCCGCCTCCACATCTTCTTTCCCGGCTTTCGCCACCTTTGCTGCGACTTCACCAGTTGCAGGGTTTATAACAGTAAACGTTTCTCCGCTTATAGATGGCGTCCGCTCCCCGTTTATGAAGAGTGGAAATTCCAATGTTTGCACTATTGATTCCATAGAAATTCCTCCTTGTAATTTTTTTAGAAAAATTCTCTATCAAACTAATTAACTTCCACATGTTCAACTTGCAATGCTCTTTTCAAAATTTTACCTGTACTGTTTTTAGGTAATTCTTTCATAAATTCCACTTGCTTTGGCTGCTTGTACTTTACAAGCTTGTCCTGGCAGAAATGCAAGATACTATCCACCGTTAGACATTCATCATTAGATACAACGAAAGCCTTTACAATCTCTCCATATTCTTTATCGGTAACCCCGATTACAGCTACTTCCACAATTGCTGGGTGTTGATATAATACTTCTTCCACTTCCCGCGGATATACGTTGTACCCGCCAACGATGATCATATCTTTTTTACGGTCAACAATATAGATGTAGCCTTCTTCATCCATTCGCGCCAAATCTCCTGTATAAAACCAACCATCTTTCAATGCTGAAGATGTAGCTTCCGGCATACCTAAATACCCCATCATCACATTCGGACCTTTTACAATCAATTCTCCAATTTCGCCTCTTTGAACTTCCAATCCATTCGGGTCAACCACTTTATTCTTGACTTTCGGTATATCTATACCAACTGAACCTGGTTTCCGGGTTCCCCGCATTGGATTGAATGCTGTTACAGGAGCCGTTTCAGAAAGGCCATACCCTTCTAAAACATGAACCTTATACTTTTCTTCGAATCTATGTAATAATTCCACAGGAATCGAAGCACCGCCTGAAAAACAAACTCTTATCGATGAAAAATCTTCAGCCGTCGCTTTTTGCACCTGTAACAAAAAGCTAAACATGGTCGGAACTCCGGCAAAAATCGTCGCATTCTCTCTTCTAATCGTGTTAATCACTTCAGTTGGGCTAAATTTAGGAACAATGACAATGGTTGCCCCGCAGGAAATCGGAATGTTAATACAAGTCGCGATACAAAAAACATGGAACATAGGCAGTACCGCAATAATACGATCTTCTTCAGTGAACTCTGTAAGCTGGGTCATAGAATCAGCATTGGATGCTAAATTTCGATGGGAAAGCATGGCACCTTTAGGCTTACCTGTTGTGCCGGAAGTATAAAGAATAACTGCTAAATCTTCCTCTTCAATGGAAGGGCTTTCAAATTTTTCTTTTGTATCATGAATTAGACTCTCCCAAGAACATTCGGGATCGATTGAATCTGTGTAGATAACCATCTTCAAGTTTTCAAGTTTCTCTTTTAATGCAGATATTGTGGCACTTAAAGATGAATGTGCAATCACTGCTTTCGCATGGCTATTTGATAAAATATAAGAAATTTCTCCTGATGTGAAGGTTGGATTAATTGGAATAACTACTGCACCTGCCCGAAGAATCCCAAAGTAAGCAGTTATAAACTCAGGACAATTACCAAGAATTAAAGCGACTCTATCACCCTTTCTGATTCCTGCTGCGGATAGTCCGGATGCAGTACAATCTACCAATTTATCAAATTCTGAGTAGGTTTTACTTTGATTCAGAAATGTATAGGCAATATTACTTGGAAATCTTGCTGCACTGTTCTTTAAGCACTCATTCAAATTCAAACTCATATCTCCCTTCCCCCTCCAATCAATATTTTTTAGAAAATTAAGATTTTCTTGAATTTATTATATATATAATTTACACTTAAATAAAATTACTATTACTGAAGAATATATAAGCTGAACTTCTATATTAAAAGGAGAATTTCGATGCATATAGAACAATTGGAATACATTGTAAAAGTTGCGGAAACAGGATCTATATCAATAGCAGCAGAAACTCTGCATGTTTCTCAATCGGGAATCAGTCAATCCATTACTAGATTAGAAGAAGAATTGGGCATTAAAATATTTAAACGCCATCGACGACTTGGCGCCGTTCCAACAGATGAGGGAAAAACGCTGATTAAAAAGGCATATGAAGTAATTTTGAAGCTTCAAGAATTTAAAGAAGCAGCCCAAACCTATAACACTGTCAATTCCGGAAATTTAAAATTATCATCTATTCCCGGATTTATGCTATTCCTGTTAGAACCTTTATCTTCATATAAAAATGCCTATCCAAATGTTGATATAGAAATTTCAGAAAAACCGGTCCAGCATATTATCGAGCAAGTGGAAAAAAATCAAATAGACATTGGACTAATTACGATTTACGGAGATTTATTAAAGAAAAGAGAAGATTTACTATTTGAAGTTATCCTTCAAGGAAAGATGGTGGTGTCCGTCGGCAAAAAGTCACCATTTGCAATGACTAAAACTATAACACCTCAACAACTGATGTCTCAAAATGTTATTTTATATAATGGTGATTATGTAAAACAATTTGCAAGTAAGTTAATGAGTAAATTTGGGCCTATGAATATTTTATTTACAACAGATAATACAGAAGTAATTAAAAAAGCGATTGCAGAAGGCTTAGGAGTTACTATATTACCTGATTTTACCATGTTAAATAATCCAGAAGTTTTAAGCGGTGAAATAGTCCCTGTCGAAATAGTAGAGTATGACCAAGAAACTATTGGTCTAGGGTGGGTCCGCTCCAATCAATATAAATTTTTAAAAAATACAAAGAGATTTTTGGAACATTTTAAATTCCACTCCCGGATGCTGACTTACTCATTACAAAATGATTAGTGTTAAAGAAAACTCCCTTTTAAAATGAAGGGAGTTTTCTTTGTAGAACTCAATTATTAATTAAAACGTGTTTTTAACTCATCTAGGGTCAGTTTACCCATTTTTTCAACTGGCTTATTTGTAGTTGAGAAATATGGATTGGTAGTCATAAAATTCTTTTCAATATAGTTAAAGTCAGTAATGTCAACAACCCCGTCTTTATTAAGATCTTCTTTTAATTTATCTCCCGTATGGTTAATCCAGCGTAAGAAAAGACAATCTTCTAAAATTAAAAAGCACTATATCCATTTTCTTAAATCTGAAATGAATAATTATATAAATTTGCCCTATTCAACATTTGAATAGGGCTTTCTATTTATTCAGTTTCATTTTTTTTAAAATGCAATTAACATTTCACCCCATTATTACCAAAATTGAATAAAATCCTCCATTTTACACAAAATGAAAAAAATGATTTAAGAGGGATTTAGATGCAGATAAAAAAAGGCGATAAGGACAATAGCAATACCTCTAACAAAACACACAATCAAAATTGGCTTGAAAGATTATCCAAATCGAATGATTTCGTTCACGAGCATACTTCCTTAAGAGAAGAGGAGCCTTTTTGGATTTCATATTATCGCACCCTCATATCATCTGACATATTACATAAAGATGTTCTGCCCTATTTACAGGAACATCTATCACTCGAGGAATTAAAAAGTAAAATCCCTGTTCAAGAGATTATTTTTACTAAAAATTCAGATGAAATCATCCAGAACATTTTAAATGGATCGTTGGCTATTCAAAAGCAACAACATGATGAAGAATGTTTATTAATCAATATTGCGAACAGTAAATTTCGCGATGTTAGCATGCCAATGATGGAATCCTCTGCATTAGGCCCGCAGGTTGGATTTATTGAAGAATTAGACACCAATATTAATCTTATCCGTAAAAGACTGCCTGTTCCAGAACTGCTCGTCCATGAAATGAAGGTGGGCGAACTATCAAAAACTAGAGTAGCAGTACTATATATGGATGGAATTGCCGATATAGAAAACGTAAACACAGTCATCCAAAGAATTAAAGATATTCAATATGACCATATTCAGGACAGTTCATATATTACGTCAATGATTGAGGACAATTCTAATTCTTTGTTTCCTCAATCAATTTCAACCGAACGAACAGATCGAGTTGCTGCTGGACTAACAGAGGGAAAAATAATCATTGCAGTAGATGGATCACCAAATTTAGGCATTCTTCCCGTCACCTTAATGGAATCTTTTATTGCAATGGAGGATTATAGTTACTCATGGATCATAGGGAATTTCTTTCGTTTATTACGATTACTTTCCGTATTTATCTCGGGTATGGTAACTCCGATGTATGTAGCCATCATGACCTATCATTATGAGTTGATTCCTGCTCGTTTATTGGAGACGCTTGTTGGCTCAAGAGCATCCGTGCCCTTTCCCCCATTTTTGGAGGCGCTTTTTTTAGAATTAATGATCGAAATGGTGAAAGAGGCTGGAATCCGCTTGCCGCTTAAAATTGGACAATCTCTTGGGGTCGTGGGTGGTATTGTAATCGGGCAAGCTGTGGTGGAAGCGGGGTTAACAAGTAATGTACTGCTTATTTTAGTTGGACTCGGAACTTTAGCTTCCTATACTTCACCTATTTATAAATTTAGTAATACCATTCGATTTCTTAAGTTTCCAACCATTTTTCTCGCCCAATGGTTTGGTTTGTTTGGAGTGTTTTTAACCTTCCAATTTGTCCAAGTCCATTTACTGCGCTTAACGTCACTGGGACGTCCCTATATAAGCCAGTATCCAATACGTACTACTTCCTTTCAAGATTTATGGGTGAGACTTCCGTTTTCCATGCAAAAAGAAAACCCAAAAAACTTGCGGCCCCAAAAGAAGAGAAAATCAACTGGGACCGGAAAGAATCCAGAGCCAATGAACGATTTTTATGAATAATTCGTAAAGGAGAATTCCATTTGCAAGCGAATATCAGGCATCAAGTTTCTCCTTACTTAGTCTTCTTTATTATCTACAATTCGCAAGTCGGTGTAGGTATATTAGGTTTTCAAAGAATCATTAGCGCTAAAGCTGGATATGATGCCTGGATAGGTGTACTAGTTGCCGGGTGTTTAGTTCAAGCATTTATATGGATGGTGTATAAACTGCTGGGAAAAGCCGAAGGAGATATTATCGATGTTCATACTAATCTTTTTGGAAATCTTCTAGGCAAATTTTTTAGCTTTTTCATCATCCTATATTACTGGTTGGCCAGTGTATCTGTTTTAGATGGATTTATAGAAATCGTTCAAGTTTGGATGTTTCCTACGATACCATCTTGGATTCTATCTTCTTTACTTCTAATATTAGTGTACTATGGTATTTCTGGAGGATTTCGGACAATTGCCGGCATATCTTTTTTATCGTTTGTTTTTCCTCAATTATTGTTAATTTACCTTTATATTTTCCCGTTAAAAATTGCTCATTTTGCCAATTTGATGCCAATCATGAACCATTCCTTCAATGAAATGATGGATTCCATTAAAAGCTCGATGTATACTTTAGCGGGAACCGAAGCATTATTGATGTACTATCCATTTATAAGGGATCCTAAAGCCTCGAAAAAATTCGCTCATTTAGGAGTACTGTTTACTACTTTACTATATACCGTCTCTTCAATTGTTTCCTTTACATTTTATAGTGAAAGTCAGTTGAAAACGACGATTTGGCCGGAACTATCTTTAACAAAAATAATTAAGCTGTCGTTCTTAGAGCGATTTGAATACTTATATATTTCCATGTATTTAATTATCGTTACTTCATTGATTGCACTTTTATTATGGTGCTCAAGCAGAGGCTTAAAGAAGATATTTTGTAAGAAACAAAAGTATGCATTACTTATTCTCAGCCTATTAAGTGTGGGCCTTTCTCAATTCATACCCGAAAGCTTCAAGGAACTGTTGGATAAAATGATAACGCAAATGAATTTATACATTTTTTACGGCTACATCCCTTTACTATTACTTGTTTTTACCATTTTAAAAAGGGGTAAGCAAAATGGTTAATCGGTTATCAATTTGGTTGTTTCTTACAGTATTATTATCAGGTTGTTCCTTCCTCCCTACCAATATTGTAAATGAAATCAATTTGATACAGGGGGTGGGATATGATTTTGCCGAAAAAAAGGACATAAAGGGGACCATTGTATTCCCAATTATTAATAAAGACAAAACTTCCTCTTCTGAAGTCAAAACAGCCTTCGGTGAGTCTAGTAAAGAACTTCGGACAAAATTAAGTAACGAAACACGGTTTCGCTTGGTAAGCGGACAGTTGAGGTTAGCGCTATATGGAAAAACTCTGGCTCAAAAAGGGCTTAATGATTTTGTGGATACCTTAAACCGCGATCCGTCAATTGGGAGTCTTGTTCAAATGGCCATTGTTGATGGTGACGCTAATGAGCTGCTAAAGATGAAAAAATATAAATCGGAGAATATTTCAATTTATTTACAAGAAATGCTAGATCAAAATATGGAATATGGACGGTTGCCACGGACTGATTTACAAACCTTTTTATTTCAATTATTTCAAATAGGACAGGATCCTTATTTACCTTTGATTAAAAAGGTTGACAGTAATATTCAGATTACTGGATTGGCGATTTTCAATTATGATCAATATGTTACATCTATTTCATTAGAAGATCTTTTCATCTTTAAAGGATTACTTGATCAAAACAGGAATGGTATAAACCGATTTATTTTAGAAAACAGTGATAAGGTTGTTCTTGAAACACTCAACTCTAATACAAAGTATAAAGTAAAAATTGTAAACGGGAGACCAGAGTTTTCGATTCATCTCAAAATGAAAACAAAACTTCAAGAGTTCGCTCCTTCTGAGAAACAAAGACAGGCCTTTGATAAAAAGAAATATCAAAAACAGGTTGAACAGAAATTAGAAAAAAGTGCCTTAAAACTCATCACCCAATTTAAAAACCATCAGGTAGACCCTCTCGGTTTAGGAGCAAAATATAAAGAACATTATCGCGGATTTAATGAAAAACAATGGAAAAAGTATTACCCCAACGTAAAAGTTCGTGTCATTGCAGATGTAGATATCCAACAAACTGGAATTGTTGATTAACGATGATATAAAAATGACCCATCCATCGTAGTAAGGATTATATGCCTTCACCACGCTAGATGGGTTGTTTTCTGGGTTATATGATTAAAAAATAATCCCTCTTCTTACAGTTTCAACTTTGACCTTTATTTTAAAAGGCATTTCCGGATATGTCTTTTCCCAATCTAATTTTTTCCACTCTTTAGGATGATCCGCAATTAAATAGCGACCAATTCCGAAGGCGTCACAATTAGCACTTTTTAGCGTATCCACCATTGCATTCGCTTCTTTCTCGATTCTTTGTGCCACTTTTTTATTGAGTTCCGACTCCTCTTTTTGCTCAAATAATGACCCTTTTGGGTATTCATTTATTTCGATAAACAGCTTGAGATCTATGGTTGCAGTTGGATTCCCTTTTACTATTTTTATATTCATATCTCTTTTTGTTTTTAACACGGAAAAAGAGACATAATTTTTTACATTTTGACCTTCAATGGTTTCTAGACTTTCGGTCAGCTTAATATCCTTGCTCTTTTCTCCTTTTGCTATTAAAAATATAATTGGTTTGTTACCTTTTAACGTTTTACCTGTAAAGCTTCTCTTGTGAAACAGGGCAATTCCTGTAACCTTTACCGTTCCTTTATCTATTTTTTCGATATATGGAAGTGTAAAATCCTCTCCTTCGTCAAACATACTTGTAAGTATCGTTTGCTGATTTTCAACAGGAACGATGGTGTGTTCTTCTGCACTTTTTATTAGATCAATCAATGCTTCACTTATCAAATTTTCCTTTAATTTTTTCATTTTGATAATATCTGAAGCTTCGCCTTTCACTACCGCTACTTTTGCTACAAGAGAACTTCTGGGATCACGAAAAAAGACATCAAAGTAAGGATAAAGGTCCTTTCTTGCAATTTTGTCCCCGATCAATACGATTCTTAATTTATTTGGTTCATAAACACCCGGAATTTGTTTGTCTACTTCTAATCTGGTTTCCCTTATAGTATTTGATATTTCTTCAACGATGTAGTTAATCGACTCACTTTGACCGCCTGTAATCATTTTACTTGTTCGGATTGCTGTGGTAGCTTTAACTTTGTTGTTTTTGGCTATGTCGATGCCAATACTTAAAACAAGCGAGCTATCCTTTAACAGTTTTTCATCCCAGCATCCTGTCAGGACAAGTAAAACCATTAAAATCAAAAAACCTTTTCCTATTATCATTTAGGTTCCCCTTCATTCATGTCTTTCCGATAGAAAAGGAAGGACGATATGATAGCCAATAACGGTATTCCTACGGAAAAAATGGAACTTAAAATGTTTATAAGTTTAAACTGAGTAATAATGGATTCTCTTGATACCGGAATGAATAGAACAAGAAAATAAACAAGTCCTGTGATTATAAGCGTTGGAATGGTTCGTTTTTTTAAATGAAATAACGTACCAATTCCGATATTTGTTAGATAAATATAAGAGACATAGCTGGTCATCATCATGACAATCCATAAAGAAACAATAATGATATCCAGCCTCTCAATGACTCCAAAGATTGTAATTGATTTAAATAAATACAAAATTGGCTGCGGGATCAAAATTAATTCCTTTGAACTAAAAAATAAAATACAGGTTAAGATCACAAAAATGTAGGTGAATGTAATGAACACAATGGAAAACAAAGAGGACTTTACCTTGCTTTTTAGATTACCCTTAACAAAAGGTAAAATGATCAATAAACTATCAAACCCTAAAAACGAAGGAATGCTGCTTCTGCTTCCTTTTAAGATATTGAGAAAGCTAACTTCATTTATCGGAAATAAGTATTTCCAATGAAGGTAAGGCAAAGAACCAAGATTCATCAGCATAAGAAAAATAATAATCCAAAAACAAAGCTGAAAAAAGCGTGTTATCATTCTTAAGTTTTCCTTGCCTAAATATATTCCCAACATAAACATAAGGAATAAGATCACTGAAGCAGGGGTAGAGGTTAGTATCCAGCTTTTAATTGTTTCCATGTATATCCGATTAATACTCATACAAATGAGGAAAAAATAAATCAGGTAGCCGACTATGATTAACCTCCCTACCCATTTTCCAAAGATCACCATGCAAATTTCATAAATAGTTTTTTTGGGGAATCGACGATGCAAATAAAGGTAAGTCAAAGCCAAAAATATAGCGATTGAACCAGTTATCAAAATCGATATCCACGAGGCTTGTCTAGCATCTTTAAAAACCAAATTTGGAAAGGATAATATGCCTTCACCTATGGTTGCCAATACAATGAAAAAGAACATCTGAAAACAGGAAATACTCTCCTTATTATTCTCCATCCCCCGCCCACCCCTTTTTCCCAGTGGATTGTTTTTCATTGATTGGTTTTGCTGTACTTGGCCTGGTCTTCATTTTCCAATATGGTACTCTTATTAGTGTGTCTTTTAAATCAGACACACGAATAGGACCTAGTGGCGCAAAATAGGGAGCACCGAAAGATTCTAATTTTACCAAGTGAATCATTAAAAACATAAACCCTACTACGATTCCCACTAAACCTAACAGCGCTGCCGCAAAAATCATTGGAAAACTTAATAAACGAATCGAGGAACTCATTTCATGAATAGGCACAGTGAAGGAAGAGATTGCCGTAATAGCAATGACAATGATCATGGTATTTGAAACGAGATTTGCTTCTACAATTGCTGTACCGATTACTAACCCCCCAACAATGGCTACCGTTTGCGCCATGGAAGTAGGAAGCCGGATTGCCGCTTCTCTTAATAGTTCGAGTGTAAGCTGCATAATCAGGGCTTCGATAACAGGGGGATATGGGACATATTCCAAACTCGATTTAATATTTGTCACTAATTCATATGGAAGCACCTCATAATGAAAGGAAACGATCGCAATATAAATGGAAGGTAAACTAATGCTAATAAAGAAACCTAACAGTCGGATTATTCGTAAAAACGAACCTAAAATAAATCTAGAATTATAATCATCCGGAGATTGATAAAAGGAAAAGAAGGTTACAGGCATAATTGATGCAGTGGCGCTTCCCTCCACCAAAACCGCAATTCGACCATCCATCAAGTTTGCGACGACACGGTCTGGTCTTTCTGTTTCTAAAATTTGCGGAAATGGAGAGAATGAGCTATCCTCAATAAACTCTTCCAATTTTCCAGGTGTTAGATTATTATCAAGTTTAATTAAAGAAATCCGTTTTTTAACAATGTTAATCACTTCTGGGTTTGCTATATTTTCTAAATAAAGAATAGAAACATTCGTGGTTATATCGCCACTACCAACACTTAACAGTTCGTTTTTTAAATTTGGTGTTCTAACACGATTCCTTAGAATATTTATATTTTTATTTAAACTTTCAACAAACCCGTCGTGAGAACCACTTACGATTTTTTCTGAATCAGGTTCCTTTATGGAGCGGGTTTCAAATAATCCGGTATCCAGCAGGAAAGCGATGTTCGAATTTCCCTCAAAAATTGCAACTTTACCATCCATAATACCAGAATAAATTTTTTTAAAGTTATCAGTTGCACTTATATTCGCTATAGGTATATCGACGATGGAGTCTTTATAATCTAACTTATAAATTTCATTTACAATTCTGCCGTTAACGATATCTTTATTTGTAATCGAATCGATATAAGTAATCCCAATCTTCCGTTCTTTTATATCGAAAACTCTTGTCTTAAAATCATGTATGTTAGAAAATGTATTATTCACCGTTTGAATATTCAAATGAAAATCCGAATGAATGGTATCGGTTAATGTTTCCTCTGACATCCTAATCCTCCACATAATAGGTAGTTATAGGTTTCTTCATTTACCTAAGACCTATTCGTTCATACTTCAACTTAATAAAAAAGACACCACATTAATAATGTGATGTCTTCAGAATATTAAACCCAGCCAAAAAATCTTACTGTTTGCGTAATCACCAACGGAACAATGATAGCAATAACTGTTGGTATTAGAAATGCTAAGAAAGTCCATTTCTTACTCTTTGTTTCTTTATAAATATTCAGCAAAGTCGTTCCGCAAGGATAATGAAGCAGTGAAAATAACATCATGTTTAAAGCGGTCAACCATGTCCAGCCGTGTTCGAGAAAAATTTTCTTTAAATCTACCAAGCTATCAACTTCTGTTAAGGAACCAGTTGATAAGTATCCCATCAAAAGGATTGGCAGAACAATCTCATTTGCTGGTAACCCTAAAATAAAGGCCATTAGAATGTATCCATCTAAGCCTAGCATTTTTCCGAATGGATCCAAAAAGTTTACTGCATACATAAGGATACTTGTATCTCCAATGTAAATGTTCGCAAATACCCATGTTAAAATCGCTGCGGGTGCCGCTACCTTAACCGCCCTGACTAAAACAGACCATGACTTGGTTAAAGAAGAACGTATCACCGTATCAAAGATTTTTGGCTTGCGATATGGAGGAAGCTCTAATGTATAATGAGTCGGAACCCCTTTAAGAGCTGTTTTCGATAATACCCACGAAACGAAAAAGGTAACGACAATACCGAACATGACAATTCCCACAATGACCCCTGTAGTGACAAGTGACGCCATCCCGCCTGTGAAACCAGCTGCCATAAATAACGACGACAACACAATTAAAGTTCCCCATCGTCCATTACATGGAACAAAGTTATTAGTCAAGATGGCGAGCATCCGCTCCCGTGGGGATTCGATAATCCTTGTTGAAATAACTGCAGCTGCGTTACAGCCAAAACCCATGGCCATTGTTAATGATTGCTTTCCATGCGCCCCGACCCTTTTAAATAAACGGTCCATATTAAACGCTACCCGCGGCAAATACCCATAATTCTCAAGTAATGCAAAGGTTGGAAAAAAGATCGCCATTGGCGGCAGCATCACGCTAATAACCCATGTTGTTCCCCGATATAACCCGAGGACAAGAATTCCATGAAGCCATTCTGGAGCATGTAGGAAAGAAAAAATTTGGGTTATATAACCTTCCAGGTAGCCAAAGAACTCTGCTATCAAGGATGACGGAATATTGGCACCAGCTATCGTTATATAAAACAATAATCCGAGCATCGCAATCATTATCGGAAAACCAAAGATCGGTGATGTAAAAATGGCATCTAGTTTTTCTGTCCTCGTATCCCGTTTTGTTTTTGAATAGGCAATTCCTTCCTGGCATAATTTATGGCTGCGATTATAAAGCTGTTGAACAATATCATCCCTCAGCTTTGGTGTCGAAAGCTTTTGGGCCTCAGCAAATATGTGTTGAATACTCATACTCTACCTGCCTCCCGGATAATCTCTGATTTATTTCGTTCAATAAGGTTTCGTCTCCATCTAGCAATCTCAAAGAAACCCATCGGGAAGATAATTGATCGCCAATGATTTCACGAACCTTTGGTTCAATTTTCTTAATTTGTTCTTCAATTTCTTCGGAATAAGCCATTTTTACCGGGTTACATTCAATGGCTCCAGTCACAATGCGGTCAAGGGTATCTAAAAGCATCGGAAAGCCTTTTTTGTTCCGGGCTGAGATCTTGATGACAGGAACCCCTAAGCGATTTGTCAACAATCGTTCATTTATTTGAATCCCTTGTTGTTCGGCAACATCAATTAGATTTATCGCAATGACCACGTTTTTTGTCATCTCTAAAACCTGTAGGGCAAGATTTAAATTTCTTTCTAACGATGTTGCATCGAGAACAACGAGTGTTACATCAGGTTTTTCAAAAACGATATAATTTCTAGCAACCTCTTCATCTTTTGAATTGGAAAAGAGCGAATAGGTGCCTGGGAGATCGATAAGTTGAAACGTTTTATCATTAAACTGCACAGTCCCTTGGGCAAGCGAAACCGTTTTGCCGGCCCAGTTGCCGGTATGCTGTCTGAGGCCCGTTAAGGCATTAAACAACGTGCTTTTGCCCGTATTCGGGTTTCCCGCTAAGGCAATTCGATATTCAGTTCCCATTGGATACCAGCTCCCCTTCTATTTTAGAACTTTCTTCTTCCCTAAGTGCAATCGTTGTTTGGCTGACACGAAAGGCAATTGGGTCACCCAAGGGGCTTTTCCGTACGACCTCAACCAATGCGCCTGTCACAAATCCTAAATCTAATAATCTTCTTCTCATCACACCGTCCAGATTTAAAGAAGTAATTTTTATTATATTTCCTTTTTCACCATTCACTAATTTCATTGTTTTAGGTTTATCCATCTCTCTTTCCCCTCCTTCAAAGTTTTTACCTTGTGCAACTTTTTTGTTAATTATATGACAAAGATTCCGATTTTGTCACCTTATTTACAAAAATAATTAAGAATTATTTTAAAAAACGGGACCCTTGTCCAAGCAAAGAAAAAAAGCACGCTTCAAAACGTGCTTAAATAATCGTGTAGTCCCGCCATTCCTGCGGCAAAAGATTTTGATATTTGGTTTGTAGAAATCGATCATCGGCAAGTATGATGGTTCCGTGGTCTTCTTCTGAACGAATTAATCTTCCTCCAGCCTGCAACACCTTGTTCATTCCAGGAAAAACATAAGCGTAGTCGTAGCCTTGCTTTCCCTTCTTGTCAAAATGGTCCTTAATTAAATTTCGTTCAAAACAAACTTGAGGTAACCCCACACCTACCACTACTACTCCATTAAGGCGATCGCCAATTAAGTCTACTCCCTCGGAAAAAATCCCCCCAAGGACTGCAAAACCGAGCAAGGTTTCTTTTTGAATTGGGGAAAATGCCTCTAAAAAAGCTTCTCTTTCATCTTCGCTCATGCCTGGTGCTTGAAAAAGTGTGTTCGT
This sequence comes from Neobacillus sp. NRS-1170, assembly GCF_050468025.1. Lineage (NCBI taxonomy): Bacteria > Bacillati > Bacillota > Bacilli > Caryophanales > Bacillaceae > Neobacillus > Neobacillus sp. NRS-1170. Next base: position 159,022 of record NZ_JBITPF010000014.1, on the reverse strand, counting down.
TTCCGGATCGGCCAGTTTAAACTCCTCAAAAACAGAACGTAAATATTGATGGGACGGGAAAAAAATTAAATAATTGCCTGGCCGCTTTTTAATAAATGATTGAAGCATTTTCACTAACGGTTCCTTCGTCCGCTCTCGGTCTCGGAAACGTGTGGACACCGGCTTGATAAGAATATCCGCTTGTTCTTTTGTAAATGGCGATGGGATTGAAATGATGTAATCTTCCCCCTGTCCGCCAAGGATATCTTGGTAATACGGAAGGGGCGATAGAGTTGCTGAAAAGAACACTTTAGAGCGAAAGCCTTTCCCCATTTGCTTTAGCAGTTTTGAGGGATCCATGCAAAAAAGCTTCACAATTAAATCCGTTTTCTGCTTCTCGCCATAAATCATATAATGTTCGTCGAGAAGTTCTACAATTTTACAAAAGTTGTTTACCTTGAAGTAGGCTTCCAATAAATGATTAGATGGTCCTGTTTTTAATAGCTCCTCTGCAGCATCCAAAAATTGGACAAGCAGGAGATTTAGGTTTTCATCCCATTTTTGAATAGTAAACTCATTTTGATTGGCATTTTCTTTTTTCAAAGAAATAAACCAAGAATTCAACTTATGCGCTGCTTCATAAATCTCTTGATTGACTTCTTTAAAGTCTTTTTTCAATTGAAGAAACATTTCTTTGTTGATGGAAGCTGAGAACATTTCCCGCCCGCGGTCCACTAGATTATGCGATTCATCAACTAATAAGGCAGTCGACTTTTTCTGTTCCTCAATAAGCCTCTTTAATGATACTTGAGGGTCGAAGATATAATTGTAGTCACAAATAATCGCATCAACCACATAGGCTAAGTCAATTGAAAATTCGAAGGGACAGACTTTATGTTTTCTAGAATAAGTTTCAATTACCGCTCTTGTCATACCTTGTTCATTCGCTAATATATCGAGTATGGCATCATTTATCCGATCATAATACCCATCTGCAAATTCACAGTGTTCTTTTTGACAGATGGTTTCCTCTTTAAAACACATTTTATCTTTCGCTGTGATGGTGACCGTTTTTAAACAAAGGCCGCTAGTTCGCATTTTTGCGAAGGCATCTTCGGCAGTGGTTCGTGTAATGGTTTTGGCCGTAAGATAGAAAATACGGTTTAAATGGCCTTCCCCCATCGCCTTAACTGACGGAAATATCGTTGAGATGGTCTTACCAATTCCTGTTGGAGCTTTCGCAAATAAATTTTTCCCTTCAGAAATCGTTTTATAAACAGCACCGGCCAATTTCCGCTGACCTTCACGATAGGAAGGAAATGGAAAACTCAATACCTTACAGCTTGCGTTTCGCTTTTCACGATTTTGAAATTGCAGCTGGGCATATGGTGCATACCCTTTGAGACAATCGAAAACAAATTGCTCGAGCTCTTGAAAAGTAAACGTCTTTTTTATGTATTTTTTATCTTCTGAATCGACATGAACATAAGTTAGCTGAACATTTATGGCTGGTAATTGATGGTCCCTCGAATAAATATAGGCATACATTTTTGCCTGCGCCCAGTGGACTGGATACCCCTCTTGTTCAAGGAGTTCAAGCGGCTGGGAAAATGACTTTATTTCATCTATTGTCACTTCACCATCTTTGAATAAAAGTCCATCACATCTGCCATCAATGATATATTTGAACCCTTCAAATGGAATTTCAACACTGAGGTAAACTTCCTTTTGATCTTCCCCTTGATAGGCTTTTTGGATTTTTTGATGAATTCTTGTTCCATCTAGTAATGTTGCTTGTGAACGAAACCGAGAATCGATACTGCCGCTGCGATAAACATATTCAACAAGTGTTCGAACTGATATTTGAACATCATTTGTCACTGAATCACCACTTGAAATAAGAATACTTGTTTGTATTTTTATTTTAACAGAAATGAACGAAAAAGTTGAAATTCTCACCCTCATTTTTAAATTTTCATATCTTGAGAATGAGAGGTGGGAGCTTAGTGAGTATCTATACAAAAGAAACGCTTCAGCAGATGGCTTTAGAACATTGGCAAAAGGATGCAATGGAAAAATTTGAAGCAAAAATGACCGATAAATCTAAACCCTTTCCTTGTATTCCTGCCACCCAGGGGTACCAACTCCATCATTTTCGCTATGGTTTCATTAGAAATTCCAATGCAAAGCAGCTTGCCGATATGCTCGAAGCATATTCAAACTGTTTTCGAGAAATTGGTTCCTATACATCTTTAATTATTTTTTATGAACCAAGGCGGGAATTACTAGAAAAGACCCCAGTTGAAAAATTTGAGCTGCTATTTTGGAAACAGCTTAATCTTGTTCAAGAATTCGATCAAGTGAAATGGCCAAATCATATACCCCAAGATCCACATGATTCATTATGGGAATTCTGCTATCATGGAGAACAATATTTTATTTTCTGTGCAACACCTTCCCATAAAAATAGATTAAGCCGGCATTTCCCATATTTCATGCTTGCGATTACTCCACGTTTTGTTCTTGAACAGTTTTCTTCAAGTGAATCAAAGGCAGCTAAAATCAAAGCATCGATTCGGAAACGTCTTTCAGAATATGATACTATTGCAATTCACCCTAATTTAAATACTTATGGAAAAAATGATAACTATGAATGGAAGCAATATTTCTTGCACGACGATGACACAACCTTGTCTCGCTGTCCCTTTCATTCAGTAATAAAAACAAGTAAGGACTAATTAAGCCCTTACTTGTTCTATTATATTCTAATTTGTCCTGTTCCCTGTACAATCGCCTTAGTTGTCGTGATGGCCTTGAGTCCCATTGGGCCGCGGGCATGCAGCTTTTGTGTACTGATGCCAATCTCAGCGCCATATCCGAACTGCTCACCATCGGTAAACCTTGTAGAGGCATTATGATACAAGACGGCAGCATCCACCGCTTGGAAAAATAAACGGACATTTTGCTGATTTTCACTTATTATTGCTTCGGAATGCTTTGTACCATATTGGTCGATGTGTTCAATGGCTTCGTTTATATCATTCACTAGTTTTACAGCCAGTACTGGCGCTAAGAATTCTATTTGCCAATCTTCTTCATTTGCCGGACTGACAAACGAATATTTGGAAATTAATTCTTTATCGCCCCGCAGCTCTACCTCTTTTTCATGCAGCATATTTATCAATTCAGAAATATATGGCCAATCTTTATGAATGAGAAGAGTTTCGGCTGCATTACAAACAGATGGCCGATGTAATTTCGCGTTAATCGTGATCTCAGTCGCCATTTTTTCTTGTGCTGATTCATCTATAAAAACATGGCAGTTGCCAACACCCGTTTCTAGCACAGGAACCGTGGCATTTTGGATAACCGATTGAATTAATCCTGCGCCTCCGCGTGGAATAAGAACATCCAAGTATTGGTTTAACTTAAACATTTCAGAAGCAGTCTCGCGGCTTGTATCCTCTAAGAGATGAATCGCGTCGGCAGGAATCGCTGTTTCAGCAAGAGCTTCCCGCATTACTTGCACAAGCGCCATATTGGAATGGAGGGCAGAAGAACTTCCTCTTAACAGAACCGCATTTCCGGCTTTTAAGCATAAAGTTGCGGCATCAACCGTCACATTGGGACGTGCTTCATATACCATGCCAATCACACCGAGCGGGACTCTTACGGTTTGAATATGCAATCCGTTCGGTCTTTCCCAGGCCTCGGTAATCTCCCCGATGGGATCATCCAGCTTAATGACCTGATGAATGCCTTCAACGATTTGGTCAATTCGCTCATCCGTTAACAATAAGCGGTCTAATAATGATGACGAAATTCCATTATCTTTACCGGCAGAAATATCCTTTTCGTTCTCTTTTAAAATGCGTTCCTTTTCCATTAATATTTTATCGGCCATTTTGGCCAGCGCTCGATTTTTTTCTTCGCGGGTAACCATTCCTAATTTCTTGGAAGCTACTTTTAATTTTTTTGCTTTTAATAACAATTCGCTCATTGAACGTTCACTCCTTTGGCATAATGACCCAATTATCACGATGAATCACTTCTGCGTGTTGATTTATCGAATAAACCTTGGATTGCTCACTTGGTAATCCCTTAACTTTAAGTAGGTCTTGAGAGGAATAGTATACTTGCCCTTTCCCGACAATTTTTCCTTTTGGGTTGCGGACTTCTACCACATCCAAGGCATTAAATTCACCAGTTACATTCGTTACTCCTACAGGCAATAAGCTTTTCCCTTTTTGGACAATGGCCTGCTCTGCTCCTTCATCAATTTCGATGACCCCTCCTACTTGGGAATGATAGGCTATCCATTGTTTTCTCATCTGCATCTGTGTTTGGAAAGGACCTCCGATATACGTTCCGTCGCCTTTGCCAGCAAGGATATCAACCAATTTATCCTTACCTGCCCCCGTTCCCACAAAAACACTAACACCAAGCGATAGTGCTTTTTTTGCTGCTAACAGCTTGGATTTCATTCCGCCCGTACCAACCATCGAACCGCTTTCGCCAGCGAATCCCATAAGTTGTTCCGATACTTCCGGGATGAAATGATATTTTTTAGCTTCCTTCGATACTTTTGGATTTCCATCATAGAGTCCATTTACATCGGTTAAGATTATGAGAGCATTTGCATGTAAAAACCCGCTAACGAGAGCCGAGAGCATATCATTGTCTCCGAAGGTCAGTTCTTCAATCGATACTGAATCATTCTCATTTATGATCGGAATGACACCTCTTTGGAGGAGCTCCTGTATCGTATTGAAAAGATTATGGAACCTTATTTGACTGTAAAAGTCCTCTCGAGTTAATAAGATTTGCCCTGGAACAATATTAAACTCTTTAAATAGTTGAATATAATTTTGCATTAAGAGTGCTTGCCCTACAGCTGCTGCAGCTTGCTTCCCGGCAGTTGTTTTCGGACGGACTGAATATCCTAGTGCGCCAAATCCAGCGGCAACTGCACCTGAGGAAATTAGGATTACATCATGCCCCTGCTGTTTTAATAGTGACAATGCCTCAACATGATCACGGATTTTTTCCTCTGATATCGCTCCTGAGACATTTGTTAACGAGCTGCTTCCAATCTTTACTACCACCAGCTGTTTTTTCATATTTTTAACCCTTCTTTTTTTAAAAATAAAAAACGACTCTCCTGTCCTAAATAAAAGGACGGAAAAGTCGTTTCCGCGGTACCACCTTCATTGATGCCGAGCATTACGCTTGCATCCACTTTCAACCCGTAACGTGGGGCACGGCTTATGTTTTCATAAGCAGCTTTACAAGGGCAGGTTCAATCCTCTTTCCGTGAGAAACCTTTCAGCCGGTGGGTTTCATTCTCTACCACATTCCAAAGATTTACTAGTCCCTTACCTTTACTAAATTAATTTTCTTTGATTATCCTTAGAAATGGCCAAAATGTCAATAGAATTTTTTGAAAATTTAGTTTAAAATAGAAAGAACCAACTGGAATTACCCAGTCAGTTCAAACTTCAGCTATTGATTTGCTTTTTTCACCCATTCCGCAACCGTAACGGTCCGTTTAGCCTGATGCTTTACAGCAGCTTGCACATCTTCCACCATGTTACCGCTCTGATCAACCGTTACACTCGTTCCATAAGGATTGCCTCCAGAACCGAATATAACCGGATCGGTATATCCTGGCGCTGCGACTATCGCACCCCAGTGGTACATCGTTGTATATAAGGAAAGAATGGTCGCTTCCTGTCCGCCATGAGCGTTTTGTGCAGAAGACATCGCACTAACCACTTTGTTCACGAGTTTTCCATTAAACCAAAGCCCGCCTGTTGTATCTAAAAATTGCTTCATTTGCGACGGCATATTCCCAAAACGTGTTGGAACACTGAAGATAATGGCGTCTGCCCACTCCAAATCTTCCAATTTAACTTCCGGGACATTTGCGGTTGCTTCGACATGAGCTTTCCATACAGGATTTCCTTCAATAACTGATTGAGGTGCTAACTCAGGAACCTTTAATACCTTTACTTCCGCACCTGCTTCTTTAGCTCCCTCTTCAGCCCATTTTGATAGCTGATGATTCGTTCCGCCCATGCTGTAATAAATAACGGCTAATTTTACATTTGTCATTGTTATTTTCTCCTTAGAAGATGAATTGAAAGAACATAAAAATTTTCTCCATAATTTACATCACTTATTCGTAAAAGAATCAGCCTAAACAGAATTTTCGTTACCCGAAAGGAATATGATGGTAAAAATGAAATTATTATACTTAATTAAAGGGAGAGACTTAAAATGGAAACCAATAACCATAAAAGATTATGGGGTTATGCGATCATTGGAATGTTAACAACAATGGTCGTATTAGCATTTGCAAGACTGTCCTATGGAGTTATCCTTCCTTTTATGAGAGAGGGTCTTCATATCTCTTATAAAGAGGCTGGATACCTGGGAACTACCACTTCTTTAGGATATTTGAGCACTATCATCTTTGCAGGAATCCTTGCGTCTAAATGGGGGAGTAAAAGGACCGTTTTACTAGGAATTTCTCTCGTTACATTAGGACTAGCTGGTTTATCCTTCACTTTTTCCTATCCAGTGACCTTTATTTTTATGCTGCTCCTGGGTATTGGAACATCCTTTACCTATACACCCTTTATCTCTTTGCTCGTTGCCTGGTTTCCGCAGCGAAAGGGATTTGTCATCGGCCTTACCACTAGCGGCGCTGGAATTGGGATCCTTCTTGCAGGAATCATCGTCCCCAACCTAAGCAGCCTCAATGGAGATATCGGCTGGAGAATTGCCTGGGGGATATTCGCTTTTATTGGACTTGTAGTGGTGATTTTAACGCTAATATTTATAAAAAATCCTCCCTTGGAAAACCCAGGCAATCAAAATCGACAACCAGCATCTGCCAAAGAAATTTATAAAAATCCAAAAGTAATTAATGTTGGGCTTATTTATGGAATAATCGGGATTACCTACATAGTCCAAATGATTTTTGTCATGAGCTATATGATTGAATCAGGTATTAATGTTAAATTTGCCGGCCAGTTAATGGCTCTGAATGGAATCTTATCGATTTTTAGCGGGCCCATTTGGGGATTTATTTCCGATAAAATCGGCCGCCGAACATCCTTAATATTAACGATGGGTCTGACCGCTTTCTCGATGCTTCTTCCTGTAATCTTTCCAACAGTCATTGGTTTTACCATTCATACAGTTATTTTAAGCTGTACATCTACAGGATTATTTACTTTAACGCAAGCTTCCAGTATGGATCATGTGAAGCCTGCTGACATGCCTGTCGCCTTTAGTTATGTCACCTTCTATTTTGCTGTTGGGCAATTTATTGGACCCGCGATTGCCGGCTGGCTGATAGAGGATTGGGGGGGGTTTAAAAGTGCATTCCTTTTTTGTTCCATCTGTTTGATTTTAGGTTTAGTTTTAACACTTAGAGTTAAGAACTCTGTTCAAAATCAACAGGCCAAAACAAACATAAAAACCGAATTAAATGAAGAAGTATTATAAAAAAAGGAGAGTACTAGTTATGAAACTAGCACTCTCCTTTTTTTACACTTTTTCTGTTTCAAATTCTTTTATTAATTCCTGACGAATTTTATATTTCTCAATTTTATTCGTTGGAGTTCGAGGCAGGTCCATGGTAAAGCGGATATACTTTGGCCACATATATTTAGGCATTTTATCTTTCACCCATTCCCGTAACTCTTCCTCGTTTAAAGCGGCTCCGTTTTTCTTAACGACATAAACTGCTACATCATCTTCCTCTCCAACTTCTGCTGGGACTGGGAAAGCAGCACATAAGTCAATATCTGGATGACCGTTAATGATATCCTCTAATTGATACGAAGAAATCTTTTCTCCTCGGCACCGGATCACACTGCCAAGCCGGTCAACAAAATAGTAAAATCCATCCTCTCCAAGGTAACCGGCATCACCACTGTGGAACCATAGATTCTTAAAGGCCTTATTTGTTGATTCAGGTTTATTGAAATATTCTGTTAATACGAGGTGAGACAACCGCGGCCGAAAAGCAATCTGACCTACCTGACCGACAGGAAGTTCAATGTCATTTTCATCAAACACTTTCACTTCAAAATAAAAGGTAGGTTTCCCCATGAAGCCTTTTTTCAAGTCCTGTTCCCCATTAATGATGGGAATATTCAACTTATCACAGACAGTGATAATTTCCTGTCTGGAAAGACCTTTATATAATTCCTTCGGGGTCCCTTCACCCTCTTTTGTTTCAAGAATGACACTGGCAAGCGGATTCCCCGATTCCGTTTGTCCAAATCCGGCGGTCACATAATCAAATCCAAATCGCTTTGCTACCTCATTATGATATTTGGGAAGCGGCTGCATATGAACTTTATTAATGGTATTCAATCTATCGTCTTTTGACGGTTTGGCATTCATTAGCCAAGGGATCATCACATCCAGTAAAATTGCTGTAGTGGATCCGCTTTTTTCAATCCGCTTCCAAAATTGATTAGGACTAAATTTATCCCATAATGCAACCGTACACCCCGTATAGGCAGCTCTCGCAACATTGGCAAACGCTCCACCCACATGATAGAGAGGCAGATCATTATATACCACATCTTCAGGAGACATACATGCCCTCATTCGTAGGGTATATCCATTAATCCAGCGATGCGATTGGACCACTCCTTTAGCTGGTCCTGTCGTTCCAGAAGTATAAATAATATTGGCTGTATCCCAATAGTTCAATTCTAGATCGAGATTTTTGGTCTCCTCCTGTAAAAACCGATCCAAGGAGATTTCGTTATAGTTTAAATCCAGAGGAATTTCAGCAGTTTCTGCAATATAATCATGATCTCCCTCTTGGGGATTATAAACAGCCGTGCACAAATGGCCTACTTCGGAGGCAATTTCATTTAAAATGGGCACCATGGACCGCTCGGTAAAAAGCAGCTTTGGTATTGTATCTTTTAACTGATAACTAAGAAGTTTACCTCGATAATTAAAATTAATCGGACTAAATATCGCTCCGCATTTCCAGATGCCAAACATAACCATAGTGGTTATTAATGGATTCTTTAAAAATACAGGTACACGGTCTCCTTTCTGGACTCCTTTAGATTTTAATGAATGTCCAATACTATTCGTCATTTCATTAAACTTTTGATAAGTGATTTGTTTATCAGCTTCTCCATAGTATATAAAAGTTTTCTCTCCTGCTACCTTCGCCCAATGTTCAAGGCATTTAGAAACGACTTCCTCCTTAGAAGAAAGCTCCTTTAACAAATCCTCCTGTTTCATCGAAAGTCACCTTCCTTTTATAATAATTATGAAAAAATCATGGCCTCATTCCATTGCGTGAAACGCCTAACTGTTGCGGGAGAAGTTCGTATGCATCTTTCACCCATTCACAGAGCAATGGACGGGTATCACGGGGGTCGATAATTTCTTCAATGCCAAAAGCCTCTGCCGTTCGAAATGGAGATCTAACTGATTCCATTTTTTCTAGTAATTCTTTTAATAGTGCTTCTGGATTGTCACTAGCCTCAAGTTCACGACGATAAGCAACATGAACACCCCCTTCAACCGGCAGTGAACCCCAATCTCCTGAAGGCCAAGCATACCTCAGGTTCAATCCATGACCGTTTGACATTCCTGCACCGCCTACACCAAACACTCTTCGCATAATGATTTCAACCATTGGAACAGATGCTTGATAGATAGCTGAGATGGCACGCACCCCTTTTCGGATGGTTCCCTTCTTCTCTGAAGGAAGTCCAATAACCATGCCAGGCTGGTCAACCAAATTCACAATTGGTAAATGGAAGGTTTGACACAGGTCGACAAAACGCTCTATTTTCTCAGAACTCTCTGCTGTCAGTCCGCCGCCATTTACAAATGGATCGCTTGCTAATACTCCAACTGGATAACCATCAAGTCGAGCAAAACAGGTAAGGGTCCCTCCTCCGTAAAATCGTCCCATCTCGAAAATTGACTCTAAATCAAATATCATGGTGAGCAATTCACGAATTTTATAAGGTGCTCTTCTATTTTTAGGTATAACTGAAATCAAACGTTCGTCCCTTCTGCTAGGATCATCCTCAGCTGGTTCCACTGGCGGCAGCTCCCAAACACTTGATGGTAAATAGGAAAGGAATGTACGGATTTGTTCAAAAGCATCTTCTTCTGATTTGGCCATATTATCTACCGCCCCACTAGTGCGGTGAACCTGCACCCCTCCAAGATCTTCTTTTGTTAAATCCTGCCCCATGCCAAATTTTACAACTGGAGGTCCAGCTACAAATAGTTGGGAGGTCTCTTCCACCATCACAGAAAAATGGGACGCGGCAACCCTCGCAGCACCCAGTCCGGCAACGGAGCCTAGACAGGCTGCAACAACAGGGACCCGTTCCATATTGGCAACGACTAAATCCCATGCAGGGTTTACTGGAACATATGTATGTCCCTCTAAATCTAGGAATTTTACACTTCCACCGCCACCTGTACCATCCACTAACCGAATGATTGGCACCTGAAGGTCATGAGCCATTTGCTCTGCGTAGATCTGTTTGCCGCGGATCGCTCCATCCGCTGCACCGCCTCGGACAGTAAAATCATCCCCGCCTACAACAACCTTGCGGCCTTTAATTCGCCCTGTCCCGAGGATAAAATTTGCTGGAGTAAATGCTATTAAATTCCCATTTTCATCATATTTGCTTTTTCCAGCGATTGCCCCACGTTCATGAAAGGTGTCATGATCAAGGAGTTTCTCAATTCTCTCACGGACCGTCAGTTTGCCTTGGGATATATGTTTTGAGACTCTTTCTTCTCCTCCCATTTGGCGTGCTAAAGCTTCCCGAAGGTGCAATTCTTTAATTTCCGGTTCCCAGGTCACTAGATTTCCTCCTTAAACTGTTTTTTTTAAATCTATTATTCTTAATAAAAACACGCTGTCCATCTTCTCTCCGCCGCTTCTACAAGAGGAGGTTCTTCCCGTTGACAACGCTCTGTAGCTAAAGGACAGCGAGTATGAAAGCGGCAGCCATTTGGAGGATTGACTGGACTTGGGAGATCCCCGCTTAGAAGTATACGCTCGCGGTCACGCATCGTTGGATCTGGCTCTGGGACTGCAGAAATCAATGCTTTGGTATAAGGGTGCAGCGGGTTCTCAAATAATGAATCCGTTTCGGAAATTTCGACCACTTTTCCTAAATACATCACCACAATACGATCACTGATATGCTTTACTGCCTGAAGACCATGAGCAATAAAAATATAAGATAAACCCAAATCTTCTTGGATATCTTTCAGGAGATTTAAAATTTGAGCTTGAATGGATACATCAAGGGCGGAAACAGGTTCATCGCATACGATCAGCCTGGGGTTTAATGCCAATGCTCTGGCTATGCCAATTCTTTGACGCTGCCCGCCGGAAAATTCTTCAGGATAACGCACGCCATGTACAGATCTCAGTCCTACCCGTTCTAATAATTCATCTACCCGTTTTTTCCGCTCCTTACTGGTCCCAATCTTATGCAGAACTAAGGGTTCTGCAATGATATCGGCAACACTCATTCTCGGATTCAGAGATGCATAGGGATCCTGAAAGATCATTTGAATTTTTTTCCCTAAATCCCGCTTACTTCGTCCTTTTGATAAAAGTGAGCTGCCTTCAAAATGAACCTCCCCATCCGTTGGTTCAAGCAGCCCAACGACCATCCGGCCCAAGGTCGATTTTCCGCATCCGGATTCACCAACAAGTCCAAGAGTTTCTCCTTGTTTCACTTCAAGGTTAATCCCATCCACCGCTTTTAACCATTTGGTTTTCTTTCCAAATAATCCACTGCCAATGGGATAATATTTTTTCACATTTTTAATGGAAACCAATGGTTCAAGCATGCTTTGTCACCTCTTCGATTGGCCTTTCCTGTAGATTCCAGCAAGCTGCCCTTCTTTGTGGTCCTAAATTCTCCAGGTATGGAGTATTACTACTGCATTGATCGTTTGCCTGACTACAGCGTGAATAGAAATTGCAGCCGCCTGTAAGCTCTAGAGGGCTAGGAACGGTACCGGGAATGGCATTTAAGCGTTTTTTCGATTGTCCTCTTAACTTTGGAACACTTGCTAACAAGCCTTTTGTATAGGGATGCTTTGGGTCCTGGAAAATCGAATAGACGTCGCCTTCTTCTACTATTTTCCCACAGTACATGACAAGAACCCGATCCGCCATTTCCGCCACAACCCCTAAATCGTGAGTAATCAGAAGAATAGATACACCTGTTTCTCTCTGAAGTGACTTCATGACATTCAGAATTTGGGCTTGAATGGTCACATCTAATGCTGTGGTGGGTTCATCGGCAATCAACAGAGATGGATTGCAGGCAAGAGCCATTGCAATCATAATCCTTTGCCGCATCCCTCCTGATAACTGATGGGGATAATCTCTGAGCCTGCTTTCAGCATCAGGAATCCCTACCTTATTTAACAAATTTATGACAGTTTGCTGCGCTGTTTTGTAACTAACCCCTTGGTGGAGTTGGATTGGTTCTGCGATTTGTTTTCCAATTGGATGTAAAGGGTTTAAGGAAGATAACGGGTCTTGGAAAATCATTGAAATTTCATTGCCGCGAATTTTCTTCATTTGCCTTTTTTTCATCGTAAGTAAATTATGGCCTTTAAACGAGATGATGCTTTCTTTGCCATAAGTGATGGTAGGTGCATTCAGTCCCATAATCGATAACGCGGTTACACTTTTACCGCTGCCAGATTCCCCCACCAATGCAACAATTTCACCTTTTCCAATTTTAAAAGAAACATCATTAACCGCTTTTACAACCCCTCCAGTTGAAGGGAAATACGATCTAAGATTATTTACTTCCAAAAGTGGTTCAAACTGTTTACTCAAACCGCTTCCCTCCTAAGTTCGCTTGATTTTTGGATCAATGGCTGTTCTTAATCCATCTCCGAAAAAGTTACCGGCTAAGACTGAAAGCAAGATTGCTGCTCCAGGGAAAATCATCATAAATGGATTGACAAAAATCATACTGTAGGCTTGATGAAGCATGCCTCCCCAACTAATTTGCGGTGACTGTGCCCCCATTCCAAGAAAACTTAATGATGCCTCCACCAAAATCGCCAAACTAAAACTGAAGGATGCTTGAACAATAATCGGAGAGGCGATATTAGGAAGGATATGCCGATACATAATCCACAAAGGACCAGCCCCTGAAATCTTTGCCGCTTCCACATATGGTTCACGCCGGACTTGAAGGGTTTGTCCTCTTGCCAGTCTAGCAAATTGCGGAGTGAAGATGATTCCAATCGCAATCATCGCATTCCAAAGGTTAACCCCTAAAGCACCCGTAATTCCCAAGGCGAGAAGAATAGCAGGAAAAGATAAAATCGCATCAACAACCCTCATGAAAAGATCATCGACGATGCCGCCCAGATACCCTGAAATAATTCCCAAGGGAACTCCAATAAAAAGAGGAATTAAGATTGCGATTAGCCCTGCTTGTATGGCAGCCTGTGATCCAAGAAGCAATCTTGTAAAAATGTCCCTTCCTAGTTCATCTGTTCCAAACCAGTGCGAGCCATTTGGTGCAATCATCACTTGGTTCAAATCTTGTGCTTCTGGGTCAAAGGGGACAATGTATCGGGCAAAAACAGCGACTAGGACTAAAATGACCAAATAGATCAAACTGACGAATGCCAAGCGTTCACGTTTTACCCTTTGTAAAATAATTCGAAACTGCATGTTGTGCCCTCCTTCTTAATCAAATTCAATTCGAGGATCCAAAATGCTATAGAGTACATCGGTAACAAAGTTAATGATGAGGACCATCACAACCATTACTAAGACGACACCTTGAAGCATCGGAAAATCCCTTTGCAGTATTGAATTGACTGCCAATTGTCCCATTCCAGGAATAGCGAAAACGCTTTCAATCACAACCGTTGCACCAAGCATGTTCCCAAATAGAAGCCCCGCCGTTGTTAAGACAGGTAAAAAAGCATTTCTAAGTCCATGCTTCCAAATTACTGGCCATAATGATAATCCTTTGGAATATGCAGTGCGAATATAATCTGAATCCATACTCTCAAGCAGTGAAGATCGTAATTGTCGTGTTATTTGTGCCGCGCCAAATGCACCTAAGCAAAAGGCTGGGAGAAGAACACTTTCTATAAATCCGCCCGAATTTTCAAAAATACTAACAAATCCTGTAGCAGGAAGCCAACCAAGCTTGACACTAAATAGAGCTACCAGCAGCATCGCTAACCAAAAATTTGGAATGGCAGTCCCCAGCGTGCCGAAAAACCTTGCCACATAATCCATCCAACTATTCGGCTTTAAAATAGAGGTAATGGCAAAAAACATCCCTATCAGAAAGGAAATAATCATCGCAGAAATAACAAGCTGAATCGTAATCCCCAGTCTTGAAAACACTGCATCACTTACAATTTCCCCTGTAAAAAGGGATCTCCCTAAATCCCCTTGTAAAGCATGTAATAGCCAATTCCCATACTGGATGAGCACAGGTTGATCCAGACCCAGTTGACTTCTCAACTGGGCTAGTTTTTCTGCCGTTGCATTATCTCCAAGAAGTGCAAGAGCAGGATCACCCGGTATAATCAAGATTAGGGAAAAGACCACCAAAGTCGTTACAATCAGCATGGGTAAGACATACATCAAGCGGCGTAACAAAAATTTATAAAACATTGGCTCTCTCCCTTCCTATCCTCTTTATTATTGTTCCAGCCACAAGTAGGAGAACTTTGGTTTTCCTAGTAATGTTCCTTCAAAGCCCTTAACCTTTGGCGACATGGCTGCAGTAGAAGGAGTAAACATAATAGGAATCGTCATCGCTTCTTCTGCCATTGCAATCTCATTTATTTCGCCATATAACTTTGCTCGCTCTTTTTGATCATACGAAGCTGCTGCCTTTGAAATCAATTCTTCTTTTTTAGGTGTTGTCTCCCCGCCAACATTGTAGAAACCTTTTCCGCCTAGGAATAAACTGATTGTTTGTTGCGGGTCTGGACGTCCTGTCCATGCCGTAAGATTTGCCGGCAACTGCTTTTCATTAAAGTAAAGAGCTACTCCTTTTGTTAGTTCCATTGGCTGTATGTTAATCGTAAAGCCAGCCTCCTTGACTTGCCCTTTAATGGCTTCCGCCAATCTTTGATAGAATGGGGCTGTTGGCGCGAACATATCAAATTTGACATTTTCAACTCCTGCCTGTTTTAATAATTCCTTTGATTTTTCAGGGTCATATTTAATTTTCATATCAGGACTTGCTGCCCAGTAATCACTTGGAAATGTTTGATTAGCCGACTCGCCTTCCCCAAAGGTTAAAGCTTTTACAAGGGCATCACGATCGATGGCATATTGAAGCGCCTGCCTGACTTCCTTTTTATCAAATGGGGCCATTTTGGTATTTAAATAAATATTATAGAACGCTACCTTCATTTTCGAATCTAACACTATATTCTTATCATTCTTTAAAACTTGACTATTGTCAGGTGATACATTCCAATAGAATTGAACCTGACCTGATTTAAGTGCATTTAATCTTGTATTTTCATCAGGCATAATTTTAGCTGTTATTTTATCAAGGTATGGCAGTCCTTTTTGCCAGTAATCCTTATTCGCTTCAAACTGTATTTCTCCGTTTCGTACCCATTTGACCATCCTATAGGGGCCAGTCCCCACTGGGTTTTGGCTGAAGTCAGCACCAAATTTTTGGACTGCTGCAGGCGAAACCATCATCCCTGAACGATCAGATAGGGCAAGGATAATGGAGGAATCTGGCTGCTTTAAATGTAATTTCACTGTTTGTGGATCGACAACCTCTACAGATTCTACATTAGATAAATCGGATACTTTTGATTCTTTCGATCTTACCCGTTCAAGGTTAAATTTAACGGCATCAGCATTAAATGGGGTTCCATCATGGAAGTTTACCCCTTTTCTTAAGTGTAGAATAATGGTTTTATCATCCGGGGTGTCCCATGATTCCGCAAGGCCTGGTTGAGGTTCAAGATTCGCATTATAGTTAACTAATGTGTCAAAAACTGGATACAGCAGCGGATGATCGTTCCCGGAATTGCCAAGGATAGGGTCGTAGTTACTCACATCAGAGTCATAAGCAACAACAAGGCTGCCTCCCTTCCTCGGTTCGCTGTTTTTTGGGTTTTCTGTCGTCTTGCCTGCTGAATTTTCACCAGCGGTAGAACTGTTTTTGGTGCAGCCAGCCACTATCAATAATGTGGCTATTAGGACAACGGATAAGACTTTGTTAATTTTTCTCATGGACAACCTCCTTATAATTTGCCTTTTCTTTTTCTTCATCTGCAAGCAGCCTTCGAAGCAATTTGCCAGTCCCGGTAACTGGCAGGCTCTCCCTGAATTCAACATAGCGGGGATATTTATAAGCAGCCATTTTTTCCTTGCTCCATCGGATAATCTCCTCTTTCGTAATCCTAGTTTGGAATTCAGGTTTAATCACCACAAAAGCCTTTACTGATTCGCCGCGAACGGGATCTTGCACACCAATCACTGCTGCTTGGGAAATGGCAGGATGGTTCATCAGCATAATTTCAACATCTTCAGGAAATACACTGTATCCAGAACACTTGATCATTTCTTTAATACGGCCGAGAAAAAATAAATATCCCTCTTGATCCAACTTGCCAATGTCACCTGTATAGACCCATCCATTGCGAAGCGTTTGGGCTGTTGCTTCTGGTTTATTCAAGTATCCTTTAAAAACACCGGGATTTTTAACAATAATCTCTCCCTCTTCCCCAATTGGAACCTCCCTCCTCGGCTCATCAATAGACATGATTTTTATTTCTGTTTCCAATACGGGCTTGCCGGTAGTACCAAATTTGACAGCTCCTTTGGACATTAGCGTATCGGCCGTATGGGTTTCACTTAGCCCGTATGCTGATTCAAATAATCCTACACCTGTCAGCTCCCTCCATTGATTCGAAATTTCCTCGGTTAATGGAATGCCAAAGCTGGTGCATGCATTCAATCTAAGTGAACGAAAGTCAACCCTATTGAAATCTGGATGCTTCATAATGGCTATATTCATAGGAACAACAGTCTGAGCTACTGTTACCTGGTACCGCTCGATAACGTCCATTGCCGATTCTGGAGTAAAACGATTAAGTAAGACCAGAGTTCCACCAGTAAAAATAACGACGTTCATGCCTAACATGCCGGCAATATGGCAAATTGGCATAATGGATAATGATATATCCTCTGCTGTTGTATTCCTTGTTTGCGCAACACAATAAGATTTATATAATGCATTTCGATAAGTCAGCATCGCCCCTTTCGGCTGTCCAGTCGATCCGGACGTATAGACAATAAGGGAAACATCATTTTCCACATCAATCTCTATTTTTGGAGGGTTTGCCATGTTTGATTTAAAAATCTGTATTAAATCGATGCAATCCGTTAAGCTTTTCTTTGGGGGTATTTTTTCTGGAAACTCTGGCTGTGGAATTTCTGGAAGAAAATCTATGTAGCTCGTAGTAATAACCAATTCAATAGAAGAATGATTTCGAACCTGGTCAACAATGGGGTGCAATTGTTCCAAGGCGACGATTGCTTTCGCTCCTAAATCATTCACTTCATAGGCCAATTCCCATTCCTTAAACATGGGACTGCATGGACCTACAATTGCTCCAATTTTCTGAATTCCAAAATGACAAATAATATATTGAGGACAATTGGGTAAAAAAAGCGCAACCTTGTCTCCCTTTTTAATTCCACAGGAATGAAGAAACATCGCGAAACGATCTGATAAATCATCCAGTTCCTGATAGGTAATCGTTTTTCCATAAAAGAGGATCGCTTCTTTATTTGGTGTGATTCGTGCATAATGGCGAAGATACTCATGCAGCGGCTGGTTAACATTATTCCAACTCAATAATGATATCCCCCTCATTAACAAATTCTCCTTCTCTTACTTTCACATCCTTTATAACTGATTTTGACTCAACTGTTATTGGAATCTCCATCTTCATTGACTCAAGTATAACTACATCATCTCCAGACTCAACAATATCACCTGTCTTTACCAACACTTTGAAAACATTTCCCGCCATATAGGATGAGATATGTCCCAACCTTTCCACTCCCTCTCGACATTAAATGAAATGATTTTTCTTTACACAAAGTAAGCGTTTACAATATTCTGAATCTATTTCTGAAAATTCTGTATTTACAGAAAGTATATGAAATTGATAAAATGAAAACAATGTTGATTCACATAGATTTTCTTCTAATAAACTATGGAAGTTCACAGTGAGGTGATAGATTTATGTTAAATCTTGCACAGCTCCGATCCTTTTTAATCCAAAATCTAGGAATTTCATGCTATGAGATTTGGTTTTATACTCCTGTAGAACATCGATGGATCTTAACAGATAGACAGGGTATTCGTGCTTTTCCTTCCCCAACCACCAAAATGGGGATTCAACCGTCCAGCTTGGACAACCCTCAATTGTTAACACTGGATTATCCACAAGACTATAAGGTTACTATCCTCTATACTGAAACAACTACTCCATTAGAAAAGGATAATATTAACCTTTTATACCACCTGATGTATCCCTTTTACACTGATCTCTTGATGAAAAGAAAAGGAATAGAATTGGAAAAACTGATTGAGGGTGTGCAAAACATTACGGTTTCACTAGACCTTGATGAATTATTGGCGAAAATTTTAGATAACGTAGCCGCTGTGATTCCTGGCTCGGAAGCCTGCGTTTTTTGGATGTATAGTCCGGCATTAGACCGTTTAGTATGTAAAGCTTATAGAGGATGGAAAAAAGAAATAGAAAAAGTACGATATAAAATTGGAGAATCCGTAACAGGCAAAACATTTCTCGATGGACAACCAAGAATCTATTATTCATTTCGTGAGGCTAATGAAGCGATGGAAGGAACATCCGACGAAAATTACAAATATTTAATGCATGCCTTTCACAATCACAGGGTAAAAGTATCTGTCACCATTCCGATAAAATTTCGGGATGAAATTATTGGAGTTTTAAGCATTCATCAAGATGACCGCGAACGGAATCTTACTGATTGGGATTTTCAACTTTTACAAGGATTAGCTGCACAAATTGCGATTGCAATGGAAAATGCACGGTTGTTTACGGAAATTAAACGAAAGAATCAAGTCCTAGTCAAACGAAACGAAGTCGATTCTACACTTTCACAGCTCTCTGTCCAAAATAGAGGAGTTGAAACGATCACTCAAGAATTAAATCGAATGCTTGGTTTGTCATTAATATTTGTGGACATGATCGAAAGCGAACACTTTCCAAAGCAAAAAGAACATCCTTTTTCGATGGATGAACTAACAAAACTCCTATCCAACCGAAAAGTTCCCATTTACGTTGAACTTTTCGATCAGGATGAAAAGGCATTTTACATTTACCCAATTTTAGTTGGATCTGTTTGTAACGGATGTATGATTATTGTTGTTAATCGACCATTAACACAGCTGGAACATATCATCCTTGATAGAGGGGGATCTGTCCTAGCAATGGAATTAGCCAAAAAGAAGTCACTGGCAGATATCTATTATAAAAAGACCCATGAATTTTATAATGACTTATTATTAAACGATAACCCTGATTTGCTAACAAAAAAAGCGATGAATCTTGGCTTGGATCTTAAATCAAACCTGTTCTCGGTTATTATTACGATTACTCATTTTAAAGATCTTCAAATACTAGATAGCATCGTTCATCGGTTCATATCCCGAATTAAACAAGTCCTATTAGATCATAACAAAATCGTATTTGGTAATCATAACAAAGTTACCATTCTATTCTCTCTTACGAACCCTGCAAACAAACGAGCGGTAATGAAAAAATTGGATACTATTTTAAAAGAAAGTGAACTTAACGATCATATCCACCTGTTTGTCGGGGTTGGTTCGGTTTACCAGGGAATTGAATCTGTTGCCAAATCCCACAATGAAGCGAACAAGGCCGTCTCATATCTTATCTCACGCCAAAAATCAGGTATGATCCATTTTTCCGATATAGGGATAAACCGCCTGTTTATTAATCAGTCTTCCGAGGAGATTGAAAGGTTCCTTGAAGAAATTTTCACGCCTTTGAATTCCATTAAAGGTAATAATAATGATTTAGAAAAGACGCTCATAACCTATATACAAACAAATCGCTCGTCAGCTAGGACAGCTCAAAAGCTGCATATTCATGTAAACACACTTTACTTGAGGCTGAAAAAAATTGAAGAACAATTAGGCATGTCCCTTGAACAACCTGAGAATTTTTTAAAGGTACAGCTTGCCTGCCATTTGCGTGAATCGTTTTTATAAAACAAATATCTGTCATCCTCCTTCTTTAGTTTTATCTTCTATATAAATCTTCCTTGCATATCTTTAATACAAAAGGAAAAAAATGAAGGAGGAATACATCATTGAGTAAACTGGAATTTTTAGAAGCTAATCGAAATTTCAAAAGTTATTATAAAACACTACGCGATTTGAACAATTTTCTAGACAGCTCTCCTGAATTACAGGCTGCAAACCAAGCCATTACCCAATTAATCTTTGAATTTATTCGCATTAACGGTGTGACCTTTAGACAGATGGACCGTGGCCAATTCGAAAGAGAATTTGAAATTTTTCAAGAGGACTTTTTAAATGTTATTCAAAATAGTGGAGAAAACAATGTTGATTTCAAAAGGTTTGCAGCCCTTTTAGATGAAATAATCGGAATCGCAAATCTAAGGCAAGATGCACTTGGAAAAATACAACGTATAAGGCAAGAATCTCCCTTCGGGGAGGACGATGAGGAAAGTTCAGATGAAGCCATCGAAATTAATGTAGATGCTCAAACGGAAATTACCGAAGTACTCAACACTGCTTTAGAAGATAGCAATGAAGAAAATAATAATGATCCTGCCGTAAATAGCAATGATGTTAGCAATGAAATAGAGAGCAGTGAAGAATTTGCCACCATCGTAAATGATGAGGAAAGCAAAGAGGAATCAATCGAAAGCAGCAGTGATAGTAATAAATTTAGATATCGGAGATTTCGATAGCAGGGAAATAGAAAAAAAGCATCGGTGATGCTTTTTTTCTATTTCTACCGTCTATGGAACTGACTTAAAATGTACTCCGATATCTTCGCTGATTCTAGCCGAGCGGCAATAAATGGAGGCTTAATAGCCTTAATCCCCTCTATCATTATTCCAAGCCAAAAAATCTGTTTGTCAATTATTAAAAAGGGAAATGGGATTATTTCTTGGATTAATTGAGTTGGCAGTAATTCCGTCCAGTTCTCCTCCGATAAAATAATGAATGACGTTCGTTTATCTCTATTTTTCAAATTTATTTTCCATTCCTCCGACAATTCGGTACCAGCTGGTAGTGAGAGCACAATGGAAGATCTGGCGGAATCAATATCCTGGAATACTTTTTCAAGTTTTCTAGCATGCATCCAGTGTAACTTAGAATGCTGATTTCTGATCCAGGTACCAATTTCATTTTTTCTAACTGCTTGATTATGTCTCACTTGATATTCGACTAACTGTCTTAATGTTTTCGAATGATATACATGACTGTTTATAAACGCTTGATTGCTGATATGAATGAATTTTCCCTTCGTTCTGGTGATGGCAACATTGATTAATCGTTCACTATCTACGCCCGTTAACAGCATGCCAGCACGTTCCTGCGGTTCACCATCCACTGTATCGAAAACCATCACATCCCGCTCGCTGCCCTGAAATCGATGCACGGTTGCAGAAATAATTTCAGCGTTTAGGCGTTCTTTTTCATATAAATCCTCTAATAACAATTCCATCAAATTGGCTTGAGCCCGGTACGGTGTAACATAGCCAATAGAGTGTGCTCCCCCTAAATAGGATTCATGAATTACCTGAAAAGATAGCAGCAGCTGCCAGAGATTTAGCCTTGAATTGGAGTTTTTTTCTGAGATGCAATGTGCTCCAGTAAAGCTTGAATCTACTAAAATTGAAGCACGTCCAGGAAATGGTTGATTTTCAACAATGGTCTTGCGTGACTTCTGAACACTTTCATGATCACCCACAAGCGAATGATAAATGTATTGATTGGTAAAGGATGAAATGTCCGGATGCATCCTTCTCTGTTCTTTTAGTAAAAATAAATGCGGGTGCAGCTTGCCTTCCTTAACCCAATCAACCACTCCGGCCCGATGAAATATATCTTCCTTCAACCATTTGGTTACTAAAGCATCTCTGGATGCAGCAATTGACGGCAGCTGCTTAAAATCACCGCAAATGATGACTCTTTTCCCTAATGATGCTGCAAATCCGACTTGAGGAACATATGCCATGCTTGCCTCATCGAGAATGATTACGTCAAAATCCTTATCATATATCGCGGGGTCACTCGCTGCCTTAGCAAGTGTCGTTCCTACAATAAACGCATTCTTGACAAACTCAATCTCCTTTTGACGAATTTTCTCAAGGACCTTCGCAATCTTGGTCTCCAGCTCCTGCAATGAATGGGTGTCTCTTTTACTAAATGAACGTGCTAAATCTTGTTTAAGCTTCCGTCTTTCCTCAACTAAAAGTTCTTTGTCTGCTGCAAGCTCTGGGTCTTGTTTCTCAAGCAGTTGACTGGTTGTAACCGTATCATGATTGGCAAGCTGTTCCCCGGTTAGAAACCCATACCGAAGAATGTCCCCTTCATTAAATCGATTTTTCTTGGTAACAAAGCTTGAAATCTCACCTATCAGGACATCGACTGCTTGGTTGCTATGTGATAATATGAGCACTCGCTTTTCCTGGAAATATTTATTTGCGGCTACTCGGGCGAGTGTATACGTTTTACCTGTTCCAGGCGGTCCCCAAACAAAAGTGACAGGATTATATTTTGAGCGTAATAATAACTCATGGATACTACTTTTAATTTTTTCCTGCGGGTGTTTGGCCGGAATCGAGGGATCCATTAACGTCTTTATCCGGCGACGTTTCTCCTTATTTTTTTTCATTTCATCCAGGCGTTGAATTAGCTGTTCGAGTAATTCCCATGGATCATGAATTAGATAAGCCTCATCTAATAAATCACCGAATGATTTCTCTAAGGATAGCATGACCCCTTTTCCCTCTGAAGACAGGACACGTCCTGATTGCTTCATACTGCCCCATACTAGTTTAATCGCTGTACCCACTGGAATCCGTAAATTACCAGATGTATCAAAATAATAGGTATACGAATCTTCGGTAGAGAGCTGCCTTCCATTTGTAATGAGGTATTTATTACTGCCGTATTTTTTTAAATAGTTTATTTCATTTTGCAGTGCCTGCTGCCATTCTTTGATATAGGCTAATGTAGATGTCATAATTCTCTTCCTTCTAAATAAAAAAAGCTCAACCATTTAAAGATTGAACTTTTTGCTAATGGAATTACTATAACATGTTGTCTTTTAGTATTCCAATTTTATTAGATAGATACATCACCAATTGAGAATGTGCAATTTAATACATTTGAAATTTTTGCTAAAGTGGAAACCTGTACATCCAGATCGCCTTCTTCAATGGCAGCGATGGTTTCGGCATTGAGGCCTGATAATAGGGCAAGTCTTTCTATTTCAATTTCACGATTTAATCTAATTTTCTTTAATTGATGTCCAATATTGTTCATTAGAAACACTCCTCTATTATGTAAGCGATTACATTTTGTTAATATCATTATAGTAAAATATCTAAAAATTTTCAATACTTTTAGATTAGGAGTATAAGAAAAATGAGTTTTTCATATGGAATAAAACCTATATGAAAAACTCAAACCTTCCATCGAACATGTTAATATCCGGTTCCTTGTCCACCAGTAATAATCGCAATACTTGAACTTGCACCGATTCTAGTCGCGCCAGCTTGAATAAGTTTTCTAGCAGTATCTAAATCTCTTACACATGCTGATGCTTTTACGCCCATATCTAGACCAACTGCCTCGCGCATTAATTTGATATCTTCTGCTGTAGCACATCCTGGTCCAAAACCAGTTGATGTTTTAACAAAATCAGCACCTGCCATTTTCGCTAAAATACAAGCCTTTTTCTTCTCTTCAA
Organism: Neobacillus sp. NRS-1170; assembly: GCF_050468025.1. NCBI lineage: Bacteria > Bacillati > Bacillota > Bacilli > Caryophanales > Bacillaceae > Neobacillus > Neobacillus sp. NRS-1170. Next base: position 134,935 of record NZ_JBITPF010000014.1, on the reverse strand, counting down.
TTTCAAGCAATCCTGTTTCAATAATAACCTTAACTGGAGCATGACCTTTAGCCGCTAATACCACACCTTCAATGTCCTTTTTAACGGTTTCGAAGTCACCGGATTTTAGAGCTCCAATGTTAATCACCATGTCGATTTCAGTGGCGCCGTTTGCAATCGCATCCCGAGTTTCGGCGATTTTAACAAAAGTGCTGGTTGCTCCTAATGGAAAGCCGACAACTGTGGTAACACCGACACCTGAGCCTTTAAGTTCTTTAGCCGCAATCTGCACCCAATACGGATTCACACAAACAGTAGCAAATTTATGTTCCTTCGCTTCTTCACAAAGCTTTACAATTTGGTCCTTTGACGCTTCTGGCTTTAATAATGTATGGTCGATCATTCTAGCAACAGATGGACCAGTAATAATGTTAGAAGCAGAACCTTCTTTATAGGTTACGTTTCCGGAAACAGCTGGTTTAGTTTCCTTTAACTCTTGTTTATTAGTTAATTGCTGCATAATTTGATTAGTAATTTGTTCCACTAATGCTTCGATTTGCATCTTGCTCACCTCACGTTATTCTAATCGATCAACGATTCCGGCAATGACTGCATCAAAAGAGCCCTTTGGATCTTCTAAAATGTCGCGTGCCGAACCACCTTCCTCAAGTAAAAGTACATAATCGCCAACCCCGGCATGGAATCGATCAAATGCGATGATCGGTTCGCCGATTTCTTTTCCCGAGGCATCAACCGGGATGGCAACCATTAGTTTTTTGCTTTGATGGCTGGGTGTCTTTATCGTTGAAACGATATTCCCAACGACCTTTGCTAATTTCATTATTTTACAACTGGAAGAATTTTTTCGATATCTGAATGTGGTCTTGGGATAACATGTACAGATAAGAATTCGCCTACACGCTGTGCAGCATCTGCACCTGCTTCTGTTGCTGCTTTAACTGCGCCAACATCACCGCGAACCATTACACAAACTAAGCCGCCGCCAACATTAACCTTTCCTAGCAAAGTTACGTTTGCTGCTTTTGTCATCGCGTCTGCTGCTTCAATTGCTCCTATTAAACCTTTGGTTTCGATCATTCCTAATGCGTTGCTCATTTATTTTTCCTCCATTCGTTTCGTCACGTTATAGTAATCAATGATTCCTAAAATCCCAGCGTCTGATGGGACTAAATCTTTGTTAAGTGGTAAGGAAGACTCTCGGCTTTTTGCAAGATAAACGAGATCTCCTTCGCCTGACTGTCCAATCGTATCAATAGCCACAAGTGGTTTGCCTTTATCCTTCAACTGGTCATCAACCGGTTGGACAATCAGAAGCTTTAGACCTCTTAAATTATCATTTTTATGAGTACAAACCATATTTCCAATCACTTTGGCTACGAACATAGTTTAACCTGCCTTTATCTGTGTAAAAAACGACTTTCAATTTCCATGATTTTTGTAACGCGGCGATCATGACGGCCGCCGGCAAAATCAGTTTCCAGCCAGGTTTTCACTAATTGCTTCGCAAGACCTTCGCCAATAAACTGCCCGCCGATCGATAACACGTTGGCGTTGTTGTGCTCTTTGCTGTTGATGACTGAGGACAAATCCCAGCACACTGCACCGCGAACACCCGGTATTTTATTTAAAACCATTCCGCTTCCGACGCCGACACCATCAATCATGATGCCAACGTAGTCATCATTTGTGGCAACCGTTTCGCCTACTAAAAAAGCGATATCGGGATAATCTACTGATTCGTTAGCCTTACAGCCGAAATCAAGATATTCATAGCCTAATTCCGTTAAATAGGCTTTTAACTTTTCTTTCAGTTCGTATCCACCATGGTCACTGCCAATCGCAACTTTTTTCATTACCTTTGTTCTCCTTTGGCAAATACATTGATAATTCCATCAAAAGACTGGGGATTTAAGCTTGCGCCCCCGACAAGGACACCATCAATATCCGGCATCGCACTGTATTCGGCAGCATTGCTTTCATTAACAGAGCCACCGTATAAAATCGAGATTTGGTCCGCTTTTTCACCCAGGATTTGTTTTAAAACAGAACGGATATAAGCATGAGTTTGTTGAGATAATTCAGCTGTTGCTGACTGCCCTGTACCAATGGCCCAAACCGGTTCATAGGCTATAATCAAATTACTGGAATCAATTTCCTTTAGGGCACCAACTAGCTGGGTCGATAATACGTGTTCTGCTTGCATCGAATTTTTCTGACCCAGCGTTTCTCCTATGCAGATAATCGGGATGAGTCCGTCTTTGATTGTCTGCTTCACTTTTAAATTCACTAAATCATCATCTTCACCCGCAAATTGTCTTCTTTCGGAGTGGCCGATAATCACATATTCACAGCCAACATCCTTCAACATATTTGTGGATGACTCACCAGTGTAGGCACCTTTCTCAGCCCAATGGACATTTTGTCCACCGAGATGAATCGGCTTTCCAAATTGTTTAATAAAAAGATGTGCGGGATAAAGCAGCTGGGTTGGCGGACAAACCACCACTGAAACGTCCTTGCTGCTGTTTATTTTTTGAAAAAATTCTGCAGTCGTACTAAGTGTATTGTTCATTTTCCAATTCGCAATGACATAGGTCTGCCGATCACTTTGGATTTGCAGCTCGCCGAGTGTGTGAACAATCGTGTCCCTTACGAGATTTTTGATAAAGCTTTCAATGGATTGTTCCATTTCGCTTCCCCTTATTCACTCTTTGGCAGAATACCTTCAACATCGCCGTTTGGACGTGGAATCACGTGTACTGAAAGAAGTGTTCCAACCCGCTGAGCTGCTTCTGCACCAGCTTCTGTTGCCGCTTTAACTGCGCCTACATCTCCTCGAACCATAACGGTGACAAGACCTGCACCCACTAATTCTCTGCCTACTAATGTAACATTTGCTGCTTTAACCATTGCGTCTGCCGCTTCGATTGCACCTACTAAACCTTTTGTTTCAATCATTCCTAATGCTTCTTGACCCATGATATTTCCTCCTTTAGGAACCTCTAATTTTTGTTTTATTTGCTTTTTTGTTTTTTCTGATTGTGAAGGGACGGTTTTTTCATCTTTAGATTTTGCCAATTAACACACCCCACTAGATAATTCTAAATCCATCTACTAAAACGCAGCGGCGCTGGCGTGTAAATGTTTTTGCGCTAGTTAATCCTTCTCCGGTAGGACCGGCAATCGTCAGCGTCGTGAAGCCTTCACTTTCAAAGCCTAATCCCGAAACGGAAGGGCCATTTTTAACAAAAATAGTTGCTTGAATTTCCTGCGCCATTTTTGTCAAGTTGGTGATGTTTTGTGAATGCATAATCGCTGTGTGGCGGTTGCCCTTTTCAGCGATTACCGCTAATTCAATGGCTTTATCAACATCAGAGACTCTGACAATTGGTAAAATCGGCATTAACATTTCAGTCATCACTAATGGGTGATCCTTGTTTGTTTCCGCAAAAATCAATCTCACATCAGGGCTTGCCTGAATGCCAGCCGCTTGTAGGATTAAGTGGGCATCCTTCCCGATGAAATCACGGTTTGGATAATACTTATCGTTTTTCTTTACAAGCACTTTTTCAAGTAGTTTTTCGAATTGAAAGCCTTTAAGCTCAATCGCGCCATTTTTCACCATTTCAGATTTAAGGGCATTTGCCACTTTTTCAACAACAAAGACTTCTTTTTCAGCGGTACATAAAACATTGTTATCAAAGCTTGCTCCCTTGACAATATCAGCAGCTGCCTTTGAAATAATCGCTGTTTCATCGACGACAACTGGTGGATTTCCAGGACCGGCTGCAATTACCTTTTTGCCTACAGCCATTGCTGCCTTTACGACAGGACCGCCGCCTGTCACAACCAGTGCATTTACCTGTGGATGGTTCATGACCTGTGCCGACGTTTCCAGATTTGGAGCCGCGACAGAGGTCAAAGTATTTTCTGGTCCGCCTGCAGCCACAATGGCTTCGTTAAGCAGCTGCATGGTTTTAATCGAAACTCGTTTTGCACTTGGATGCGGGTTGTAAACAACCGTATTCCCTGCTGCAAGAAGAGAAATCGAGTTATTGATGATCGTTGCAGCAGGGTTTGTGGATGGAGTAATCGACCCAAATACCCCAATTGGTGCATATTCCACTAGCGTTAACCCATCATCACCAGAATAAGATGTACTGACTAAGTCTTCCACACCAGGTGTTTTGTTCGTGGCTAGTAAAATTTTCGCAACCTTATCTTCCACTCTTCCTAGGCCTGTCTCTTCAACCGCAAGCTTAGCCAGCTCATTGACATGCTTGCGGCTTACTTGACGCATGTTCTCAATCATTTGTCTTCTTACAGCAACTGGAAGCTTGCGAAGCTTTTCCCATGCAAGTCTTGCTGCTGCAGCCGCTTCGTCAACGGTGGTAAACACACCATTGCCAAAGCTGACTTCTGGTAATGAAGAAACCGGGCTGTTCTCTGGCTGATTTTGACCTAATTGCTGCAGCACTTGTTCAACCATTTTTTTGATATCGGTTTCATTAATTTGCAAAATTAGCTCTCTCCTTTGTTAAAGGTTAAGGATCCTTGAATTTCTATTTGATCGACAATTCCTACAATAGCCGCATCAACAGGAACACCGTTTGTAATTTCTGTTTGCCTGGCCGAGCTTCCGCTGACAAGTAAGACAACTTCACCAACACCAGAACCTACAGTATCTATCGCCACTAATGGTTTACCGTCTTCCTCAATCGTTTTCATATCCAGAGGCTGAACAATGAGGAGCTTTTTCCCTTTTAGCTTTTCTGCTTTGGTGGTTGAAACAATGGAACCAACCACTTTACAAATGATCACGTGCGTCCCTCCTTTCAAGGAGAAGTTTTTGTAATTTGAATTTTGAGGTCCTTCGCTAAGTCCATAGCAGAAGGTGTCACCCTGCTCTTGTCAGGAACAACGATTTCCTTAAGTCCATCCTGAAACGCTTTTTCCACATGTTTTGCGAGAATGAGAGATTGCTTTTCCTTGAATGCCGTTTGCTGGGCATCAACCGTTTGCGCAAGTTTACTGAGCGGTACCCATTTCACCTGATCCGCTTGAATTTGTCTTATGTAGGACTGCAAGCGTTCCTGAACAGAATGGGGCGCATGGATTTGCTGGTAAACATTTGGCTCAATATAATCCTTAGCTATTACAATGGGCTTACCAAGCAATTGATATTGGAGAGCCAGCCATACGGCTAATTCATCATCCATTGTTAAGGCAAGCTTTGATAATAAACGATAGGATGCTACCGGGACAACCAGAGTACTGCAACTCTCAACAATTCTATTTAATTCCTCCTGTGAGGTCTCATCTAACAAAACATATGGCTTTCCACTTAACGCAGCGTGCGAAGGCAGCCAATCTTTTGATAAAATTAATGTTACCTCGCAGGAATCGATTAGCGGGGTAACCGCTTCCAAAACCACTGATGGATTTTGAGATTGATAGCCTAAAAGAATAGCAATCGACTGTTTTTCTATTTCTTTTTCCTTTACATGCAGTTGTTCCTTTAAGTAGGCTTCGACAACCTGCTGGACAAGCATTTTCACCTTCGTTTTGACATCCACCAGATTCAGCCTCCGCTCACTTGATTTCGACTTTCAACGGCTACAATTTCACCTAATTGTCCATTTTTTATGTTTGCCGCATTCGCTTCATCCAAATCGATATGCATTTCAAGTTTGTATTTAGGTGAAACCCGGATGAGCACATTTGAAAAAGTAATTCCTCGAGGACCGTCGACCTTTACTTGTACCACATCTCCATCTTCCACACCAAAGGCCTCACCATCACTGGTATGCATATGAATATGGCGCGCCGCACAAATCAATCCTTCATTAATCGTAATTTGACCTCTTGGTCCCTGAATGGTAATAGATTCTGAACCTTTGATATCGCCAGAATTACGAACCGGCGGTTTGACTCCTATGGTAAAACCGTCGAATAACGAAACTTCTACTTGGGTATTACCTCGGGAAGGGCCGAGAACACGGACATTAGGAATTTTCCCTTTTGGACCAATAAGTGTAACTGTTTCCTTCGCAGCAAATTGGTTCGGCTGAGATAAATCCTTTAGCTTATTTAACTGGTAACCCCTCCCGAACAATCTTTCCACATGTTCAGGTGATAGATGGATATGACGGTTTGATGCTGCAATCGGTACCTGCTTTACATTTTGAAGCGTATTTTTGACAATTTCTTTGACTAGTTCTCTAATTTTCTCTTTATCCATTTATGTTATCATCCCCCATTTCGAGTAAGGCTTTTGCTGTGTACTGATCAGTAATAAGAACATTGGCGTGCCGGCCGTTAAGGGCACCATATATACCGTCCACTTTTGTATTTCCACCCGCAATAAGGATGCCGAATTCCTTTTCAGATAAATGGGAGAGTTCGATCCCAATGGTACGGTCATTTAAAGTCTCGTGGCTTATTTTCCCTTTGATATCAATAAATCGAGAGCAAATATCACCAACGGTTTGATTCTTCCGTAAAATTTCAATGTCATTATCTAAAAAGTACCCTGCATGCATCAGTGTGGATTGCTCACCAGGCTCCCCTACCGTGAAGATGCCAATGTTGGCCTTTTGGCCCATTTCCATAATTTTTTTCACATGCCGATCCGCAACAATTGCTTGCTTTACAACAATATGATCAACTACTGCAGGAACAGGGAGGAAATGCGGTGTCGTATGGAAGGCACTCGCTAGACCATTAACGATTTCTGATGCATACGTATTTGATTCTGAGTAACTCACCCCACCATTTAGCTGGACTATCGTAACATCCTTTACATTCTTAGGCTGAAGTTTTTTCACGAGTTGATAAAGGGTTGTTCCCCAAGTTATTCCGATGGTATCGCCACTTTGTACAATTTTATGCAAGTAGTCGGCAGAAACTTCTCCCAGTTTCTCTTTTATTAGTTCATCCTCATATTCAGGTATTGAGGCGACAATGCAATGCTTTAATTGGAATTTATCCTTTACCTGCATTGCGAGCTCTTGGACATCTTCGGCCGGATCGCATATTTTGATATGAACAACACCTTCTTGAACAGCTTGCAAAAGAAGTCTTGAAACAGTGGGGCGGGAAATACCTAACTTTTTAGCGATTTCTTGTTGGCTGTAGTCTGATTGATAGTACATTTTTGCTACTTCAACAAGGCGCGTAATTTTTTCATCCGCCATAATCAAGTCTCCTATTTAAAAAATTATGAATATTGCAATCTTCTTTTTTAAAAAAAGAAAACGGTTACAACCATTTGCAAAAAATTTTTTAGCTTTTCTTCTTCGAAATGAAATTATGTAAATATCCAATGAACGTTTGTTAAGTTAATTATAACCTTTCAAATCTACCTGTCAATCACTCTATCGAGAGATTTCGACATTTTTTCAATGATTTCTCGGAATTTAAGCATAATTGGGAATTTTGTCGATTTTATGAACTTTATTAACATGAAAAAAAGAGCATTTGTCATTTACAAAATGTAATGACAAATGCTCTTTTACGTTTTTACTAGAGTATTTTATTTAGAGATTCTGTTAGTGTCTTAATTAAAAAGTTCAAATCCTTTTGTTCAATATTTAACGGTGGTGCCAAGGTAAGAACATTATTGTACCCTGCAACCGTAGCTCCATTTTTTCCAATGATAATGCCTTTTTCCTTACAACTTGCAATCACTTGATTAACAAGAGCTGGATCTAATGGTTCTTTTGTGTTTTTATCATTCACAAGCTCAATCCCGATTAATAAGCCCTTTCCACGGACATTACCTACATATGGATGCTCTTGTAAAAGAGTTGTTAAATCATTTAGAACCTGTTCACCTAAATCTCTCGAACGATCAAACAGATTTTCCTTTTCCATGATTTCAAGGTTTTTTAACGCCAGTGCACAAGCTGCAGGATTTCCTCCAAACGTGTTCACGTGACGGAAATAATCATATTCTTCGGTTCCTTTAAACGCTTCATAAATTTCCTTACGAACCGCTGTCGCAGATAATGGCAGATAGGCACTTGTAATCCCCTTTGCCATGGTAATGATATCCGGCTTTACTCCATAATTCATGAAGCCAAATGGTTTACCTGTACGGCCGAAGCCACAAATCACTTCATCAACAATTAAAAGGGCTCCATGTTTTTCACAAATCTCTTTTGCTGCCTTCATATACCCATCTGGGGGAATAAGTACTCCTCCGCCGGTAATAATTGGTTCCATGATCATGGCCGCAATGGTTTCACTTAGCTCCCAAGTCATCGTACGGTCAATTTCTTTAACCGAAGCCAATTCCTTTGGATCCGTCACATTTGTGTCATCACGATAGGAATCCGGCGGTGATACATGGATAAAACCCGGGGCAAGTGGTTCATATTTATATTTTCGCTGCGCCTGTCCGGTTGCAGCTAATGCTCCCATTGAATTGCCATGGTAGGCACGGTACCGTGAAATAATTTTATAGCGGTTATGCTCTCCCTTTTGCTGATGGTATTGACGAACAATCTTAAAGGCTGCTTCATTCGCTTCTGAACCGCTGTTTGAGAAAAAGATGACGTATTCATCTCCGAGCATTTCGTTTAATTTTTCTGCTAGTTTAATAGCAGGAACATGGCTTTGTGATAGCGGAAAATAAGCCATTTCTTTTAATTGCTCATACGCTGCTTCCGCCAGTTCCGTTCTTCCATATCCAACATTCACACACCATAATCCAGCCATTGCATCTAAATAGCGTTTGCCATCCACATCTGTTACCCATGACCCCTCAGCCTTTTCCGCAATAACCGTAGCGTTGGGATTATATGGCTTCATCGAATGCCAAACATATCTATCATCCTGCTCATTAAAAGTATCTTGTGGACGTCTTGTCTGAACCATATCAAAATTCCCCTCCCTGTTTATATAAGTGCTTGACACCAATTATGCGTCAAAACGAGATGTAATCATTTTCTTGCGGGTGTAGAAATTTACGCCGTCTTTACCATTAACATGCATGTCACCGTAGAAGGAATCCTTCCAGCCGGAGAATGGGAAAAACGCCATTGTGGCGGGAACACCTACGTTGATGCCGAGCATTCCTGCGTCTGCTTCTTCACGGAACTGTCGGATAGCCTTTGCATTGTTTGTATAAATGGTTGCACCATTACCAAATCTGGATCTACGGATATATTCCAATCCTTCATCCAAATCAGCGGCACGAAGCAGACTAAGCACCGGAGCAAAAATTTCCTCTCTCGCAATCGTCATTTCCAGTGTAACATGATCGAAAATCGTTGGACCTAAGAAATTTCCTTCAGGAAGTTCATCCATTTCTTTGCGCCCATCTCTGATTAAGTCTGCGCCTTCCTCTAAGCCTTTTTCAATGTATCCAAGAACTTTATTGCGATGTTCCTTACGGATGATCGGAGTTAGTAACACTTCTTCGTCCATTCCATTACCAATAATTAATTCATCCGCCTGTTTCTTTAATGCTGTTACAAATGGTTCATTATCACCGACCACGACTACGGCACTACAAGCCATACATCGCTGGCCGGCACTTCCGAAGGTCGAGCTGATGATATGCTGAACCGCCTTATTCATATCTGCATCAGGCATGACAATATGATGATTTTTCGCTCCGGAAAGGGCTTGCACCCGCTTGCCTTCAGCGGCAGCACGCTCATAAACATATTTGGCAACCGGCTGGGAACCAACAAAGGAAATGGCAGCAATATCTTTATGCTCCAGCAGGCCATTTACGACATCATGGGCGCCATGGACGACGTTTAAAACTCCTTGAGGTGCACCAGCTTCAGTAAATAATTCTGCTAATCTATTAGCTAAAATTGGAGTCCTCTCTGAAGGCTTCAACACAAATGTGTTTCCGCAGGCAACAGCTAATGGGAACATCCATAAAGGAACCATCATTGGAAAGTTAAATGGAGTAATACCGCCGACTACTCCTAGTGGGTAACGGAACATTTCGGAATCGATATCCTCAGCAATTCCTGACAGCGTTTCACCCATAATCAGGGTAGGAGCACCTGCAGCGAATTCAACGCACTCAATGCCGCGTTGAACTTCCCCATACGCTTCCTTGTAAGCCTTTCCATTTTCTAAAACGATTAATCTTGCTAATTCTTCATGGTTTTCTGTTAAGAGATAGTGGTATTTAAAAAGAATCCTTGCACGCTTTGGAACAGGAACATTCTTCCATTTCTTAAAAGCTTCTTTCGCAGCTGCAACTGCTAGATCAACATCCTCTTTTGTAGAAACAGGGACCTTTGTCAGGATCTCATTCGTTGCTGGGTTCGGCACATCCAAAGTTTGCGTACTATTTGAGCTAACCCATGCCCCGTTAATATAATTGTTTAAAATAGAAGTGTCCTTTTTTGTAACACTCATCTTTTTTCCTCCTTATTAATTAACAATAGGAATTACTATCATTATCTCGCATGTATGAATGGCTTTCATTAGACATACTGTAAAATGTCTGTAGAGATTTCTTCGACAAATTGAACATTCAATTAACATTACATCATCGTACTTGATTTACTGCACCTGGTTTTGAGGCTGATAAATAATCATGTACGAGCAGCATAAATTCGATCGCCACTCGCTTTTCATGATCCATAAAATCCTCTCCCAGCAAGTTCTCCAGCTTTTGAAGCCGATGGTAAAGCGTTTGTCTCACAATGAAAAGCTTATTTGAAGTTTCCTGCTTTGATCCGTTACACTCTAAATAGGCTTTTAGTGTTTCTAACAGCTTGCCATTATATTTTTGGTCATATTGTATAACCGGAAAAAGGTATTCCGATGCAAGCTCCTGTAAATCCGTATATTTGCTCATTTGCGATATAAGCCGATATAAATGTAAATCCTCATAAAAATGGTAGATTTGTTTATTCGTCATTTTTTGCTGGATGCGAATCGTTTCCTTGGCTGTTTGATAGCTTTTATGTACATCCCTTAAGGATTCGGTAAACTTACCTGCGGCAATAATAAACTTTGCAGAACTTTGCTTTCGGATAAACTCGGATTCTTGAATTGATTCCACTGCTTTTTTAATTCGTTCCTTTAGATTCTTTTTCGCCCGGCTATTTAATAGGATAAACGTAATCTCATTTCGTTTTTCCACAGAAAATACAACAAAACCATTCTGCTCAAAAACAGAACGAAACAGTAATTTCAGGTATGTCACATCATTGATTGATTTATCTTTGATTGGAAAAAGCTTTGTGATCAAAACTACCGCGTCACTGGTTTTTGTTTTATTCCCATTCTCGATTAAGTATTCCTGTATACCCTCTAGTGAATGTTCACCCTCCAGCCAGCCATGCAGCCATTCAAACTCTTCTACCCGCTTTTTTTCCTCAACATATAAATCTCTTAAAAGATGTTGTGCTAGAGCTGTAGCAGTCCTGTCTAAAATTAATAAGTCGTATTCGCTGATAGGAATGTCCTTCGAGTAAATGATTAATTCTGCATACTCTTGACCGAACAAAAAGATGGGGGAAACGGCGATTTGCTGACTTTGATTTTGTTTGGCCCCATCAATCTGAGAGAGAATAATCGCTTGGTCCTTGCGATTGATTTCCGGGACAAATTCATATTCCTGGTTTTTCATTCGAAAGATGATTTGCACATCAAGCGCAGAAAATATAAATTGAAGTATATCCTCGTACGTTTCAATTGTAAGCAATCTTTTATTTAGACTTTGTGAATAATCCTCCAGGTCCGCTATTTTCTGATATTGCTGATTAATGATTACGGAATGAATATCCTGCGTGATTTCCACAAATGGAACTTCCTCTTCAAAAATAATGATTGGAAATTGATTTTCATTCGCAAATTCAATCACTTCAGCAGGAATTTCTGACACATAGGTCCCCATTTCAATGCATAGGCCAGCCGCATTGTTTTTATAAAACTGTTTCACCATCGAGATAAATAAATCCACATTATCTTTCCAGGCAACACCAGTGGATAAAATTAGCTCATGACCATTTAATAGATTTCGAATACTCGTTGCCTCTACGACATGAACCCATTTAACAATCCGTTGAACTCCATCATGCCCTGCGATAACGCGGGCATTTTCGAAGTGCTTTCTATTTAAAATATCCGCTACCTTAAGTTGAAAATGTTCTTTCATCGTTTAGTTCTCCTAATAGAAAGGATATTTTTTGAAGAAAAAGGATTGGTTCTTCAACCAATCCTTTTCTGTTATCGTGGGTTAATGAACCATCGGCAGGTATATTTTAATTTTATTTAGCATGGATTCAAATTCCTCGGGGTCTAGAAAATCATCAGATTTCCAATTATCCCTTATCCATGCCACTAATTCTTCAGGAGAATTGAAATACTCACCGCTTGAATCCGACTTACGAATCGTATAGCGCCCGTTATCTTCATCAATTGTGACTTCACATGGATAGGCATTATCCCTTGATTTTAAATAGAATTCCATACTACCCACACCCTTTATAATCACTATTTTCCTTGATTTTGTTTGATTAATAGACTCGAAAAATACTTCCTGCCATTTGCCGTACCAATTAAGAGAGTCTCCGTAACATTACCAGTCGGATGTAAAAAATCAACAGTGGCCCCGTTTAAATGTTCGTTAACTCCATTAATTCGATATCCCTTCCCGATGAAAAAATCAATTTTGTCTCTTTCATCTTGAAATTGTTGATATTCTGACATCTCATCCCCACCTCGGATTTAATTAGATTGATAATGTTTCATTTTGATTCAATGGTGTATTCAGGCTATATTTTTCCCGTTTCAAATACTGACCAGATCCTGGTTTACCCACGAATTGCTTGTCGCGGATAACATATTCGCCGCGAACAAATACAGAAACTGGCTCACCTGTCACTTTCATTCCTTCAAACGCGTTATAGTCAACAGCCATATGGTGAGTTTCTGCTGAAATCACACGTTCAACATTCGGGTCGAAAATGACAAGGTCTGCGTCCGCACCTATTGCAATCGTTCCTTTTTTCGGGAATAAGCCAAACAGCTTGGCAACCCTTGTTGAAGTTAGATCAACAAATTGATTTAGACTGATTCGTCCTTTTTTTACGCCTTCAGAGAATAATATCGTTAAGCGATCTTCAATAATTGGACCGCCGTTCGGGATTTTTGTAAAATCATTTCGCCCAAGATCCTTTTGACCTTTAAAATCGAATGAACATTGATCAGAACCAAATGTTTGCAGCGTACCGCTTTTCAAAGCGTTCCAAAGAACTTCCTGATTCCATTTCTCTCTGAGTGGAGGAGACCACACATATTTAGCTCCTTCAAAGTTCGGTTTTTCTAAATAACTTTGATCAAGGACTAAATATTGCGGACAGGTTTCACCCCAGACATTAAAGCCTTTGCTGCGAGCTTCAGCAATTTGTTCAACGGCATCCGAGCAGGAAACATGCACAACATATAGCTGCGAATTGGCCAGCCCTGTCAGCCTAGCGGCGCGTCCTGTTGCTTCTCCCTCTAATTCTTGCGGTCGTGTTAAGGCGTGATAGATTGGCTCCGTTTTTCCTTCTTCAAGGGCCTTTTTCGTTAAATAATCGATAACATCACCGTTTTCCGCGTGAACCATGACTAAACCGCCATGTTCTTTAGCCGTGACTAGCGTCCGGAAAAGCGTTTCATCATCTGCTTGCAATACATTTTTATATGCCATGAACACTTTAAAGGAAGTAATCCCTTCTTCATTAATCACCTGAGGTAGTTCGCCTAATACCTTATCATTGATTTCCCCAATCATTAAGTGGAAACCATAGTCAATAACAGCTTTATCTTTTGACTTGCCATGCCAGGTTTGAATCGCATCTTTGAGCGGTTCTCCTTTATTCGTTAAGCAGAAATCAATAATTGAAGTCGTCCCGCCAAAGGCCGCTGCTATCGTGCCTGATTCAAAGTCATCCTTTGTAATCGTTCCGCCAAATGGCATGTCTAGGTGAGTATGTGGATCGATTCCACCTGGAAAAACTAAGCAGCCTTTTGCATCAACGATTTCAGCACCAATAGCTGAAAGGTTAGTGCCAATCTGCACAATTTTCCCATCCTCGATTAATAGTTCCGCCTGAAAAGTATCTGTTGCAGTGACAATCGTTCCGTTCTTAATAATTTTCTTCATTTGAGTTTCCTCCTATTTTATCTATTTAGTAACGTCAACTTTGCAATCTGCTGCCACTTTAAGTGCGGCTTGGCGCTCATTCCAGGTCATCGCTGGAAGTTCGCTAGGCACCTCAATCATGTCGATGGCCCCGTCCACTGGGCAGACAATCGAGCATAAATTACAGCCGACACAGTCTTCTTCACGTACTTTTAAATAGCTTTTTCCATTCGGATCTGTCAGCATATCAATGCATTGGTGAGAGGTATCTTCACAGGCAATATGGCACTTATTACAGTTGATGCATACATCGGTATTAATTTTGGCAACGATATTATAGTTTAAATCCAAGTTACCCCAGTCTGAATATTTTGGAACAGATTTTCCAATGATTTCAGAAACGGAAGCAATTCCTTTGCTATCTAAATAATTGCTAAGTCCTTCAATCATATCCTCCACAATCCGGAAGCCATGATGCATTGCTGCGGTACAGACTTGAACGCCCGTGGCACCCATTAACATGAATTCCACTGTATCCTGCCAATTAGAAATGCCGCCAATTCCGGAAATCGGAACATTAATTTGCGGATGCCTTGCACATTCTGCCACCATGTTTAGCGCGATTGGCTTAACAGCAGGACCACAATATCCACCGTGTGCTCCTTTACCGGCAACATGAGGAATCGTATTCCAAGTATCAAGGTCAACTCCCATTAAACTATTAATCGTGTTAATCATACTGATGGCATCCGCACCGCCATTGCAGGCAGCTTCAGCAGTTGCGGTAATATCGGTAATATTTGGCGTTAATTTAACAATAACAGGAGTTTTCGCGACTTCTTTTACCCAAAAGGTTTGCCGTTCTACAAGAGTTGGAACTTGCCCGGAGGCCGCCCCCATACCGCGCTCAGCCATACCGTGCGGACAGCCGAAGTTTAATTCAAGTCCATCCACCCCGACATCTTCAACACGTTTGACAATTTCATGCCATTTTTCTTGTTTCGGCTCCACCATTAAAGAAGCGATAATCGCATGGTTCGGGAATCTCTTTTTCGTTTCATAGATTTCCTTTAGGTTAACATCTAATGGGCGGTCAGTTATGAGCTCAATATTATTAAAACCCGCAACTCGTTGACCATTAAAGCTAACCGCCGCAAACCGGGAAGATACGTTTAAGATTGGGTCACCCAACGTTTTCCACACCGCTCCTCCCCAGCCGGCTTCAAAGGCGCGCTGAACCTGATAACCGGAATTGGTAGGAGGTGCTGACGCCAGCCAGAACGGGTTAGGAGATTTAATCCCTGCAAGATTAATACGTAAATCAGCCATCACTTTTCCCCCTTAAAATTAAGCTGTTCCAACAGCCGAATATTGCTTATGAATCGCATATGCAACGTCTTTACCTTGCTGGGCCGCCGTTACGACCATGGCATCGCCTTTTCCTTTGCCGAAAATAACGTCACCACAGGCAAAGATTTTTGGATTAGAGGTTTGCAAGCTATCTTGATCGACTTTTACAACTCCGCCTTCATGCTTAAGACCAAATGACTCAATTAATTCCAAGTGTCGTGTTTGGCCGATGGCTTTGACTACTGCCTCAACTGGAATAATGTGTTCCGAGCCTTTTACAGCAACAGGGCGGCGGCGTCCATCCTTTTCTGGCTCACCAAGCGTCATTTTAATACACTCAATTCCAGTTACCTTTCCGGCTTCGTCACCGATAATACGTTTAGGTGCTGTTAACCAGCGGAACTCCACGCCATCCTGTTTAGCAAATTCATACTCAAAATCATATGCAGTCATTTCATCTTCCGTCCTGCGGTAAAGGATTTTTACATTTTCGGCCCCTAACCGGACAGAACAGGTCGCGCCGTCAATCGCGGTATTTCCAGCACCAACGACTACTACCCGCTTGCCGATAAAATCATTTGATAATTGGCCGCTTTTCGTTGCCTTAACAAATTCAATGGCGTCATAAACCCCGTCTAACTTTTCTCCCTCAATACCAAGATCAGGTACATTCGCCATACCCACTGCTAAAACGATTTTGTCGTAATTCTCCGTTAATTCTTCAACAGATACATCTCTGCCCACCATTGTGTTCGTTTTAATCGTGACGTTTAACTTCTTTACTTGCTCTACTTCCCAATAAGAAATTCGCTGCGGCAAACGGAAAGAAACGATACCAAAGGTATTCAATCCACCAGCTTCCTCTGCTGCTTCAAAAATGGTCACGTCATAGCCTAATCTTGCAAGCTCCCTTGCTGCAGATAATCCGGCAGGGCCGCCGCCAATAACAGCCACTTTGACACCATTGGTTGCCCCTGGCTGGAATAGAGTTTTCTCATTTTGGATTGCCCAATCAGTCGCATATCGCTGCAGATTGCCAATCATAATCGGTTTGGTTGAATGGTTTAAAACACAAGCTCCTTCACAAAGCTCTTCAGTTGGACAAACCCTTGAACAGCTTGCTCCGACTGGGTTTGAGGACATAATCGTTGTTGCAGAGCCTAGTAAGTTTCCTGAGGCAATTTTTTTAATAAAGGTTGGTATATCAATACTTGTTGGACAGGCTTTAATACATGGGGCATCATAACAATAGAGGCATCGATTTGATTCTTCAAGAGCTTCACGGTTTGTTAATCCTCGTTCGACCTCTTGGAAGTTCTTTTCAAGATTGGTTAAGGAAATGCGCTGCATTTTTTCAATGGTCAAAGAGAAACCCTCCCTTTTTAATTAAAGGTAAATTTTTATAAAATCAAAAATGAAAGCGCTTTATTAGAAATTCAATATTATCTATCCATCCTCCTTCTTTTTTCTTATGTACTTTGCAGAAAATTCTGCCTTATTTTTATTTTACAGACAGTAAAAGACCATTTCACCTTACATTCTGTAAAATGATGCAACTAATTGATTATCCAATATGTAAATAGAAATGATGTGGAAAGCTTGTACATTTTTCTGAATTCTTTTTCAATTTATCATAACTAAATTAAAAAAAATGTAAAAAAATAGCGAAGTGTCAAATTTTCTTACATACTTTTTTCAAAAGTATGAATTCTTTATATTCAACCGTTTTGTGGCATTTTTGAGATATTAAAATAAGATAAGCTTGAGAGAAAATTCGACATTAATAAAGATATTGACGATATTTGAGCATAAAAAGAGTGCACCTTTTCTCCAGGTGCACTCTTTCCCAAATTAGCCCTTATAAAATTGAGCGAGCTCTACAATCATTGCTCCCATTCTTTCGTTGTCAGGTACAAGCAAACGGTCAATTCCTTCTTCTCTCAATGCTTCAGCAGTAACTTTTCCGACAGCGACAGCTAAAATATTTTTCGTAAAACCTTGAGCAATCACTTCGTATATATTATTTACCCTTGCAAATTCGAAAAGGGAACGAACTTGAGTGGCTGTGGTAAAACAGACAGCATCACACTCATTGTTCTGGATCTCTTCACATAATTGTTCAAGAGTCTCTCTTTCAGGGGCAATGTGCTTATATGGAAGAATTTTATGCACCACTGCGCCATTATCTTCAAAAAACTTAGTTAATACAGGCGCTGTTTCACCATGCAGCTGAATCATAATACGCATTCCTGAGAAATTAAAGCTCTCGAGAGCAAGGGCTAATCCCTTGGTTGTTCCATCTTCAGATACAGCAACAGGAGTAATCTCTAATTTTTTCAATGCGGAAAATGTTTTATAGCCCCTTGATGCAACTTTTGCTTTTTGTATTTGGCTTAAGAAATCATCTAATAATCCTAGCTTGTCTGCTAAAGTGACTAGAGAATCAAGTCCGATCCCCGTTGTGAAAATCACCCAATCTGCACCTTTTTGAACAAATTCCAAAATATCTGGCTCTACTTCGTTTTCTGCTAAAAAAACGGTGCCTTGAAGTGGCCGAACTAGTGGTACTCCACCTTGTTTTTCTATTAATGTACTAATTTCTTCAGTTTTTCTTGCTCCACATATGACCACTCTTTTTCCTGTTAGACTCTTTTCCATCACACATATCCTTCCTTAATGCTTATCAGCTATTCGTTGTATTTCATTGGACTGAAAAATATTTATACCATTTTTGTTTGAAGCAGCAATCGCAGACATAGCTTTTGCTACTGATTTTGCTTGAATGGCTCTGTAGGATCGTAACGGTCCCACCATTAAATTATTTAAAAACCTGCTTGCCTTCTCTGCCATTTTTTCCCCTAAGCGGAATTCATTTCTTTCTCCTAACAATAAAGACGGTCTAAAAATGTTTAGGGAAGGTATATTTAATGATTTAAGCGACCTTTCTACCTCTCCTTTAACTTGATTGTAAAAAAAGAATGATTCCGAGTTAGCTCCCATAGCCGTGACAATGAGAAATTTTTCTGCTCCGCCCTGTACGGCTAATTTGGCTGCTTCGATAGGATATACGTAGTCAACTTTTCTAAAAGCTTCCTTGCTTTTTGCTTTTTTAATAGTCGTTCCTAAGCAGCAAAATACATCAGTAACCTTAAATAATTCTGGATATTTCTCCAGCTGGTCAAAATCAACTATATGTACTTCACATCTTGAATCAGATATTGCTATCGGTCTTCTTAAAAGCAAATGTATTTTTTTATAATTATTTTGTTCAATAAGTATTTGTACTAATTCGTTCCCAATAAGTCCACTTGAACCTAGAATTAGTGCCGTTTTTTCACCCATATTCATTTTATTACTTCAATTCTCCCTTCTTCCTTAGGCTGATTAATAATAACTTTTTAAAAAATCCCATAAAATTGAATAGGTGAATATAATGAGTTAAAGGTTTTTTATGTGTTCCATGTACATTGTTTATAATTCCTTGGACATACTGAAGGATGTAAATTTATGACAAGGAGGAATTTATGATGAGTGAGAATCAATTTAGTAATTTCATAAATGAACTTTCCATCCAAACAAAAATGGAAAACGTCTGGAGTTATACGTGCGGATCCTGGGAAAATTGTAGTGAAGCGACAATACAATCCTTCCTAGCCCACTGCCTTGAATATAATATCGACCCGCAGTTCTGCATGAGCTGGGTTGAGCAGCATAAAGCGGAAATTCCAAATTGGGCTGCGGTTTCTGAAACCTCTCTTGGCTGGATCAATCAACATACCTCCAGCGGATCAGCGATTTCGATTAGTGATGAGGGCCTAAGTTAATACTACTAATTATCTGTCCCATGACTTCCCCATGGGACAGACTTATTTATGAATAATTTTATAGAGTTTTTCCAATCCATCTAGCAATCTAGGTGATGGTCTGCAAAACAGTTCTTCCTCTAAAATGAGAATGTGATCATCACTTTGAAAATTCAGCATTTCGAAGCCAGGGCGTTTTTTTACGACGCTTTTTTTAACTTTTGCTTTACGAACCCCAACCCATACAAGGCAAATATAATCTGGTTTTCTACTCAAAACATCCTCCCAATCTGTTTCGACACTTGCTAAATCAACATCTTGAAAAAGATTGATAGCCCCGGCAGCCTCTGAAACCTCCGTCAGCCAGTTAATTTTCCCCGGTGTGAAAATTGGCTTCGGCCACCATTCCCAATACAAAGTTGGCCTCTTACTAGTATACTTGCTTTGTTGCTTCACATTTTCAAGCCGGGAACGAAATTGCCGGGCAGCATCCAGACCTCGTTCTTTCTCCCCTAATACTTCCGCTGTTTTAATTAAATCCTCTTCGATATCTTTTAACGATTGCGGATTCAAAACAATGTGGGGAATTCCACGTTCCTTTAAAGCTTCAACATTTTTTTCCATGCCTGGTACACTTAAGGAAGCCAGGACCATATCAGGCTGTAATTCCTCAACTAGGTCCATATTAATGGATAAATCCGGCCCCAGCCTTGGAAGGCCGGCAATAGCCTCAGGCCAGTCAGAAAAATCATCCACCCCTACTAATAAATGAGTTAGGCCTAAATATTCCATTAATTCCGTATTACTCGGACACAAAGATATAATCCGCATAGGCGCTCTCTTCCCTTGTTAAAACCAGTCGTTCCCTGGTTTTTTTCTTTTTTTGTGCAACTTCCATTTCATCTTAATAAAAAATTAAGGTTGTTTAATTAGTATCAACACATACTAATAAATGTTCGAAAGAGGTAATAGACATGTTAAAATTCATCATTTCAGTTTTCCTGGCAATGGATGTATTCGGCTTCCATCAAATTCCTTCAGAGCAATCACAGCAATCACAAACAGAGACTCAAACTCAACAGCAGAAACAATCTGGAGAGACTACTGAAAATGTTAAAAAGGTCGTCGCAAAACAGCAGGATGAAACCGGTGATACCGATCCTGATCTGCAGCTTGCAGTCATTAGCGATACCCATATATCAACCACGAAACAAAGTGTAGTTAAGAAATTTGAAACAGCATTACAAGACCTAAACACGGTGGCACCAGAATATGATGTTTTGGCTGTTGGCGGGGATATGACCGACCATGGTTTACCTTCAGAATATGATTTATTTAACTCGGTATTAAAGGCAAATATGAACCAAAATGCGAATACATTTATGGTTATCGGAAACCATGAATGGATGGAGAAAAAAGTTAATCGAAATTCTAAAGTGACAGATAGCCAATTAATTGAAAGATTCAAAAGCAAAATGAATGTCCCAGGTATATATTATGATCAATCGATTCAAGGGTATCATTTCATTACTATAGCCGGTGAAAAATCGGAGTCCACAATGCTTGCAACCTATAAAAATGAAGCTAATGCGGATTCCGCTTATATTTCAGATGAACAATATAATTGGTTAGAAAAAACGCTTGCTAACGATGCTGACAGCACTAAACCAATTTTTGTCTTCCTTCATCAGCCAATAACCGGAACTGTATATGGAAGTGAGTGGGGTGCTGGGCTTGAGGATCAGAAAATATTAGCACTGTTAAAAAAATATCCACAGGTCATTCTTTTCAGCGGTCATTCTCACTATCCATTAAATGATTCATCAAATATCGTTCAGGACGGAATCACTATGGTCAATACAAGTTCTGTAGCCTATACCTACACAAAAGGAACTGGCAAAAATACAGTACAATCACAGGGATATGTTGTTAATGTTTATGATGACAGAGTAGAGTTTAAAGCAAGAGAATTTAGCACCGGAACCTGGATCAAAACTGTTACTATACCTATTTCAAAAACTAACCAGCTAAATTAGCTGGTTAGTTTTTTATGCTGCACCATTAACGGAAGCGACTAGCTTAGATAAGAAACTGTATATTAGCTGAAAGGCTTCACTAATTGTCATTTCCTCTTGAAAACCTTCAACATAATTGAGGGTAAAATTTAAATTCCAAAGACCATCTTCAGAACTAAACATCAAATCAAATTTGGCATCATCACCATTTAGATTCGAATTTAAATATTCCTTTATGTATTTATCATATTTCTTTTGCAGTTTTAAACCTAACATGACATCATAGGTTCCAAATACATCGTCCACTTCTAAGGAAACCGCTTCAACCCTAATCTCTTCAAATGAACTTAGTTCCATATAAATAAACTCGTTTTTGTGTTTTTTTAGATAATCAATCGACTCGTTTAAAAATGTCGAAGACTCTTCTGCAATCATCGTCTCTGTTTCTTTACTGCAGCGCTCAATGTATACGTGGGAAAATAGCATTTTGGGATCTTTTTCTTTTAACATATTAAATTCTCCTTTTTTGCAAAATATCTTACGTTAATATTGATGGATTGATTTAAAAATAGCAAATTTTCGACTCAAAAAAAAGAGGTGACTATGAAAGTCACCTCAAGACATTAATTTTCTGCTAATTTACCTGTTACCTTTTTGCTAATTGTCTGTGTATCACCAGGATCTTCCGCTTGTTTAGCACGCTTAATAAAGAATGAAAGCAACAATGCAAGTCCTGCGATGAATACTGTAACATAGAATGCATCATTTATTCCTTCGAGCATCGCCTTCATCATAATTTGCTGTTTCATTTCAGCCAGTACTTGAGGTGTAGGCTGTTTAGTCAAATGTTTCATTGCTGCGGCACCAATTTCAGTAGCATGCGTTTTTGCACGATTTGACATGATCGTCACCAACAATGCTGTTCCGATAGCCCCAGACACTTGCTGCATAGTATTGTTCATGGCAGTTCCATGTGGATAAAACCTAGCTGGCAATTGGTTTAATCCATTTGTTGTTACAGGCATATTTACCATCGAGAAACCGAACATCCGTAATGTGTATAAAAGTATTAAGTGTAGATAAGTAGTTTCAAGCGTTAATTTGCTGAATAGATAACTTGTTATTACGGTAATCGCTAACCCAATTATAGCTAATAATCGACCGCCAAACTTATCAAATAATCTGCCGGTAATTGGCATCATGATTGCCATAATTATGGCTCCAGGCAGCAACATTAATCCTGCATCTAACGGAGAAATTCCACGAATGGTTTGAACGTAAATTGGCAATAGAAGCATACCCGAAAACATGGCCATTGTAACGACCATAGAAATAGCTGATGACAACGCAAATGCAGGGTATTTATAGATACTAAAATTAAGCATAGGTCGTTCTAGTTTGAATTGGCGCAAAATAAATGCCAATAATGATACCACTCCAATGGCAATGGTTCCATATACTTGCGGACTATCCCAGCCTTCCTTGCCGGCTGAACTAAATCCATATAGTATACCTCCGAACCCCAAGCTTGATAACAAAACTGAAAGGAAATCAAGACGTATATCTACTTTATCCTTTTTATCTTTTAGCATAAAAAAGCCAATGAATATTACCAGGATTGCAATAGGTGTAACAAAATGGAAAAGCATTCTCCAGTCATAATGTTCAATGATCCAACCAGAAAGAGTCGGACCGGTTGCTGGTGCAAACATAATAACTAATCCGAAAACCCCCATCGCTGCTCCTCGTTTTTCGATTGGAAAACTTGTCAACATTACATTCATTAGCAACGGCATCATAATCGCTGAACCAGATGCCTGAATCATCCGGCCGGCTAATAATAGTGGAAACGCATGAGCAAATCCGGCTAAAACAGTACCAATTGTAAATAAACCCATAGCTGCTAAGAATAATTGCCGGACTGAATACTTTTGAATTAAAAATGCAGTAACTGGTATTAGGACACCGTTTACCAGCATAAATCCAGTTGTCAGCCATTGAACGGTCGATGGTTCAACTTTTAAATCCTTCATAATTGAAGGCAGCGCGATATTTAATAAAGTGTTATTTAGAACTGCTATAAAAGCTCCAATCATCAGGACGGCAATAATTCCGTACGGTGGACGATTAGTTTGTTTATTTGATTGTTCCATTGTATTCCTCCCTGTGTACCCCTTGTTCATTTTTTTATACCCCTGTTTCACACTTACATAATAATATACGCATGGTTCAATTTTTGCAATAAAAAAGTTTGCTTAATATTAAGGTTTGTAAAGAAAACGTTTTTAATGTACTATATTTTTGTACACTAAGTACAATATGAAACCAAGGTGATTTTATGAATGACCGAAAGCAGCATGTTGTCAAAGTAGCACACCAGCTATTTATCGATAAAGGATTTCAAGCCACATCAATCCAAGATATTTTAGAATATAGCGGCATTTCAAAAGGTACTTTTTATAACTACTTTTCATCAAAAAACGAACTATTAATGGCCATTTTCAAAACGAACTATGCCGAATTAGATAAAGAACGGAATGAACTATTAATTGGCCAAAACCGTTCAGATTTAGAGATTTTTATAAAACAAGTAGAAATACAATTAAGGACAAATAGAAAGAATAACTTAATTTCATTATTTGAAGAAGTAATGGTTTTAAATGATGCAGATCTTAAGGAATATATCCAACAAGGCCAATTAAAAAATATAAGTTGGATATATGATCGGTTAATCGACATTTTTGGTGAAAAAAGGAAACCTTATTTATTGGATAGTGCGATAATGTTTATGGGGATTCTTCGTGAAAATCTTAAATATTATCTAAGGGCAAATGAATCAAATGCAAATATTGGTCACGTGGTCCGTTTCTCAGTAAAGCGTTTGGTGAAATTAGTCGATGAATTAGTGGAATCTGATGATCAATTAATTCAGCCAGAGCTATTTGAAAGCTGGCTGCCTGACTGCAGAAGACCGAATCACGCATTTCAAAAAAAGCTCCATCATACTATTTTTATACTGAAAAGTACTTTTATTCAAAATGAGAAACAGTCAAAATCCACCGAGTTATTAGATTTTATTGAGGATGAACTGATGGACTCAAAGAGTCCACGAAGATTCCTCATTGAAAGTGCCATCCTTTCATTAAAAACATTTGGAAGAAAAGAAATCGAAAAAGACCTCCAACAGCTCGAACAGTTCGTTGAAGAATATTTCGGAGAAGCATCTTTTTAGGTTCCAAATAAAAAAGCGCCAGCGACCATCAAATTTTGATGACGTGGCGCTTCTTCTTTTTATTTGACTAAGAATGTACTCGGCATGACCACAGCAACGACCTCTCCGCGGGCACAGAGGGTATCCTCAGCATAAACTTCCGTTTCCACTTTAAATTTCTTCGGGTGAATCTCGGTCACAGTTCCAATCGCTTTTAACGGTACACCATTCGGGGTTGGCTTTAAAAAGTTAACATTTAAAGAAGCTGTCACAAAGCGCGGCGGTTCTGCGCTATCCCCTGGTTCATGACCGTTTTTCCGATGAAGCGCCAATGCGGCAGACCCCGTCCCGTGGCAATCAATGAGCGAGGCAACAATTCCGCCGTAAACAAACCCTGGAAGTGCCATGTGCTCCGGTTCAGGGGTATAAATGGTAATGGTTTGTTCACCATGCCAGCCTGATCGGAAATGGTGCCCGGCTTCATTCATTCGGCCGCAGCCATAACACCACGCAAAATCCTCTGGATATTCATCTTGAATGGCTTTTAAAACCTTTTCTTCCAAGGTGCTCCCTCTTTTCAACGTTTTATAAATTTATATTTTTTTTAATAAATCTCGGGTTAGCTCGCCAACAGAACGTTTCCCAGATAAAGCTAATGTTAAATCAAAATCAGCAAGCAAATTTCTCATGACCTGTTTAACCCCTTCTTCTCCAGCTAAAGCAAGCCCATACATGAATGGCCGGCCGATTAATACCGCTTTTGCACCTAATGCTAATGCTTTGATTATATCAGAACCTCGACGAATGCCGCTGTCCAATAAAACAGGAATTTCCCCCTTAACAGCATCAATGATATCTGGTAATGCATCAATAGCGGCAATCGCTCCATCCACTTGTCTGCCGCCATGATTGCTGACAATAATCCCGTCAACTCCATGTTCAACTGCAAGCTTTGCATCATCTGGATGCAAGATGCCTTTTAACAGGATTGGCAGCGATGTTTGACTTTTGATAAACTCTAAATCCTGCCAGGTTAAGGTTGGATTCCCGAAAACGCGGGACCAAAGCATGATGGCCGATTTCATATCCTCTTGAGGAGATTTCTCCAATCTCGAGCAAAAAACGGGGTCCTCAAGGTAATTCCCAATTCCCTTCGCTTCTAAAAACGGCAGGTAGGCATGCTCAATATCCTTTTCCCGCCATGCCATCATTGGTGTATCAAGAGTAATAACAATCGCACTATAGCCAGCTGCTTCTGCCCTTTTGACCATACTTGCTGCAATTTCCCGGTCATTACTCCAATAAAGCTGGAACCATCTTTCCCCTTGTTTTGCTTCTGACGCAATTTTTTCCAAGCTGTATGTAGAAGCTGTACTTGCAATAAAAGGAACCTCCATTGCTGCTGCACCTCGGGCACTTGCTAACTCCCCTTCTGGGTGCACAATCGATTGAACTCCGACTGGTGCAAGCAATAGCGGATAAGGGAGTTTTTTGCCAAAAAGCTCAATGCTTAGGTCCCTTTTAGATGTATCACATAACATTCGCGGAACGATTTGCCATTTTTCAAAAGCTTTATTATTTTGTTTGGCTGTAATCTCGGCACCTGCTGAAGCAGCTACATAGTAATAGGGTTTTGCATCCAAAAGCGCCTGCGCCTTTGCTTCTAGTTCTTCATAGGAAACTGGTATAATGTTTTTTTCCAACTGCTGATACACCTTTAATTGAACATGATTCCCAAAACTCAAATCTCATTCCTCCCCCTTAACTGCAAACGCTTACCTTTTTATGATACCATTGAAAAAAATAAAGGGTCAACGAATAGACACACTATTATAAAAATAAGGAAGTGAAAAGACTTCACTCCCTTTTTTTAAAGTTTTCTTTTTTCATCTTAGAGATAAAAATAAATGAGAAATGGTGTAATCAATGACATACACAGCGCTGCTGTGATCATCGCGATGCTTCCCATCGCACCTTCTACTTCTCCCCAATCAAACGCCCGTTTCGCTCCTATTGCTTGAGCGGATGTTCCCAAGGCTAACCCCTTAGCAATTTTACTCTTGATTCGCGTGTATTTTAATAAACCTGGTCCAATAACCAGTGAAAAAATGGCTGAAACAAAAACAAAAGAAACCGTTAAGGATGGAATCCCTCCTAGTGATTGTGAGATAGAAAGGGCAATTGGAGCAGTAACAGATTTGGGAATCATCGAAATCATCATTTCTTGATTCATATGCATTACCTTGGTTAACGATACTATAGAAGCCACACCTGTCAACGTACCTGTCATTACTGCACAAACAATAATGAAGAAATATTTTTTAATCAAAGCAACTTGTTTATATAAAGGGACAGCAAGTGATACCGTTGCTGTTCCCATTAGCAGTGAGAAGAGATCAGTTCCAGAAGTGTATCCAGTAAAATCGAGATGAAAAAGGGTCAGAAGGCAAATGATAAAAACCGTACAAGTATATAACGGATTAAGCCAAGCCTTTTTAAATTTTTGAAAAACCAGTACCCCAATTAAGTAGCTTGCAACTGTAATAAAAGTACACAATAGAATATTATCAATCATTTTCTCCATTTCGTTTGCTCCTTTTACTATTAGTTTCAATAATTTCAGCAATTATGGCTGTTATAAACAGTACAACCAGACTACTAACGGCTAATATCGTCGAAAGCTTTACCCCTTCATTTCGAAAAATCCTGGTAAAATGCCATACTCCTACAGC
Source organism: Neobacillus sp. NRS-1170 (assembly GCF_050468025.1). Classification (NCBI taxonomy): domain Bacteria; kingdom Bacillati; phylum Bacillota; class Bacilli; order Caryophanales; family Bacillaceae; genus Neobacillus; species Neobacillus sp. NRS-1170. Next base: position 107,711 of record NZ_JBITPF010000014.1, on the reverse strand, counting down.
AAAAGGAATAAAAAGAAGAGTTATATGCTTGATATGCAACTGAGCAACTGACTCCACCCATTTTAAATCACAAATCCTTAATATCAAGGCTATGAATAGTAATATCATACCGACAATACTTCCAGAAAACGGGAGACTAAACCAAGTTACCAGCCCATTTCCCAATAGATAAAAAAAGAGGATTGTTAAAAACTGAACAACATATCGAACCATTCTTTTGTACCTCCAATACCTATGGAAACAGCAAGAATCGTTTTCCTTTTTGTAAGTATGTCATACGAAAAACGGAAATTCATTATTGTTGTCAGGATTCCTTACTAGGAAATTTGCTGATGAAAAAGAAAAATGTCAGAAAAACTCACATTTTTTTTGACCATCTTCTAGTTGACATAATTTCCAAATATTATAAGATAAAATTTAGTAGTGCGAAATAAATAAGGGGTGCAAAACGATGGAAAAAACAGTTGATAAACGACTAAATCGCTCAGAAATAACAGAGGAACTGACTTGGAATCTCGATGATTTATTCCCATCAGAGCAGGCATGGGAACAAGAATTAAACGTAATTGAAAAGGATATTTCTCAGTTTGATAGATTTAAAGATACCTTACATACTGGATCTAAAGCCTTATTAGATTGTTTAGTCGCACAAGAACATCTTTCTATGAAAATTATTAAAGCTTGGACTTTCGCGAGTTTGAAACAATCTGCAGATGGAACTGATCCCAATCATCAAGCCAATTTGGCTAACTTCTTTTCCTTACGAACAAAAAGCATTGCTGCTCTGTCCTTTATTGATTCGGAAATTCTAGCCCTTGAAGATGGAATGGTTGAAAAATACCTTCAGCAGGAACCTGAGCTCCAACCTTTTCGCAAAAATTTATTAGAGCTGCTTGAAACGAAAAAATACAAGCTATCGGCAGAAACGGAGGAAGCACTGGCTGCACTTGGTGAGCTGCAAGGTGCCCCCTACCAAATTTATCAAATGAGCAAATTAGCGGACATGGAGTTCGCACCTATTCAGGACGCGAATGGGAACGAATTGCCTGTATCGTTTGCCTTATTTGAGAACCGTTATGAATTTTCACCAGACACTGAGATTCGGAGAAAAGCGTATAATTCTTTTGTTTCCACACTTAAGCAATATAAAAATACAATGGCAGCAACATATGCTGCAGAAGTCATAAAGCAAGTCACCCTTTCCCGCCTGCGGAAATATGATTCGGTTACCCATATGCTGCTAGAGCCGCACCAGGTATCACTAGAAATGTATAACAACCAAATTGACATTATTTATCAAGAGCTCGCCCCTCAAATGCGCCGCTTTGCCCAACTGAAACAGAGACTTTTAGGTTTGGACAAAATGCTTTTCTGTGATTTGAAAGCGCCATTGGATTCGGATTTTAATCCTTCGACGACATTCGAAGAAGCTAGCCAATTAATTTTAGAATCGCTTAAGATCATGGGACCTGAATATACCGAAATCATTGAACGGGGATTCAAGGAAAGATGGGTTGACCGCGCTGATAACGTTGGAAAATCTACTGGTGCCTTCTGTTCTAGCCCATATGGTTCGCATCCATATATTCTTATCACATGGCAGGATAATATGCGCGGTTGTTTCACCCTTGCTCATGAATTCGGTCATGCCGGACATTTTTATTTAGCCAATAAAAATCAACGAATCATGAATGTGCGTCCATCAATGTATTTTGTAGAGGCCCCTTCCACCATGAATGAAATGCTTTTAGGTCAGCATTTACTTTCTAATACAGAAGATAAACAAATGCGCCGCTGGGTGATTCTGCAATTACTGGGAACGTACTATCATAATTTTGTCACCCATTTGCTGGAAGCAGAATATCAACGCCGGGTATATGCACTTGCTGAAGAAGGTAAAGCGCTAACAGCCAAAACATTAACAGAATTAACAAGTGATGTCCTGACCGAATTCTGGGGAAATACAGTTGTGATCGATGAAGGTGCAGGCCTAACATGGATGCGACAGCCTCATTATTACATGGGACTATACCCATATACCTACTCTGCTGGCTTAACTGTTTCTACAGCTGTGGCCCAAATGATAAAAGAAGAAGGTCAGCCAGCTGTCGACCGTTGGCTTGACGTAATGCGGGCAGGTGGAACAATGAAGCCATTAGAGCTCATAAAGCACGCTGGTTTAGACATGTCGAAACCAGATCCAATCCGTAAAGCAGTTGCTTATGTGGGGTCACTAATTGATGAACTCGAACAGTTATATAACTAACGTAAAAAATAAAAAACCCATGAGATTCATGGGTTTTCTTTTGACTTAATTTTCTACAAGATTCAAAATTGTGGCTTCATATTCAGATAATGCTTCATCTAGAATTTTTAATCCCTCATCAATTTGTTCTTTTGTGACGATTAACGGTGGAATCATTCTAATTACTTCGCTATGATTTCCGCAAAGGTAAAATAATACCCCTTTTTCAAGCGCCAAATCAAGAATTTTTAACAATGCCTTGCCATCCGGATCCCCAGTCTTTGGATCAACAATTTCAATTCCAATCATTAGACCAACAGCACGAATGCTGCCGATAACAGAGTGCCTTTCTTTAATCCGCTCAAGCTGTTCAACTGCATACTTTCCCATATTCCTTGTGTTTTCAAGAAGGTTTTCCTCTTTCATCACTTCCAAGGTGGCAAGTCCAACTGAACATGCAATTGGATTACCGCCAAACGTTGTCCCATGACTGCCTAGCGGCCATTGCTTCATTAAATCACTCGATGCGACAGTTGCGCTTAAAGGGAGACCAGAAGCAATCCCTTTTGCAATTGCCATTATGTCAGGAGTGACATCAAAAGTTTGTGCCGCGAACCATTCTCCCGTACGTCCAAATCCAGTTTGGACTTCATCAAAAATGAGTAAAATGTTATGTCGGTCACAAATTTCACGGACTCTTTTCAACCAGCCTTTTGGTGGAACAATATATCCGCCTTCTCCAAGGACCGGTTCTAAAATTACACATGCCACTTCTTCTGGAGTAACTTGATGACTAAATAGACTAGCAAAATCTTTTTCTAATTTTTCAATAACAAATGCTTCTGGATCTTTACCTTGTGGACACTCTTTCACATTGGCATAAGGAATTTGATAGGTTAGACCGGATGGCTGCATAAATTTTCGGTATTTACTTTTTGAAGTGGTGACACTTAGCGCCCCTAATGAACGGCCGTGGAAACAACCTGTAAAAGAAATCACATAAGGCCGTTTTGTAACATATTTTGCGAGCTTAATCGAACCTTCGATTGCTTCTGCACCACTGTTTGCAAAGAAAAAGCAATCAAGATCCCCCGGTAAAATTTCGGCAAGCCCATCTGCTAAACGTAAAATGGATTCATACATAATGACACCAGAAGGTCCATGCATTAAACCATCGGCTGCATCTTTAATCGCTTGAACAATTTTTGGATGCCGGTGTCCAACATTGGTAACAGCAATTCCGGATGTAAAATCAAGATATTTTTTTCCATCAACACCGTAGTAATAACAGCCCTCTTCTTTCACAACAGGTAGATTCGGATGGTCCTTCGCCATACTAGGAGCAAGACGATTTGGCATATTTTTAAAAAGATGTTCCCAATTTTTCCCCATATTTTGATCCCCCCATAAGTAATACATCACTTGTAAAATTTATTATTTGATAGATTTTAAACTTTCTTCCCTGATTAGAGATAGTAATTCTTCCTTATACTCTGCAAATTCCACGGTCGCCTTCACACTGAAATCTCTTGGTCTTTCTAAGGTAATCGGAACCTTTTTCTTTAATCGTCCTGGTCTTGCCGTCATCACATAAACAGAGTCTGCTAAGAAAATAGATTCATCTACATCATGGGTAATGAATAAAATCGTCTTTTTTGACTCTTCCCATGCTTTTAATAACACTTCCTGCATGATGTTCCTCGTTTGCGCATCTAAGGCTCCAAACGGTTCATCCATTAATAATATTTTCGGATCGTTTGCTAAAGCGCGGGCAATAGCGACACGTTGTTTCATACCACCTGACAATTGAATCGGATAATGTTTCTCAAAGCCTTCAAGACCAATTAATTGCAAATAATGACGTGCCACATCGTCCCGTTCTTTTTGTGAAATTCCTTTTAACTTTAAACCAAAGGTAATATTCTCTTTAACGCTTAACCATGGATACAAGGTATAGGATTGAAATACCATTCCACGGTCAGGACCAGGTCCCTTTATTTCATCCCCATCTAGGAGGACTTTACCTGATGTTGATTCTTCCAATCCTGCCACAATTCGCAAAACGGTTGATTTTCCACACCCTGATGGACCTAAAATCGTCACAAACTCTCCTTCTTCAATCGAAAAGGAAGTCTTTTCTAATGCAGTCGTTTCACCGCTTTTTGTTTTAAAGATTTTACCTACTTCTTTAATTTCTAATTTTGGTTTACTAATGTTAGGAAATATCGGTTTTAATTTTTCTACTTCTTTAATAACTGGAGTGACCATCCTACAAACCATCCTTTCTCATCCACGAAAACGAAGCGCGGTAAATGGCTTTAAAAATAATATCGGTTATGAGGCCTAATAAACCAATGATTAAAATCCCCACGATGATTTTATCTGGCTGTAAAAACCTTGATGCTTGCATAATCATGTAACCCAATCCGCTTGATGCACCGACAATTTCAGCTACGACTAAATAGGTCCACGCCCATCCAAAGGTAATCCGAAGGGTGTCGACAATTCCCGGCAAGGAAGCTGGAAGAATTACCTTTGTAAAAACCTGTGCCTTCTTGGCCCCTAAAGTATAGGAAACATCAACCAAATCATTTTGAACGTTTTTTGTTACATCCATAACCATTAACGTAAGTTGAAAAAATGTTCCTAAGAAAATAACACTCATTTTTTCAGCCTCTCCAAGACCAATCCATAAAATCAATAAAGGGATGAATGCTGACGCTGGCATATAACGAATAAATCCGATGACAGGTTCAAAGGCCCCTTCCATAATCCTCAATGAACCCATTAAGATTCCTAAAGGAATCCCAATAATGGCAGCAATAAGAAACCCCATTAACACCCGCGAAAAACTAATTCCGATATCTGAAAGAATGTCTCCATTGACGAATAAATCAACGGCTGTAGCTAACACTGCTGACGGACTAGGTAAAAATAGGGGATTCACCAACTTGCCGTAGCTTAGCACGGACCATACCAATAATAATAGAAGAAACGTAAGAAAGCCTGCTGATGTATAAAGTGGTTTAGATATTTCTTTATTAGGAGTTAATAATTTAGCTAACATTAAATCACCTATTTTCTCTATTAATCTTTTATAAAAAAGCCTAACCAATAAGGCAGGAAGAACACCTCATGAGTCAGGCTTCATATAAATCCTATTTTCTATTTTTGAAAGCTTGGATTGATGACATCATCCACTTTTGGTTCTTTTTCAATTATCTTTTGATCTTTGTAAAACTTAATTGCATTGTCTGCTGATTGATAGATGTCACCTTTTGCACTTTCAGTTCCGAAAAGTTTTTGATTATCCTCTTTGGAGAAGAATTTTAATCCGGTTACCGTTCCTTCAAATTCTTTCAAATCGATTTTAAGACCTTTGGCCATAATTTCGTTCGCTTCTTTCTCATGCTCTTTCCAATATGTCATCGCTTCACCCATCGCCTTAACAAATGCTTTTACATCTTCGGGGCGGTTTTTGATAACATCTTCCTTAAAGCTGACCGTATCCACAATAATTCCAGGCAGATCCTTTGTCGTTAACAATACTTTTCCGTTTGCTTGTGATCCCTTTGTTAACCAAGGCTCCCATGTTACCGCGGCATCAACTTTACCGGCAGCAAAAGCGGCTCCTGCATCTCCAGCTGACATTTGAACGACTTGTACATCTTTTTCTGTTAATCCGCCTTGTTTTAATGCTTGTAAGGCAAGCATATGGCTTGTTGAACCTACTTCAAATGCAACCGTTTTTCCTTTTAAGTCTTTAACACTATTAATATTATTTTTCACGAGAATCCCATCTCCGCCGTGGGAATCATCCAATAACCAAACAACTTGAACCGGAATATTTGAAGCCGCTAAAGATACCTGGACATCAAGTGCCGTTGCCATTCCATCAATTTTTCCGCTTGCCAGCGCTTGTTTTCGTTCGCCTAATCCTTCAACAATGGAAAGGTCCACATCAATACCGTTCTTTTTGAAAAAGCCTTTTTCCTTGGCTAAAAATAATGGCCCATAACCCGTCCAAGTTGGCAGCGTCACTTTCAATGGTTCAGACGACTTTCCATTCTTGGAATTGCCCGAAGCTTCCTCTTTACCGCATGCCGCTAACGCTAGTAATAACATCATCGAACAAACAACCATTAACCATTTTTTCATTCCTATTTCCCCCTTTATATTTATCATGAAATACTTAAAAACTCTTTTCCTATTCCATCCGCTTGTTTTACAGCTTTTATCACCATTTCTGGTGTAACATCAAACGGCATGTTTGCCATATCTTCAATCGTGACGGTTATTTCACCTAGCTTTAACCATTGATAATCGGTTAATTCCTTTATACCCATTTGCTCCAAAGTAAAGGGAAGTCCGATTTCCTGATAATAACGAATTAAGTTTGGCAGCTCTTCTTCCTTCGATTCCATACATAATTGAGCAAGAATTCCGAAGGCAACAATTTCACCATGATACGATTGATGACATTCCGGAAATATCGTTAAGCCTGAATAAATGGCGTGGGCACCTGCTGTCCGACAATCATCCCCACCGTACCCGCTCACACTTCCACTTACCAAAATAATCGCATCGACAACATCTTCAAATGCTTTCGTTAAAGAATGGGATTCAACAGATTGAATCGCTTCATGACCAATTTCATGTAGAGTTTTAAAAACTTGAGCTGCTATCGCAAAGGCTGTTTGATTTAACGCAGTTGGATTCGCTTTTTTTATAGTAGCCCTTGTTTCAAACCATTTTGCCAGGGTATCACCAATCCCCGCAATAAAAAAGCGAACGGGAGCTTTTAAAAGGATGTTCGAATCTACTAAGACTAGTTCTGGAGCTTTCGACTCCCTCCCAATGCCAATAAATTCACCTTCATCGTTATAAAGAATAGAAATAGGTGTTGCCGCAGCACAAGTGGCCGCTATGGTTGGGATGACAACCAATGGTTTATTTAGTTTGAATGCCACAGATTTAACCGTATCAATGGCCTTGCCTCCACCTGTTCCAATTAAAACATCGAAGTCTTGGCTCTGTAATTTGTCTACCAGTCTATTAATATTGGTTTCAGAAGATTCTCCACCATACCAAAGGGAGGGCAACATAGACATACCTTCTGCGGACAAACTCTTTCTTAATGTGTCTTCTACAATATCAACACTAACCTGTCCTCCAATAAGTGCAGCAGTTTTTCCGAAATTTCTTATGTACGATCCAGCCGCTGTTAATATACCGGTCTCTCTTACATACTGTGCAGGTCCTACAGTCACTTTCATATTCCATCCCCCTTATTATTGAAAAACCGTAAGATATATAACATTCTTTTAATATAAATATTCAAAATTCTTATGTCAATATAGATTTTAAATATTCAGTAATTAAATGTTTATAGATAAATGGAAATAAATATACATTACTCTAGTTATTTAAATATATTTTCCAATTATTATTGTTGAATAAATATTAATTTTATAATATTAATAACTCTCCTTTCCGCCCCCATCCTCTACCTAAATTTTTCTTTTTATTAACAATAAAACATGCAAGTTCTATGCCACTTTTTAATCTATTCCATATTTTCTGAGTTTTCTAAACACCGATGGTTGACTGATGCCTAATGCTTTGGCGATTTGAGTCATAGTTTTGTAACGTTTTCTAGCTTTTAACAGGACTTGCTTTTCAACGCTATCAAGTATTTCATCCAATGAGCGATTCGCACCTTCAATCGTTGCAACCTCTTGGTAGGTCTTTCGATAGCGTTCAGGCAGGTTTTCTACTTCAATTAACTGTTTAGAGGACGTAACCACTAGCCTCTCAATTAAATTGATTAACTCTCTCACATTCCCTTTCCATTCATTTGTCAGCAATAAATGAATAACACCTTCATCTAGGGCTCGTTCTCTGTAATATTTATCAGAGAAATACTTTAAAAAGTAGTCAACTAAGGGAATAATGTCCGTTGAACGTTTTCGTAATGGAGGGATGGTGATTGGCACAACATTTAGACGAAAAAAAAGATCCTGGCGAAACGTTTTTTCCTCAATCGCTTTCTCTAAATCTTTATTTGTGGCTGCTAAGATTCGGAAATCAACCTTTCGGACCTTTGTTCCTCCGACACGGTAAAACTGCTTTTCCAGAATAAACTTCAATATTTTTACTTGATTAGCTAACGATAACTCCCCAATCTCATCCAAAAATAATGTCCCACCCTCTGCAAGCTCCGCTAAACCTACTTTTCCTTTATTGCTTGCACCTGTAAAGGACCCTGATTCATAACCAAAAAACTCTGCTTCAAATAGTGATTCAGGGATTGCCCCACAGTTCACTTCAATAAATGGACCATCTTTTCTAGGACTTTTATTGTGAATAAATTTCGCTATGTGCGATTTCCCAACTCCTGATTCACCAAGAAGTAACACATTTACATCGATTTCAGCTACCTGTAAAGAAAGTTGTAAAACCTTTTTCATTTCATCTCCGCTTGCAATCATGCCTTCAGTATAGAAATGAAGATTTCTAAGCATTTCAAGCTCACTTTTTACTCTTTCCATTTCATCTTCCATATCAGTTAAATATTTTTGCATATTTAGTAACTCAGTAATATCATGTGAATAACTAACGATTCGCACAAGTTGATTATCCTGATTGAATACCGGTATACCAGTAACCAATAATTTTTTCCCATCATTTGTGGTTTGGACAATTGTAATTTTCTTCTTTTCTTTTAACACCATGGGGGTCAAGATTGGTGTAAAAACTCCTTCTTTTTCTAGTTCATAAACCGACCGGCCAACCATTTCATTCGATTTTAAGTTATAAATACCTTCGGTGGCTTCACTTACTTTCAAAATAATCCCATCCGTATTTGTCACTAAAATATCATCTTGCAAAGAGTGCAGAATGGCTTCACTTTCGTTCCAACTATTTTTTTCATTGACCATAAAAATCTCCTCCTCTCACCATCTTTTATACAACTTCATTTATTCAATTTTGAATAAATGAAGTGAAAAATCCACCAATAATTCAGTTATATCAAATAAACGATTGTTTTTATACAATTTTGAATATTTTATTTATAATTGAATTAAATATTAGTCCCCTTCCATCCCCAATACTCTTTATTAAAAATTGAGAATTCCCGACAAAAACATTAATAAGAGAACATATTTATTAATATTACAGCCACATTTATAAGGAGGTTTCCATGCAAAATATTTCTCTTACCGTTCATAAACTGCATCCTGAAAATAAAGAAACACCCATTCAGTTTATTGAGACAGACATTCTTCCACCTAGATTATTTTATCGAAGAAACCATTTCTCCTATCCACGGCTAACCTATTCTTACTATTGGTTACCTATCAACGGCCATGTTCAAATACCTAGAATTTTTACCATGCATGAGATTATGAAGTTCCCTGCCAAAACCATAAAGGTTGCCACGGAATGTGCAGGTAATAAGCGAGGACTATTTGAACCAAAGGTTTTTGGAGAGCAGTGGGAAAAAGGTGGGATTAGTCAAGGCAATTGGAAAGGAGTATCTTTAAGGACACTGCTGGAAGCAGCTGGAATAAAAGATGGTGCAAAGGAAGTTGTCGTGGAGGGGTATGATTACGGAAAAAGAACTGACCTCGAGGGAGTTGTTCCTTTTAAAAGAAGCCTTCCCGTAGAAAAAGCCTTGCATCCAGACACGATTATAGCCTACGAATACAATAATCAACCAATTCCATTTAAGCATGGATATCCATTGAGATTGATTGTTCCACAGTGGTATGGCATGGCTTCTGTAAAATGGATTAAGCAAATAACCTTAATCGATTCTCATTTTACTGGACCATTTCAATCGATGGACTATGTTTATTTTCCAAATAAAAATAATGACGAAGGAGCTGTTCCCGTAACCGGCTTGAAGGTAAATTCAACTATTCAAAAGCCGCTTGATAGAGAAATTCTAAATATAGGCAAACATGTCATTAAAGGAATTGCTTGGACAGGTAAGGGCGATATTACTAAGGTTGAAATTAGTACCGATAAAGGTCAAACGTGGGCATTCGCTGAAATAGGTCATCATAGTCCAGGAAACTACGGCTGGGTCCCCTGGTCATATGAGTGGGCCGTTGAAGCTAAAGGAGAATACACCATCATGTCCAAAGCAACGGATTCCTCCAATCGCACCCAGCCATCAAATCCTTTTTGGAATCGAAATGGGTACGGCTACAATGCATGGGATCAAATCACGGTTAAGATTGAATAGGGTGTCAGGCACCGTTGATGGTGCCTGACACCCTATTCTTGATTATTGAACCTTCTGAATCCGGTTCTGAATATTATAGGTAAATGGCTTTGGCTGTGCTGAAATATAATTGACGAGCGCATCCAAATCCAATGGTCCCACTTCTTTGTTTTGTGCTTTCGTAAATACGGTGAACCCGTCCCCCCCGCCAGAGAGGAAGATGTTTGCTGTCACTGTATAAGGGGTATTTGGATCAAGCACTGTTCCATCTGGGAGCTTCATGCTCACTACCCTTTGTCCAATTGGTTTATTAGGATCCCACGAATAGGTTAAACCAGAAATTTGCAGCATGGTCGTTTTCGTCCCCCACTGCTGTTCGAGCAAGTCTCGAATCTGCTGTCCTGTCATTGTCATCTTGACAAGCTCATTATTAAATGGCTGAACAGTATATACCTCACCCCATGTGATATCCCCTGCATCAATATCTGCGCGAATACCGCCTGGATTCATAAACGCAAATTGAGTGCCCATCGCGGACCGTTGAGCATCAGCGATAAGGTCTCCCAAGACGGATTCCCCATTTCCATCTTGCAGTGCGGTTAAAGGAACAGAGGTAGACCAGACCACCCGATTTACGATTGGGGCAATTTTTGCTTCATAGCCTTCAATAATTTGTTTAATTTCTGGGTCTGGTTTCGTACCTTCTTGAAATGTTGTGACGATTTCTGCTCTTTTTGAAACGATATCCTTTGTTTTAGGGTCAATTTCGATATCAACGTCAGAAAATGCCGTTCCATAAGAATAGGATTGAACAACTAATTTATTATCAATGGTGGCATTCATATACGCATGGTTATGTCCGCCAAATATAATATCCACTTCGTCATCGACTCGATTAGCAATATCGACTAGCTGCCCTGTTGGATTTTCTCCATTTGGTCCTGATGAACCAGGGTTATGTGCTAAAACAATAATCGATTTCACACCCTGCTTTTTTAATTCTGCCACGTTTCTATTAATGGCTTCTACTTCATCTGTGAATTTTAATCCCGCCACTCCGCTAGGCACCACAACTGAAGGAGTTTCGGTAGTAACCACTCCGATAAAGCCAATGGACATTCCGTCTACTTTTAAAACTTTATAAGGCGGTAAAATCGTTTTTCCTGTTTTTTCATCTATAACATTTGCTACAATCCACGGAAAATTAGAACCCGCAAAATTTCCCGTTTTGGGATGGGTCCCCCCGTTAATCAGGCGGAGAAGTTCTTTTACTCCTTCATCAAACTCATGGTTTCCAACCGTTCCAATATCAAAGCCAAGTTTATTTAAGATTTCAATAGTCGGTTCATCCTGTAAAAGAGCAGAAACAGGCGGACTTGCCCCGACCATGTCACCAGCCTGTACAAATAGCGTGTTCTTATTCTCGGCTGCTCTTTGCTTTAAATATGCTGCAAGATAGTCGACACGTCCTGCTGGCTTTCCATTAACTTTCCTTGTTACATTTAATTGACCGTGCAGGTCATTTATACCCAAAAGCTGTATTTGTTTAAATTTATTATTAGATGCAGGTGGTTTTGGTTTCTTAAGTTTTGTTTCTGGCCTGTTTGATTTATGACCATGGTACTCTTCTGATAATCCTTGGTCACCTGTACCAGTTGTCTGCTGTCTGCTTGCCTCTACATCTTGACGCTTGCTTACATTTGTATCATCCAAAACACGGGCGGAAACATCCTGATTCCCAGTCCATCCTACAATAGTTAAGATAATTAAGAACATGAACGACCTATTAATCCTTCTCATAATATTCCTCCTTTGGTTAATCTTAATAAGCCAAAGGTATTTTTTGCTTATATTTGGAGGAATATACAGCGTTCGATTGGAAAATAAAAAGGCAGAACCTAGTGGTATCCACAAAGATTCTGCCTTTATTAATTTCCTTTAGCAATGAGGCTTTGATAAGCAATGGATGTTCTAACTTCAACCGTTAATGTCCCTTTTCCGTAAATGGTTTTAATTAAAATCGGAACACCCTTCGTGTTCTGAAATCTAAAATCTGGCCCGCCATACGAAACCGTGGCATCCCGCCCTGCAGGTACGTACCCCACTGACAATGAATGATGATGTTTTTCCACATAACTAACCCCTACTTGATCGACTGCATTAAATAAGGTGGAAGAGGTTTGGCAAATTCCCCCGCCAATACCATCGACTAATTGCTTATTGACGATTTCCTTTGCCTTTTGATAGCCATGTGCGGCATCACTCGGACCAACTGTTGTATTAAAGGAGAAATAGTCACCAGCTCCAACAATGACATTATTAATAGCTTGAGAAGACAACTCAATATTTTTTGACCGCCCGATTACCCCGCTGTCAAATCTGGTTGAATAGCTCGCCAGGACTACTTCATTTAAATGGGCAACATCCTCTGGTTTATAGCCGCTTTCCGTGACATAAAGAGGAAGCTCAACGTCACCTCCATTAACTGATGCCGCCATTACTTTTTCCACTAACTCGGATTCTTCTAGTATAACCTGAGGCTTTCCTTTTATGATTTGTCCATTCGCATCAATCTTGTCAAGAATCATTCTCTGATCGTAGCCAGGCGTTGTTTGTGTCCCTCTTGCCATATCCTTTGCCCATTTCTCAATTTCCTTTTGATAAGTTTCTTTATTGGCATCATATCCCATTTCAAGAGGAAGAAGGGTCTTTAAAATCGCTTTTGTGTTTGGATCAATGATATTAACCGTGATAGGCTTTTGTTCTTCTTCCTTGACCGTTTCTTCCGGAGGTTTTGTTTCAGGCAGCTTCTGCGGCTCTGTTACCTTACCCTCTGATGGTTTTGTTGTTGTTTTATCTGTACATCCAGTTAACCCTATTAAACTGCTAATTAGTAATATTGAGATTGCCAGTGATTGCTTACCCATTATAGTAGACTCCCTCTTATTCTTTAAAATCCCACTCACCTATCCTATTCAGGGCAGCATGTCCAAATTACTTATAAAATTGAATTAGAGGATTTTTGAGGAATGCAAAAAGCCCCTGCTTTTGCAGGAGCTTCATAAAGTACGAATTGTTATTTAATTAACGGCGATTCTTATTATTTGCCTTTGAAATTCTTCCTAATAAAAAGGCGCTTGCAGCAACACCAATAATGGTGTTCGTTTTCTTATTAAATACTTGTTTAGCAACAAGATTTAAATTCTGCGGTCTTTCTGCAAGGCGTCTCATGAAATAGCCATACCAGTCATTTCCGAAAGGTACGTACGTACAGAAGTTGTAGCCTTCTTTTGCAAGGTCAAGCTGCATGTCTTTTCTAAAACCATAAAGCATTTGAAACTCGAACTTATCATATGGAATATTGTTCTTTTTAACAAATTCCTTAACATGATTAATGATTCGGTGATCATGGGTAGCAATCGATGTAAATTTTCCATTTACTAAATGCCATTCGATTAATTTAATAAAGTTTTTATCAATATCTTTCTTATCCTGGTAAGCGTACTCCTCAGGCTCTTTATAAGCGCCTTTTACGATACGTAACCGATAGTTTTTGTATTTTTCAAGGTTTTCTTGCGCTTCGTAGAAGTAAGCCTGAATAACAGTACCTACATTCCCATATTCCATGGACAATTCATCTAATAAATCAAACGAAGGCTTAAGATGACCGTAATCTTCCATGTCGAAATTAACAAAAATCCCGTAGTTGTTTGCAAGATGAACGATTTCACGTAAATTGCTTAAGCAAAAAGAATAATCAATATCCAATCCTAATTGAGTTGGTTTTAAGGAAATATGAGCATCGACCTTATTTTCATGAATGGCCTCAATGACCTTAAGAATTTGTTCTTTAGCCTTAGTTGCCTCTTCTTTTTCAAAAACAAACTCGCCAAGATTATCAACAGTAGCCGAAATACCATGCGCATTCAATTCTTTAATGCTTTTAATCGTTTCTTCGATAGTCGTTCCGGCAACAACACTTTGCGCTCCTAATTTAAGCCCATATTTCTTTGCTGCATTATTTAGAAATTGGTTTTGTGATAAACCCATAAAGAAATCTTTTAACATTACAAAAACTCCTTTGTTGTTTGAATAGTATCATTATAGCATACGCTTTCATAAAAAATTATTTTGCGAATTTTCCTACTATAATTAATCATATTCATTAATTTTGGTTACGACCTATTTATATTATATATAGCATGATAATATTGATTATTTCACCATTGAATAGTATAGCACTTTCTCGAAAAAAATTATTCAAAATGGCTGTGTTAAACTTGGCTGTTGATTTGTTCTCCAATCAACAGTGTTAAAAAATCAACAATAACCTTTAACACAGCCTTCAAATTAAAAGACTGCCGAGTGACATTCGGCAGCCAAAAGATTTATCTTCTATTACGATTTCGCAGGAATGTTGGAATATCGAGTGTTTCCTCGGGTTCCATCCATTGTTTTCCATTTTCAGGCAGCCTTTCTTCACTTACCTTCTGTTCCTTAATCGTTTCTCTTTGTGAAGGAGGCTTTGACCCTAACAGGTTTGAAGCTGTGTTTAATCTAGAGCCTTCTTTATCATCAAAACCAGTAGCAATAACCGTAATCATGATTTCTTCCTTTAGACTATCGTTAATGATAGAACCAAAAATCATATTTAATTCATGATCTGCGGCAGAAGCGACAATATCCGCTGCCTCCTGTACTTCATACAAGCTTAAATTGCTTCCGCCTGTAATATTCATGAGGACACCTTGTGCCCCGTCAATGGACGTTTCGAGTAACGGACTGGAAATCGCCTTTTTGGCAGCTTCAACAGCGCGGTTAGGACCTTTTGCAACTCCAATCCCCATTAAGGCCGTTCCCTGGTTAGACATAATGGTTTTAACATCAGCAAAGTCAAGGTTTATTAATCCTGGGACGGCTATTAAATCCGAAATTCCTTGGACACCCTGACGGAGTACATTATCGGCTTCGCGGAAGGCTTCAATCATAGGGGTCTTTTTATCGACAATCTGCAATAAGCGGTCATTCGGCACAATAATTAAGGTATCAACCGCGTTCCTCATAAACTCGATTCCGCTTGCTGCGTTTTGTGCACGTTTTCTTCCTTCAAATCCAAATGGGCGTGTGACGACTCCAATCGTTAATGCGCCGAGGTCATGAGCAATTTCAGCAATAGCCGGTGCTGCTCCTGTTCCTGTTCCGCCGCCCATTCCGGCCGTGACGAAGACCATGTCAGCTCCTTTTAATACCTCTTCTAGCTGTTTCCTGCTCTCCTCTACGGCTCTTCTGCCGACTTCCGGATTGGCACCTGCTCCTAATCCTCTTGTTAATTGAGCACCAATTTGCATTTTAATCTCTGCTTTTGATAGATTAAGAGCCTGGGCATCTGTGTTAACGGCGATGAATTCAACCCCTTGTACACCGCCTTCAATCATTCGGTTAACCGCGTTATTTCCGCCGCCGCCAACGCCTATTACTTTAATCCTTGCGATTTGATCTATATCCATATCCATATCCCACATGTTCATTCCTCCAATTTATCAAAACCTATAATGCAACTAATCGGAAAATATTAGACTAATTCCCTATGATTAGAAAAGGTCATTGTTATGTATTTTTAGATACTTTTTAATATTTTAGCAAAATTATCGTGTTTTTTATATAGTCCTGAGGTCATTCTCCACCAAAAAATGATAAAAAAAGCTGTCGAGTGACAGCTTTTTTAAGAGGTGCGTGAAATGATGGACGAATCTTGGAATTCTTTATACTTTTTATATTTTATTGGCCGATGAGCATAATAAACTTTTACTTGTGCAGGTTTATCACAAAATGAACATTTGATATGGTAGGAAGCCTTGCTAATATGGGGAATATCTAAGAATGATAATACTTCTTTCATATGACTGTTACAGGCCCACATGATCTCACCCCTAGAAAAATTATTTTGCGGTTGTTACTTCCTTTTGCAGTTTATCCGGCTTTCTTTTTTTCACTTGTTCGGTAATTGCTTCATCCCATGAAATAGAGATGTCGCCGTTTGTCACAAATGTTTGGCAGCCTAATCGATACCCTTCCCCTAACCACTCTTCCCCTAATTTTCTTCTTTCTTGGATCTTTACATTATCAAGGAATTCATTTCCATTTTCCGCTTTAAAAACGCATGTGCCGCAGATTCCTCCGCCACATCGATTTGGGAGTTCTCCATCGTAACGAAGAGACATTCGCAAAATATTAGAATTCTCCGGTACCTCTAATTGTTTGTTACTGTTTATGAAATGTATTTTTGGCATGTCGTTTTCCTCCCTTAGATTTATCTTCTTGGTATACAATATACCATAATTTTAATTTTCAGACAATACAAAACTTTTAATTTATAATTCTGTTTTATTAAAAATGAAGACCACAAACCGATTATGTTGTGGCCTTCGCAAGCTTAAATGGGAGATTTTAATTTATCCTTTTTATTAAGCTTTTCTTTTACATTTTCCATATAGGTGATATATGCCTTTTTAGAGTTTTCGATATGAATTCTCATTAAATACTCAGCCATATCCGATTCCTTATCCCGTAAGGCCTTCATAATATCGATATGTTCCTTTAACGATTCTTTTCGTCGCCCTGGAGTTTCGTACCCCATATTCGCGGCCATATGAATATAATCAATCAGCCCGGAAAGTATTTCGAATAATTTAGGACTTTTTGAAGCTTTATTGATCAGTTGATTCATTTGAATATGTTCAAAATTAAAGTTCTCTTCCGCCAGCCTATCCAATTCAATTAGCTCTTGGATTTTTTGATCTAATTCGAGCTGGGTACTCTTATCCATCTTTTGAGCTGCCAATTTTACTGCCAAAACCTCCAATGATGAAAGGATGGTAAATACCTCTATGACTTCTGTTTCAGAAATGTTCGTAACCACTACACCTTTCCGGGGAACGGTTTTGACAAAGCCCTGCGATTCCAGCCGGAACAAAGCTTCTCGAATTGGAGTACGGCTAATATTTAATTTCCCCGCAAGCTCTCTTTCGATCAGCCGGTCTCCCGCTTTAAATTCTCCCTCTAGAATCATTTCCTTCAAATATAGATAGGCATGTTCTCGTATTGATAAAAGATTGTTTTCCTCCCATCTTGTTTCCATTGCTCCACCCGCTTATTTATTATAGTATTTTCCTTAAGTTTATCCGCTTAAGATAAAAAAATCCCTCCATAAAACAATGCACATACAATGACCAGCGAAGGGTGAATCTTTAGCCTGATTAATGCGAAATAGCTAATGCAGGCTAGGAGTAAAAGATGAAAAACACCACTTTTTTCAAACGCGGTTAAAAAGAATTGATAGGCCATAACGGCTAGTAAAATGGCAATAATCGGCTGTACTGATTTTGTCATAAGTTTAATTTTAGGAGAATCCTTAAATAGATTGACAAACTTAAATAACAAAATTACAGCCAGAGCAGAAGGCAGAATTGTGGCTGCCAGCGCAATAATGGCACCAGGAAATCCTGCCAATTGATAACCGATAAACCCTCCCATTTTAGTGGCAATTGGTCCTGGTAAGGCGTTTGCAATAGCTAATATATCACCAAACTTTGAAACACTCATCCAATGATAATGATTGACAACTTCATTCTGAATTAATGGAATCGTTGCAGGCCCGCCGCCGTAGCCTAATAAATTTGCAATAAAAAATGACCAGAAAATATGCCAATAAATCATGAGCTTTTTTCCTTTCTCTGCAAGAGAACATTCGTCTCGGGTGCAGCCGCTTTTTCTTTACGTTCGGCAATCCAATAAGCAGCAATCAGAAAAACGGCGATTAGAATACCTGGATGTAAACCAAGAAATTGAACAAATACCAAAGAAACGGCCGAAAGTATGACCATTTTCGATAATCCTAAGCCTTTGCGTCCATTTTGGAAAAAACGGTAGGCCATCTCCAATAACATAAATCCTATGACAGGCGTTACCCCCTGCACCATTCCGCTTACAATTGGAGATTTTCGAAAGGAATAAAGCACCCCAAGCAATCCAATCATGGCAATGATGGATGGAAGAATGTGTGCAAGGATGGCAACTGTTGCTCCTAAGGATCCTTTTACCTTGAATCCGATATAAGCCGCCATTTTGGTTGCAATCGGACCCGGTAACGTATTGGCTAACGCCAAAATTTCCCCAAATTCCTCTTCTGTCATCCATTTATATTTTTGAACAGCTTCAAATTCAATCAACGGAATCGTAGAGGGACCGCCTCCATATCCAGTAACACCTGTGCGTGCAAACCCTATAGCCAACTCAAAATATGGTTTCAGTTGATTCTCCCCCTTTATTAACAAAAATTCCCCGTTGATTAACATGGACCCCATTCATACTAAGAGACAATGAATGAGGTCCAGCTTCCGTTATTTTTTTATATCAGCATCAGTTATGACCTCAAGGCCATCACCTTCCACAAACTTTTGCAATGCTGTTAATGCAGCAGTACCTACAGCCGTATCTTGTTCACCGTTTCCGCCGCTGACACCAATTCCCCCGACTACTTCACCATTAACCACAATCGGAAAGCCGCCAACAAAGATGGCAAATTTGCCAGGGAGCATCTGATTAATACCAAATGCTTCATTTCCTGGGAGAGCAGGACCATTTGGCTCCTTGTTAAATAAATGGGTAGACCGTTTATGACCAGAAGCCGTGTAAGCTTTCGCAATCGCGATTTCAGGACCGGTGATGCGTGCACCATTCATCCGTTCAAGCGCAATCAGATTCCCTCCATCATCCACAATGGCAATGGTTTCAAGCACATTGATTTCCTCAGATTTTTTCTTAGCCGCCTCAATCATGATTTTTGCTTCTTCTAATTCTAATTTTAAAGCTGTTTTCATGGATGAATCTCTCCTTAATAGCCAATATAGACTGTTTTTAATTGGGTAAAGAACTCTAAGCCGACTCTTCCAGATTCACGGAAGGTGGAAGTGCTTGATTTTTTCAGCCCGCCAAAAGGTGCGTTCATTAAGTTGCCCGTTGTCGTACGGTTCACTTTAACGGTTCCAGCTTGAATATCCTTAGTAAATTGGTTGGCAACTTTTAAATTATTGGTGACGATGGAAGCAGATAAACCATACTCAACATCATTCGCAATGGCGATGGCCTCTTCATATGTATCTACTTCAATCACAGCAATCACAGGTCCAAAAATTTCTTCTTTGGCAATTCGTGAATCCGGAATTACATTCGTAAAAATCGCTGGCTGGATATAGTACCCATTTTGGTACTCACCCTCTGTTAAGGTATTACCTCCAAAAGCCAATGTAGCACCATCTTCTTTACCATATTGAATATACTTTAAAACATTATTAAACTGTTTCTCATTGGCAAGCGGGCCAATTTTTACGCCTTTTTCAAATCCATTTCCAATTTTAAGTGCGTTGGTTTTTTCTATAAGCTTTTGAACAAATGCCTCTTTCACTTCTTTTAAAACGATCACACGGCTTGTTCCTGTGCACGCTTGCCCGGTTAAGGAAAAGCCTCCGTTTACAGTCAAGCTTGCGGCCAAATCAAGGTCTGCATCGTTCATAACGATGAGCGGATTCTTGCCCCCAAGCTCCATTTGTGTGCGAGTTGTAAAAGATGCTTTGCGATGGATATCTTCCCCGGCACTAGTAGAGCCTGTAAAAGTGACTGCCCTTACAGCAGGATGGGTTACTAATATATCGCCCACATCTGAAGCTTTTCCCGTTACGAAGTTAATGACGCCTTTTGGTATACCGGCTTGATATAAGGCTTCAACTAATCGAAATGCAATTAGTGGTGTATCTGACGAAGGTTTGAAAACAACGGTATTTCCAGTAATTAAAGCAGGTGCTATTTTTCTGGCTGGAATTGAAAGTGGGAAGTTCCACGGAGTAATGACACTCACCACTCCAAGCGGCTCTCTTTCCGTCGATACCTTCATATTCGGATCATCATTCGGGAAAGTTTCACCAGTAAAGGTCTGACCTTCCACTGCATAAAACCTGAGCGTTTGCGCTGATCGAAGGACCTCATTTTTAGCATCATCAATGTGTTTTCCTTCTTCGCGTGTTAACTCTTCGGCTAACTTAGCGGTATTTAGTTCGAGAATGCTGGCAGCCTGATTTAAGATCGCTGCACGTTTAGATGGTGCCGTTTGGGACCATGCTGGAAAAGCTTTTTGCGCCGCCTCAATCGCCAAGCGGACATCCTGTTCATTTGAAGCTTGGAATACCCCCACGATTTCTTCCTTATTAGCCGGGTTTACACTAAAAAACGTATTTTGGCTAACAGATTCCAGCCACTTTCCATCTATTAAGTTATTGAATGTTTCTACTTTTGTAGTTAGCACATCTATCACCATCTTTTCTTTATAAAAATAGCCGCCATTTAAACCTTAAACTGCAAGATTAAATAGGGCGGCTTGTAAAGGAAGCGGATTCAAAAATGTCCATTTTTGAATCCGTCTTATTATTAACTAGCTTTAAGATTATTTCGCTTCTACTAAAGCTCCTAAATCCTGCTCTAAGTACTCTCTCCATAATCCATCCATGTACATGCGGCGCATTTTTGCTCCAGTTCTTACTACTTCCAAGCAGCGTTGCTGTAATTCTGGAGTATCGGCATGATCAAGAACGATTTTGTAACCACGCTCACCATGGATTTCATCTGAAACGATGTGTAAATCGAAAAATTCAATTTCTTCATCCGTAAATCCATATTGTTCACGTAATGCAGGAGTCTGCTTCCGGTAGATATCAGGAACTTGAGATTCTAAGCCTACGACTAGGGCAGCTGTTGCAACAACAAAGTTTTCACGTGCGGCAACTGCGAAACACCAGCTTTGAAGGCCTAATGTAGTAGGAGCCATATTATCAGGATTAACAACGCGTTCACGAGTAGTTCCACATGCTTCAGCGAAACGAATCAGCAAATCAGTGTGACGGTCAGCAGCAATTTCTTCCTCATACATATTTTGTAGAGTGAAATCCTTTGCAGCTTCAAACTTTTGAGCGGTTGGAGTGTTGTGGTAAATGTACGCCAGGTAGTCAGCGAAAGGTCCAACATAGTGGTAATGGTTTTCAGCCCATTTTGCAAAGTGTTTTCTTTCTAATTTTCCTTCAGCCCACGCTAATGTAAAAGGAGCCTTTTGGCTATGATTTCCTTTAATCGCTTCTTCCAGTTGTTTACGAAATTCGTCTTTTGAAAGTAATTCTGTCAATGTAATCTCCTCCTCAATGTTATGTAGCTGAACCAAGTTAAACTTGGTATTTGATATTTTGTATACCAAAAGAGTTTAAAAATAAAAGATTGATAGATATTATCTAGCATTCTTTACTTTTTTTTCTTATTTGGTATACCCTTAACTAAATACTAACCTATTTTTTTTCGTTTGTAAATATAATTTTTAGAATTTTTTAAAGATTATTATAATCTGATAATTAGTTGCTGGCTGATCTACTAATGCGTTTCTACTTCTATCTTTAATAATTTGTATAGCTCTTTAGAAAGGTTCTCCAATGATTCTTCGACAATTTGCCTGCCAATTTCCCAGCTGGCTTTAGTCGCATCACCGATACAGCCATTTTGGGTCATTTCTTCATAATAATAAAATCCTTGGATGGCATTCCCCGGTCTCAGCTGCTTCCATCTTCCATCTTCCTGAATATCCCCTTTTTCGAGTAATTCAGGCCGCACAAGCTCTGGAGCCAAATATAAGGCTTCGGAAACTTCACGCTCACAGCTGTGGCCAAATAAAGTTGAAGTAACATAATTCTTAATCGATTTTTTAGCGGATGCTGTTGTTTTAGCGTAATAAATTTCAACTTCTAGTTCTTTTGTTAATGTCATTGATGCCACATTTAAAGTAGATTGGTTGCCGCCGTGTGAATTTAATAATAAAAACTTTTCGATTCCATGATGTTTTAAAGATGAGATCATGTCATGTAATATTGCAATTAAGGTTGTTGGCTCAAGCGAAATGGTTCCCGGAAAATTTAAGTGATGCTGGGAAACGCCCATATTTATGGTTGGAGTAACTATGCAAAAAGGAAACATTTTTTCCCCAAGCTTTTTAGCCATTCTTTCTGCTAAAACTGCATCACAACTTTCGACCATATGAGGACCAT
This sequence comes from Neobacillus sp. NRS-1170, assembly GCF_050468025.1. Classification (NCBI taxonomy): domain Bacteria; kingdom Bacillati; phylum Bacillota; class Bacilli; order Caryophanales; family Bacillaceae; genus Neobacillus; species Neobacillus sp. NRS-1170. The sequence continues at coordinate 85,099 of NZ_JBITPF010000014.1, read as the reverse complement.
GCTGTTCATGAGCTCCGATAGGAATGATGGCAAATTTAGCAGTTTTTAATGCTCCCTCTACCTCTTTCCAAGTCATCCTGGTTAAATCGTAACAATTCATTACAAATCACCTGCAATTATATTTTGTATATTGTATACCAATAAATGGAACAAAAAATTATTTTACTTGAATAGCTGATTGTTTCTTTGGAAGCGGTACCAAAATATTCTCTTGAGAGATTTCGATATCTTGCTGAATAGTTAGCTGGCAGGTCAAGCGGTATCCTTCGTTTACCTTATCTCCCAGCATTTTTTCTTCCTTCCAATTCGGTGGTGCTAAGTCTTCTGCTCCATCGATCACGATGCACGTGCATTTTGTACACCGTCCCATTCCACAGCCGTATTTTAACTTTGGTAATTGGCGTGTGGCTGCCAGCACGACTAAGTTGGCATTCTCCTTCACTTCTTGTTCAACAGTTGTCCCATCAACATGGAGGATCACTTTAGGCATAAAACTTCCCCTTTCCGTTTATTCTAAAAATTTTGATTCTTTCCTGAAGTATACAATCTTTTTCTTAGAGAAGCAAACTAGTTTTTTAATTATTTTAATATTTAGAATATACTGTTGAATATTTCTACAACTTCAGATAAAATACAAATAAGAAGTTTGGTATACAATGTTCCTGAAAGGGAATTCAACATTTTGAATCTACTTTCGAACGGTTACCAATAAAGTCTAATAGATTATTTAAAGGAGTGTTCAAATTTGGGAAAATTTGTTGTGCTAACGAATAAAGAAACCTTTCAAACGATTTTAGAAAACGATGGTCTAGAGCCAGTTGAAACGTATCACTTCTATTTCTTTGATCAATTACGAGCTAAATATACGATAGCAAAAGTCCTTGATGAAAGCGCTAAAATTCAATTATTTGAAAAATTTGAAGGAAAAGAATATGTAAATCATATCGCGGTAAAGTTTTTTGAGAGGTTTGAAACAATTGAAGCGGCACGTGAGGAATTAAATGAGATCGTGAAAGCATCAGGAAACAGCGAGGATTCAGTTAACTCCAAGCTAGTCAAATCTGATGAAGTAGCGGTATAATTTTCTACCATGGCGATTCATGTATAACTCCGGAGAGAATATGACGTCTCTCCGGTTTTTATATTATTTAAAAAAGCATAAAAAAACCGCCACTTATGCGTGACGGCTGTTTTCACAAACCTTTAAAATTTAAGGATTTTTCTTAATGATGCTAATTTTTTCTCGGCTTTTTCAGCAGATTTTTTAGAATTAAATAGAATGTTGAACATCGAAATTCCCCCTAGTGATGATGTTATTTATTAAGTTCATTTTATAATGTAGAATTAAAAAATACAACAATATTGTATACCAAATACCAAAAATAAATTAAAAAGTGGCAAATTTGTGACTGTATTCAGTGTAAATTATCTGTTTGGTATACCTTATATTGAGTTAGGGTGATGATATGCTGAGATTTATGTTTTTTTTAGTGATTTTATTGTATTTACTCTCCGTGCTTCTTCCCCAGCTGGATATTGGGGTTATCTTATCCGTTTTAAGTCTTATCATCGTTCTTTGTACACTTTTACAAGCAAAACGATTTGTTCAAATATTAGGCAGTACCTTTTTGATTCTGGGATTGATATTATTATGGACAAGCGGTGCCCGCTGGCAGGAATATATCCTTTCCTTTGGTCCCATGCTCGATTTATTGACGATGTTTACCTTAGTACCCATTTTAGGAATACCCATTAAACTGGGGGGTTACAGCGGTGGAATTCAAACGATGATTCAAAAAAAGGTAAAAACTTCTGGCCAACTTTATATGATTACCTCTGGTTTTTCATACTTTTTTAGTATTTTTATGAATCTTGCAACATTGCCAATGACCTATTATTCGATTCGGCCTTCATTAGATATTATTCCAGTCCAAAATAAAGAACGGTTTATGAGCCGTGCGATTACCCGGGGGTTTGCCATGCCGTTACTATGGGCACCCGTTACCCCGATTGTCGGGATCGTGATCACGATGACGGGAGTTAGCTGGGTTTCAATTCTCCCGTATGTCATTCCTTTAAGTATTGTTGGGATGGGAATGGACTGGTACCTAGGGGCACGCAAATCAAAAATAATGATCCAAGCACAGAAAAACCTCACTGCCCATGAAACAGCGGCTGCCGCTGAACCAAGTCAAATCGACCGTTCGCGAAGAGTTTTTCAAATATTACTGGCAATCATAATCTTTAATCTTGCTATTTCATTAGTAGAAAGAAAGTTTCCTTACCCCTTCTTAACACTCGTTTCTTTAATGGTTATCCCTTTTTCCTTTACATGGTCTTTATGCTTAAAGCAAGGAAAAGAGTTTGGCGCCCATTTATTAAATCATTTTCAATCGTTTTCAGTAGGCATGAAGGATCAATTCTTTATTTATTTATCCGCTGGCTTTTTTATCTCGACCATCAATGTTTCTCATACAAATGAATGGTTGGATCGCTTGGTAATTCAGTTTATTCATGTGGCGGGAGTAGAAATCTTTTTGATTTTGCTGCCACTAATTCCTTTAGGTTTTGCTTTTCTCGGACTACACCCTGCTGTGTCACTTGCATTAATGACCGAAGGACTCAATCCTGAGGTAATCGGTATCTCACCGCCAATATTAACAGTTGCAATGTTAGCGGGTGCGGTTTCTTCCTTTCTTGTGGGACCGTATAATGCCACACTGGGGCTCATGTCCAACATTGTGAAGGAAAGTTCCTATAAGGTATCAAATTGGAATTTATCCTTTGCCGGCCTTTATATCGGCTGTGTGATGGTGTACCTATTCGTCTTACAATTGTTCTTTTCCTAAATGATCAATATTAAAGCAAGGAGGAGTCAATTTGGTTTGACTCCTCCTTGCTTTGCTTGCACTTCTTTTACAATATCCATCGCAAAATGGCCAAGATTTCCTTCGCTATAACTACGCATAACTTCAGGTGCTAAGGAAGTTAGGGCTCGTTTCACATATTCAGAGGAAATTCCTTTCCCTGAGAAATCCTTTTCAATTTCGATTGCTGCTTTTATGGCATAATAGGTTGCAAGTTTATTAACCTCTGTTAAACAATCCTCACGATCCAATTTTATCTTCCCTAAACAATGATAGAGGTCCTCTATATTCAGTGGTAATGTGGTCTCTGTAATAAACAAGCCATTGCCATGATCCAATAAATCTTTCCAATGACCCATAAATTTCACCCCATGAATGTTTAGGGCTGGAAAGCTAGTTTTTATTTCTTTCGTATAAAGTGCGGTTGCCATATTGATGAAATGGGTTGATACATCAATCTTTAAGCTTGAAATAAAAGGGATCACCTGCATTGATGGTAAAGCTAATATTAACACATCCAATTTGGTTAATTCTTGCTCTGATAAATAATATCCATTTTGAAACTGCTGAACGAAATCTTCGGCCTTCTTTTTCACGGGGTGATAAATCCCTATCGGTATGCTGCTTTGATGCCAGTGCGTCATCATCGCAGTCCCTAGTTTTCCGATGCCGACTAAACCTGCTTTCATTGATTGAGCCTCCTTCATTCATTGCTTGCTGTTTCAATCCTCATTCTATTCAAAACTATACCAAACATGCAAGAAAAAAAGGGCTTCCAAAAATCAGTTCCTGACTGATTTTTGGAGGACCCCAATGTCTACCAAATTATGACTGCTAAAATAGTGGCTAAGAGTAGTCCCGATATTACCGGTACGAAGTTTTTCCTCGCCAGTTCAAGTGGTGATACTTGTAAGAAGCCTGCAACGGCCACAAGAGATGACCAAGCAATCAGCGTTCCCCCGCCGCTCCAAACTGCACCCATTTGACCAATAGCGGCCATAACGGAAGGATCGATGTGACTTCCTGGAGCGATTGCTCCTGACAATGCACCAGTTAATGGAAGACCAGCAAATCCAGAACCATCTAATCCGGTAATGATACCAACTATTAAAATACTAATCGCTGCAAAAAATGGGCTATGCGGGATATAATTTTGTCCGGCTTGGATTAAATCAAATAGAAATGCCGGCTTTGCTGCCTTATCACCTAAAGACAGAATAGCCCCTGAAAAATCTCCGCTTCCCATAAAGAAGTAGCCTGCAATCGGTATCACCGGTGCCATGGCCTTGAAGGCAAAAACAAAACCTTCGGTAATATGTTCACTTATTTTATCAAGCGCATGAATTCGATTAAAAGCAATAGTAGCTAAGACTAATAGAATAGTGGCAACACCGCCAATGAATGCGGCACCGTCTCCGCCTTCAAATCCAGATCCACCGCCAATTTTGGTCTGGAACATAAAAATCATAACAGCTAACATGGCTAGAGGTACAATGACAGCGAAAACTTTTCCCCATGTTTCTTTTCTTTGGACGATATCAGCAGTCTCTTCTGCAGTCGCTGCAAGTTCTTCAGCCACATTAAAAAATGCTTTTTCTTCAGTATTCACGTTACTGGCAGAACCAGATTTTTTCGTAATCGCCTTTCGATGTGTTACATACACAATCGCTAAAGCGCTTAATCCTGTAATTATAGAAAGAATGAATGCCTTATCTGATACGGCAGCTTTATCAATACCCGCTGCTTTTGCACTTAGCATTGGCGCTACTTGCATGATATAGTCTGAGGAAAGAGCCATCCCTTGACCTGCGATAACGATTACCATTGCGGAAGTCATGACAGGCAGGCCTGCACTTACTGCTGCAGGAACTAACAAGGCACAAATTAATGGAACTGCTGGGGTTGGCCAGAAAAACAGCGAAATTACATAAGTTGTGATCATTAAAACTAAATAGGAAACATGGCCGTTTACCATTATTTTCTGAATCGGCACGACCATCCTTCTATCTGCCCCTAGATCCTTCAGAGAATTTAAGAGACCAATCATGATCGATATTATTAAGAAAATACTAAATAGTTCCTTAGCGGCAACAAGGTTAGCATTAAAGACAGCTTGAAAGCCCGCTATTAAACTCCCCTTGTAGACGGCTGCCACAATAAAGGTCCCTACGATAAGCGGTAATACAACACCTTTTCGGAATAGCATAATAATAATGACAGCTGCAGTGACAATTAGGTAAACCCAATGAGCTAATGTTAATTCCATATATCCCCCTCCGACTTTTAAAAAAATTTTCAGCTAAATTTGTATCAAATGTTCTGCTTGAAATTTTCTGAAAGGTGGTATGGTGAGGAGAAAGGATTCGTAAGCGCTTCCACCAATGATGTCGGTCTCTCTTCTCAATTACCCTTTTACTGTTAACTGATAGAATACTTAAAATTGCTATTACGATTAAAAGGAAAAAATTAATAAGTAAGGTGAATTTTGTATTTTGTGGATTGTATACCGAGATAATCCAAAAAAAATCTGTACTCCTAGATTAACTCTTTTTTTGACGAACAAAACTTTCAACTATTAAACTTCCAAAAATAGAAAAAACCGCGGCCAATACAAACATTGCTTTATTCTAGTAATGAATATGTAAGAATGATGAAGATTCCCCCCTCCTTTTCACTATATAGCCAGTGTTAACTATATAGGTTGAAAATAATATAACATTAACACCTTGAATACGCAACAATATTTCGAAAATTTAGACGTTTATTTATATTCTAAATTTTCCACTTGATTTTCACCTTTTAATCCATTAAAATGTAGAAATTAATGGTATATAGTATACCAAATAATCAATATTGAGGAGAATCAAAAATGCTTAGAGCTGGGATCATTGGCTATGGAACACTTGGAAAAAGTATTGCTGAATATATCCATTCAGGACAGGCTGGAAATGTCATCCTTAAGTCTATTCTAGTTAGAAAACAGCCTAATCTTTTGGACAATTTGCCAGAACACTGTACCATAACAACGGATCAAGAAGCATTTTTCAATCAAAATTTAGATATTATTATCGAAGCTGCGGGCCATAATGCTGTTAAACAATATGGTGAAATAACTCTATCCTCCGGAAGTGATTTAATCCTCTTATCAGTAGGGGTATTAGCAGATATCGAATTTTATGAATCGTTACAGGAATCAGCGGCAAAAAATATGAAACAAATAATTATTCCATCTGCCGCTATCGCTGGATTAGATCGGATTGCTGCCGGAGTATTAGGCGAAATTGACGAAATCAAACTCATTACAAGAAAGCATCCAAGAAGTTGGTACGGTACGATTGCAGAGGAAAAAGTAAATCTTGCCACTATCACTGAGCCTTATTGTATTTTTGAAGGAAATGCACGTATTGCCGCCAAATTATTCCCTGAAAATGTAAACGTATCAGCGGCTTTAAGTATCGCTGGAATTGGTTTCGAAAAAACGAAGGTCCAAGTATATGTGGATCCAACTATTCAATTGAATACTCATACGATTCTTGCGAAAGGCGAATTTGGACAAGTTGAAATATCCGTCCAAAACAAACCATTTTCTCAAAATCCAAAATCAAGTCCGATTGTAGCAATGAGTGTGGCGAAAGTGTTAAAAAACATGACAGCACCTACAGTTATCGGACTATAAAAAATTTTTTATACTAAATAAAGGAAACTCCACCAGCAGATGGAGTTTCCTTTTATCCTTTTCGCTTTTCTTTTGCTTGCTGAACTGCCTCGATATAGGCCTTTTTAGAATTTTCAATATGGATTTTGGTCAAGAATTCAGCCATTTCTATTTCTTGATTAACGATGGCCTCCATTATTTTCAAGTGCTCTTCCATTGACTGTACCGCACGGCCAGGATTTTTAAATCCTGTTTTTGCAAAAGCACTAATATAATCAGACAAGCCACTCAATATTTCATAAAGCTTCGTATTTTTAGCGGAACTGTACAAAAGATGGTTCAATTCACCGTGTAAATGTGAAAAATCAGCTTCATTTTCACTTGCTAAACCATCTTCAATCTTTTTTATATGGGCATTAAATTTACTTTTTGTTTCCTCATCTAATTTTTGTGCAGCTAATTTTGCAGCCAGAACTTCTAAAGATGATAGGATCGTAAAAACTTCAATGATTTCCTTTTCAGAAATATCAGCAACAATAACACCTTTTCTCGGCACAGTTTTCACAAATCCTTGTGATTCTAATCTAAATAAGGCTTCTCGAATTGGCGTGCGGCTAATATTTAGTCTTTCTGCTAGTTCACGTTCCACCAGCCGGTCTCCTGTTTTAAATTCACCTTCGAGAATAAGGTCTTTGATGTGGATATATACCCTTTCCCGCAATGAGATTAAATTTTCCTCTGTCCAATTGTTCCCCAATGTTTATCACGCTTTCTCTCTATTTTAAATTGTAACAATTATAACCTACCAGCTTCATTCATTTCAAATAATTTGGATTAATCTTCCACGATAAATAAATTCCTAATTGACACAGCTTCTTCTAATACTGTTCGTGAAATAATCTTAGTGATAATTTCAGCAAGCTTTATGACGGTAAAAAGTCTCGTGCTGTTTAAGGATTGGACAGGCGAATAGGAATCAAGACTATTTACTACTGCTTTCAAGTGGTAATCCCCTACCGCCGGCAATACTTTATTTAATGCGGAACCCGGGATAAGCGGACCTTTTTTCAAAATAATTGAACCAATTTGTTTTTTATCACCTAAACAAGCATCAATTCCTAAGATAAATGGTTCAAGATGTGTCTGATTGATTTTATTAAGAATTTTATGAATATTTAACGCATGAACTGGCTCTTCCAATGTACCATACACAAATATGGGGAGATTGTTTTCTTTCAACATGGATCCGACTAAGGGACCGAGCGAGTCTCCTGTTGAACGGTCTGAACCAACGCATAAAATAATAATATCATTAGAAGTCTTATTTAACACTTCTTTCAGTTTAGTGGCTATTTTTTCAATTTCTTTTTCCTCAATTACTTCTTTTACCGATAAATAACTGGGGTTATCTTCTTCTTCCATCATTTTTTTCTTAGTTACAAAAGGCCACATCACCATCAACCTCTTTCTGGCTGTTATTTGGATTCTGTTCTAAGAATCATGATGACTAACCTCGCTTTAGTCGATATACTTTTATTTTATTATAGATAGTGTTTATCCTTCTATATGTCTGGGAAAAAAAACAGCTGATAACTCTCTAGTTCACAACTCTGTAACATTTAAAAAAGTGCCTTCAACATCCATTTTAGGATGTTAAAGGCACTTCATGTTAAACCCAATTATCATCACCATTATCCCAATTTCCAAAATCATCATTATCTTGGAGATCATCTTGATCATTGTTATCGACATCGTCATCGCGGCCGTCTCCATCCCAATCTGACTGCTCATCCCTGCTGCCCTGTCCAATTTCCTCCTGCAGCTGGTCTATTTCATGCTCCTGAATGATATTTTGATCCATGAGTTCTTGCATGATTTCATGATCTTGTAATTGCTGTAACGCATGATATTGATCAAAACCGATTCTGCCTTGATTAAACAAATAAGTCAGTAACGCCCCCGCTGCCATTCCTCCGGCAAATGATCCTATTCCGCCAAATCCACTATGCCCTGGACCAAAATTCCCACGCGGTTCATAATAGTCCCTTCTAGGTTCATAATAATTCCTTCTTGGCTCATAAACCTGTGGACGATTCCGCTTGGTAAGCGGGCGAATAATCAGAAAATATACCAACAATATAATGATAACAATACCGATAAAAGCCATCCTTTTTCCATCCTTTTATAATAAAGTACCTTAATAAACTTTACATAATAGGAGTATTTCATTCAAGTACCCTATCTTAAACGACTGCTGGCTTTAACAAAACGTCTACTAAGCGATCCATGCCAAGCTTAATTTTATCAGGGGTAGAGTGGCTGAAATTTAAGCGGAACGTGTTGTGTTTAGGCTGGTCAACATAGAAAGGAGCACCAGGGACAAAGGCTACACCTTTTTCAACAGCTTGGGAAAGTAAACGGGTTGTATTTAATTCCTCATTGCCTTCTACCCACAAAAACATTCCGCCTTTTGGTTCTTTCCATGTAAACAAGCCGGGCTCAAGCTTATTCAAATAATCTCTCATAATGGTCATTCGATAATAATACTCATTTCGAATTTGCTTGATATGCCCATCTAGATTGAAATCGCGCAATAAATAGTATAATGCTTGTTGATCAAGGCTGCTGGAATGCAAATCATTCATTTGCTTCGCTTTTGTCATCATTTGCACCACTTCTGTTGGTCCAGTAACCCACCCTGTTCTAAGAGCTGGAACGACTGACTTTGAGAAGGTACTCGTATAAATAACATGACTTTGCTGCTTGTCAAAAGCTGCTACTGGTTGATATTGCTCCTCATAATGAAATTGGATATCTCCATATGGATCGTCCTCAAGTACTAGTACATTATATTTATAGCAAAGATTTAATAGTTTTTGCCGTCTTTCATTACTCCATACCTTTCCATCCGGGTTAGAAAAAGTTGGAATAATATAAACAAATTTTGGGTGGTATTGGTCCATTTTTGCTTCTAAATCATCAGGTACCATTCCATGCTCATCACTGCTGACAGAGATAACATTTGCTCCGTAAGACCTAAAAACCTGCAAGGCTGATAGATAAGTAGGATCCTCCGTAAAGACAATATCACCTGGGCTTAGCATAATCCTGGAAAACAGGTCGATAACCTGCTGGGAACCCGTAGTAACCAAAATGTTTTCAGGTGTAGATGCAATCCCTTTTTGGGCCATTTTGGTTTGAATGGCCTCGCGAAGTGGTGTGTAGCCTTCTGTTAAACCATATTGCAAGGAAGATTTTCCCGATGCGAACACCTTTTCATATGCAATTTTAACTTCCTCAATCGGAAAAATGTCTTCAGCTGGCAATCCCCCTGCAAAAGAAATTACGTGCCCTTGTTGGGTCACCTTTAAAATGTCTCTTACCGCAGAAGATTCATAGGTTTTGGTTTGAGGTGCAAATGGATAATTCAAAGTAAGTCGCTTCCTTCTTATTAGTTTAGATTAGTAATATTGTTATAGTATAATATAGCAATCAGATAAGCAAGTATAATATTCTAAATATTTAGAAAAAAGCGCTTTCATAAAAACAAATTCTAAATTCGAATTTGAAATGTGAAAAAAAATTTATATTTGCTAGTTTTCTGGGATGATCCATATAAAAAAAACAGGGAATTTATCCCTGTTTTCAGAACATTATTTTACTCATGAAAATTAGTACCGTCTGTGGTTGCTTTAATAATGCCAGCACGGATGACAAAATCACCAAAGTGCTCACCATCTTCACGTTCCTTCGCAAAGCGTGAAAGAAGAACTCGAAGTTCACTTAAAATTTCTTCTTCACCAATGTTTTCACGGTACATTTTGTTTAAACGACTGCCGTCAAAGGCAGCGCCGAGGTACATATTATACTTCCCTACGGCTTTACCAATAAAGGCAATTTCACCAAGCCCAGGACGTGCACATCCATTTGGACAACCCGTCATGCGAATCGTGATTTCTTGGTCGCGCAAGCCGTTTTCATCCACTATCTCTTCGATTTTATCCATCAGTACAGGAAGATAACGTTCTGCTTCCGCCATGGCTAGTCCACATGTTGGCAGAGCCACGCAAGCCATCGAGCTGCGGCGCAATGCTGAATAATATTTCCCATCAGTCAAGCCATATTGCTCAATCAATTCGTTAATCTTTTTCTTTTTCTGGCTTGATACATTAGCAATAATCACGTTTTGATTCGTTGTTAAACGGAATTCACCATTATGGATTTTAGCAATTTCACGTAAGCCGGTCTTTAGCTTATAATCAGCGAAATCCTTAACGCGCCCACCCTCGATAAACAAAGTTAGATGCCATTTTCCACCCACTCCTTTGACCCAGCCGTAACGGTCGCCGTTACTGTCAAAATGGTATGGCTTTGCTTCATCCAGACTCCAGCCTAAACGGTGTTCCAGTTCTTCCTTGACTGTTTCCAATCCAAGGCGATCGACGGTATATTTGAAGCGGGCATTTTTGCGTTCAGAACGGTTTCCGTAGTCACGTTGAATCGTAATCGTCTTTTCAGCCACATCATAAAGCTGTTCAGGCTTACAGAAGCCGATTACTTTTGCCAGCTGCGGATAGGTCGCTTTGTCTCCGTGAGAGCTGCCCATACCCCCGCCAATTGCTACGTTAAAGCCGATTAGTTTCCCATCTTCCACTATCGCAATGAAACCCAGGTCATTTGAAAATACATCAATATCATTTGTCGGGGGAACAGCGATCGCAATTTTAAATTTGCGCGGTAAATAGAGCGGACCATACATTGGTTCGATCTCATCCACTTCCGGCGTTCCAGCCACTTTTTCTTCATCAAGCCATACTTCATGATAGGCTCTTGTCCGAGGCAGTAAATCATCACTCAGCTTTTTCGACCATTCGTATACTTCTGTATGGATTTCAGATTGATATGGATTAGAACTGCACAATACGTTCCGGTTTACATCGCCGCATGCAGCAATCGTATCCAAAAGCGTCGAATGGATTGTCTGAATTGTATTCTTCATATTCCATTTTAAAATGCCATGCATTTGAAACGTCTGACGTGTAGTGATCTTTAAAGTGCCGTTTCCATTTTTATCTGCCAGCTCGTCCATCACTAGCCATTGGGCCGGTGTCGTAACACCGCCCGGCAAGCGGACACGCAGCATAAATTGATACGCTGGTTCAAGCTTCTGTTTTGCGCGTTCATTGCGCAGATCCCGGTCATCCTGCAAATAGCTTCCGTGATGCTTCATCAAACGATTATCATCATCAGGAATTCCAGCGCTTAAACGGTCAAGCATTACTTCCCTTAACGTTCCACGCAAATAGTTGCTTTCTTCCTTAATGCGCTCAACATCACTAGGCTTTCCTGCTGGCGCGGTTAAAGTTTGGTTCACCATGTTGAAAAAACTCCTTTCAATCCAAATCAGTATACATCACGCTGATAACGTTTTTGCTGTTGTAGCTCGGCAAGGTACGCTTCCGCGTTTTCACGACTCATGCCGCCTTCTTTTTCAATGATATCAAGAAAAATTTTATGGACATCGTGCGCCATATGTTTCTCGTCACCGCAAATATAAATCACTGCGCCCTCTTCCAGCCAAGCAAACAATTCTTTACTTTGTTCAAGCATGCGGTGTTGTACATACACTTTTTTATCTGTGTCGCGAGAAAAAGCAACATCCATTTTTGTCAGGACACCGTTTTTCATCCATTTCTGCCATTCAGTCTGATAAAGGAAATCGGTCACGAAATGCTGGTCACCGAAGAACATCCAAGCTTTTCCTTCCGCTCCCGCTTCTTCTCGCTCCTGCATAAACGAACGGAATGGTGCAACACCTGTCCCAGGACCTACCATGATAATCGGTGTATCCGAGTTAGCAGGAAGCTTAAAGTTTTCATTATGCTGAATAAATACAGGCAGAGTGTCACCAGGCTGCAGACGTTCTGCTGTTAAAATCGAACAAACACCTTTTCGTTCACGTCCATGGGCATCATAACGAACGGCACCGATTGTCAAGTGCACTTCGTCTGGGCTCGCAGATAAGCTGCTTGCAATTGAATATAAACGAGCAGGGATTTTCCGAAGAATCGACACAAATTCTTGGGCTGAAGTACCCCATACACCATAATCACGAACGAAATCCACTAAATCACGTCCATGAATATAGGTTTTTAATTTTTCCTCATTTCCTGGAGCTAAAAGCTCCTGTAGGGTTTCATTCCCTGATAACTCCGCCAACTTTTGTAGAAGTGGTTTCGTTACAGTCGTAATTTCATAGTACGATTTCAAGGCTTCTTTAAGAGATAGAATGTCCCCTTGTTTATTGAGAGTTACTCCTGTCTCAGAATCCCATTTCAATTCTGCTAGTAACAGTTCAACAAGTGCAGGATCGTTTTCAGGATAAATTCCGAGACTGTCACCTGGTTCATAAGAAAGTCCAGAACCTTCAAGCGAGATTTCAAGGTGGCGCGTTTCTTTATGGGATCCGCGGCCATTTAAATTAATATTTTCAAGAACTTCTGCTCGAAACGGATTTGATCTGGAATATACAGTTTCAACTAAATTTGTTGCCGCTGCAGCAACAGGTGCTGGATTACTGCCCTCAGCTTCACTTAAGCTGCTAAGAACTCCTTGAAGCCATTCGGATGCAGGTTCATCGTAATCAACATCGCAGTCAAAGCGCGGATATAACCGTGTGCCTCCGAGCTCCTCCAACCGGGAATCAAATTCTTTGCCTGTTTGACAGAAAAACTCATAAGAACTGTCTCCAAGTGCCAAAACTGAAAAATGGAGGTCATCAAGCTTTGGTGCTCTTTTACTATGCAGAAACTCATGAAATGATAAGGCGTTGTCAGGCGGATCCCCTTCACCATGTGTACTAACTATAATAAGAAGATTCTGGACCTTTTTAATATTATTGGCTTTAAAATCGCTCATGGAAGAAATAGTTACTTTAAATCCGTTCCCTTCCAGCTGCTTGCCCGTCTTATTGGCTAGACCTTTTGCATTCCCGGTCTGTGAACCATAAAGGATGGTCACATCTTTTGAAATATTCTTTCCAGTACTTTGATTTGGAAGAACAGATGTTTGTGCATTTAATGCACCTAAAGCTAATGTCGATGATGAAGCAGCCAGATATCCGCTAAGCCAAACTTTTTGAGATTCGGTTAATGTTGGCAATATACGGTTAAGGAGTTCAGCCTGCTCCTGATTAAACGGACTGTTCAATACTTGAAGTTGCAACAAAATCACCCCACAAAGGTAAGTATCATTTTTTGAAATTTAAAATTCATCTGACAAAAAATTGATTAATATTATAATAGTTTTACTATTCCTATAAGTCAAGTCGGTTTTAATAAACTTTCTCTGTAATAAAAACTTTACCGAAAGACAAGGAATTAGTAAAATAAATATTAATAATTAGAACTATTAAAATTACTAATAATAAGGCGGGATATTTTTGTATTATGATGAGTTAAAAACATTTGTTACCCTTGCAGAGGTTAAAAATTTTACCAAGACCGCGGAATTACTTCTGATGTCCCAGCCAAGTGTCAGCCTTCATATAAAAAATCTTGAGAAAGAGTTCCAGACAAAATTATTTCTCCGATCCCCAAAATTCTTACAAATCACTCCGACCGGAGAAATTTTATATGATCGTGCCAAGCAAATGATCACCATATACGAACAAACGAAACAAGATATTTTAGAGCATCACGACTCCATTAAAGGGGAATTAAAGATTGGAGCTAGTTTTACCATCGGCGAATACATCTTACCTTCGTTGCTGATTGATATTCAAAATGATTATCCTGAATTGGAACTTCAGGTCATAATCGGTAATACGGAGGAAATTGTTCAATCTGTTCGCTTGTATCAGGTTGATATAGGCTTGATTGAAGGCCAAACCAATGAAAAAGAAGTTTCTGTTCATTCATTTATGCAGGATATGTTATTTATTATTGCATCAAACAATCATGAACTTGTGAAAAAAAAGGAAGTGACGATGGAAGACCTTCAGAATCAAGCATGGGTCTCCAGAGAATTAGGTTCAGGTACAAGGGAATATCTCAATCATGTGATTAGATCGAATGGCTTGAAGGTGAAATCCCTTCTATCGATTAGCAGCAGTCAGGGTATAAAAGAAACACTAATAAATGGAAAAGGGTTATCGCTCCTTTCCCACAGTGTGATTGAAAGAGACGTTCAACAGGGACTTCTTTCTATTATAAAGGTAAAAAACCATCAATTTACCCGCACTCTTTCCTATATTATAGCGCCGATTATGGAAGATAATAGGAATGTAAAAACCTTTATTAGTGCACTACATAAAAAATGGACAAACAAAGGAAAAGGATAGAAAGAGCTTCATGCTCAAACTATCCTTTTTGAATTATTCTCGTTTCGGCAGGATTTCTACGTTTACACGATGAATATGTTAAGAAAGTAATTTTTAGTGCCTTAATGGATGAAAGGATGTTAGCATTGCAAAAAGGAAACGGCTTTCACATTATTCGAGTACCAATTTCCACACCTACATTGCTTCCGCATACGACCACTAATTGCTATTTAATAGGAAACAGCCAGGAAAGTATTTTAATAGATGCGGGATTTGATCAACCTAACACAAAAGTAGATTTAGAGAAGGCAATAAGAGAAAATGGCCTTGCCATTCCTAAGACTATCATACTGACACACTGGCACCCGGACCATGCCCCAGGTGTTCGTCAATTAGTCGATTGGGATCCTATAGTTTATTGCCATCCTCTTGAAAAACAATTGACCCTTGAAGCCATTTCACCTTGGAGTAAATTATCCTTTTTGAATGAGGGTGATATTGTTCCTGTAGCTGACCATAACTTAACCATTCTTCACGCCCCAGGTCATACAGTGGGTCAATTAAACATCTATATCCCATCTGAAAAGGTTCTCCTTGCCGGAGATAATATTGTTGCGGAAGGAACCTCATGGATTGGTCCCCCAGACGGTGATATGTCGGACTATATTCAAACATTAAATCGGTTAAAGCAATTGACCTTAACAAAAATCGGACCCGGGCATGGTGATTGGGTAACCAAGCCCTACGAGCAAATTGATTTTGTGATAAATCGACGACTTTTTCGTGAAAACCAAATCAAGGAGCTTCTCGTAAATCATAAGAGACTTACTTCAACTGAGTTAACAAACATTATTTACGAAAAGCTTCCCCACCCAAGTGTTTTTGATGTGGCGAAAAGAACCACTGAAGCACATCTAATTAAATTAATTAATGAAGGTTTTGTATTGCTAGATAATTCCTTTTATTCACTAAAAGATTAGTTTATAATCGTTGACGTTAAATTCAGGCATAATGAGTGGAGCGTCATTTTGATGGGCCACAATAGTTTTTAAGGAATGAATAGTCGGTGGAGGCAAAGAAATCTTCCCATTATGATAATCTGATAAGGCATCGGCTGGTGAAATCCATTTTGCGTCGCTAATTTCATTCTGATCGGGTTTTGGATGCTGTCCTTCTGGAAGCTGAGCAATAAAAAAACGAGTATCAAATCGAATCCTACTAACATTTGGTGTAATGATATGGCCGAAATATTGTAAACTTTGCAGATTAAATTGAAGTTTTTCGTTTTTTAACATTTGAAAGAAAGTAATTTCCCCTTTCACGAGCTGACGGCGGTATTTCCACTCTTTTTCAAGATCCATAAGAATTGCGGAACCGTCTTCAGCGCTGCAAAGTAAAATTCCTACTTCCTCAAATAATTCCCTTGCAGCGGCAACGTAATAAGCAAGCTCAAAGGAATCATTTCGACTTCCTACTATTTCATTTTGAAAATCTTGGACTTCATCCCCCTTGTCTACTGCTCCACCTGGGAAAACATAAACTCCAGCCATAAATTTCATAGTTTCAGGTCTTTTTGTCAAATAGACCATAGATTGTTGATTCATTAATACTACTGTTGATGCAGGTCTTGGAAATGCGCTCATTTTTGAACCACCTTTGTTTCTAAGTTTATTACTTGTTATATTCCACTAATTACGTCCAATTCCCTTCCATTAAATAAAAAAGCACACTGTTTCCAGTATGCTTGATAGTGTTTACGATGCAATTTTTTAAATGACAGGGGCTTCCATACCCATATGAACCCATTCTTCTCTAGCAGGACCATAAACTCCAGGAACGGTGATTCCAGCTTGACGCATGAGCACTGTCATTTGTCCGCGATGATGGATGAGATGTTTGAGGAAAAGTGAAAGGGTTACAGCTTTTGGCATTTCCATCCCAAACACATTTTTTATTTCCTTTAAGTTTTCGTCTGTCCATTGCTTTTGAACGCCCTCTATCGTGTCAGCGCTTACTTTTCGAAAAGCTTCAGCGATTTCTTTTGCTGATGTTGGAACTGTGTTTTCGTTTTCCACCATATCCACTTTAATTCCGAACTCATTCAGCATTCCAGGTGTACTGGTTACGACATGCCAGGCAATTCTCCCTAAACTGCGGTCATCCGGCGACACCATTTGCTGAAGGGAACTATCTGTAAGCGCATCCATGAGCTTTTGTGTTGAAGCAGCTTCTTGATTCCATTCTTGAATAAATTCATTAATCGAAGTATACATAATCTTTTTCCTCCGCTTTCTATTTTCACCAATTAATGGCGTTTAAAGTATAGCATGATGGATTTAAAATACAAAATTTCTAGAAGGTTTCTATTAAAGATAAATCAGGCTGATTTTCTTCAGTAACACTAAAAAAACGCCATCACTGGCGTTAGGATAATTTATTTTCATTAATCATATTTTTTACATCTTGGGAAATTTTATCAAATGTTTGATTTACTCTATTCATAATCTCTTCCTGATCCGTTTTTTCCTCTCGCTTTTCCTCAAAATCATAATTGTTTTTTTCCATTGTTTCACCTCCTACTTTATCCTTTGCTATGATGGGAAAGTTTATAACTTTGAATTTTCATCTATTATTTTCTACCTGTTTTTTTCTCCATTTAGTACTAAAGGTACGTTTGCGAGCGTAATTTTATTTGGGTGAATACTAATCTGTTTTTTGGGAGTGAATTTCCATTGAGGACTTTTGACACGATTCTAATTGGAAGCGGACATAACGCTTTAATTACCGCAGCCTATTTAGCTAAAGCAGGACGAAGTGTGCTAGTGTTAGAGAAGAACGACCGTCCTGGCGGGTTTCTCCGGACCGAAGAATTAACGTTACCTGGATTCAGGCATGATGTATTTTCAGCTGCACATCCCCTATTCTTAACCGGACCTGCCTATGCTGATCTTGGTCCTATGCTGGAAGCACGGGGACTACGATATATAAATACTGATTTACCGACAGGTGTATCGATGGAAGATGGCAGGACGGCTGTCCTCCCGCGTGACTTTGAGGATTTCATTTCAGAAGCGGAGAAACTGGCTCCAGGAGACGGCGCCGAGCTTGCCAAAATGTTTGAAGGATTTCAGCCTTACGTTAACGATGTTTTTTCATTATTTAACGTCGATCTTTCTCGGCCAGGCTCATTGGCGGTAATAAATAGACTGATGCATAACGAAAGTGGGATTGGCTATTCACCTTTTGCCTCGTTACTGTTCTCTACTGCACGAAACACGGTAGCACCGTTTAAATCTCCGGTTTTAAAAGCAATGATTGCTTCCTGGGTAACTCATCTCGGACGAACTCCTGACGAAGTCGGCAGTGGAATCTGGGTCCCACTTACCGTGATGGCACTAATGGGCGGCGGGATGCCGATACCGGAAGGCGGAAGTGAAAAGCTTGCAAAATCTCTGGCACAATTGGTAACGGATCTGGGTGGGGTTATCCGGACAAACACCCTTGTTGACGAGATACTGGTAAAAGACGGCCGAGCCGTCGGCATACGTACGAAGGATTGTGAGAAATACCAAGCTTCCCACTCAGTCGTTGCATCCACTACTCCAGATCAACTCTATTTATCATTACTTAAAGATACAGAAATTCGACCGCAAATTCGCTCTCAAGCTAAAAATTATCGATACGGGCGTGGATGTGTGCAAATCAACCTTGCATTGAGCGAACCGCCAAAATGGTCTGATGAGCGTTTTAATAGAGTTGGGCAGCCGCATCTAACAGATGGTTTAGATGGTTTTACGATGGCAATCGCACAAGGGATAGCTGACCTTTTGCCAGAGAAGCCTACCTTTACTGTTGATTGTCCTACAAACCTCGATCCGACTCGCGCTCCGGCAGGAAAGGCAATTATGAGAATCCAGGTGCTTGAAGTGCCATGCCACCCGCGTGGCGATGCCGCTGGAAAAATTAATGTTGGGGATGGAACATGGACGAAGGATGTAACGGAGAGGTTTACAGAAAGGGTCCTTAATGTAGTCAGTAAACATATCCCTAATATTCCAAGTGCGATAATTGGTAAACATGTCGTGACTCCAAAATCGATTGCCCAGTTTAATCCGAATGCTGGTCCTGGTGATCCTTACGGCGGAGCTCATGATCTCGCTCAAAGCTATCTGTTGCGGCCGCTTCCAGGACAGCCAAGCCACCAAACGGAAATTCCAAACTTATTTATGCTTGGCGCCGCAACCTGGCCGGGACATGGAATTAATGGTGGCTCTGGGTATATTGTTGCTCAGCAGCTGCTTAGTGAGTAGACTTTTGTATTATTTAATTTGAGAAAAAATTTATTACCCCTTTGAAATTGGGGTTTTATGAGGACAGATGTCGTTATTCGTTCAGGAATTCTGTCCTCATGAATGTTACCCACACCCTATTTTCGGCCCGTTTCATAAAAGAACCGCCGTGATAGAATTAATCCCATCACGAACAGAAATAAAGCAAAATAGGCAGGTAACAGATGGATAAATATGGTATATCCGATCACAAAATGAGTAAAAATGCCGGCACAAAAAGCTGGCACACCCCCGATTAGCAACGAATTCCAAACCCATTTCTCTCCTTGATGAAACCCCCACAATGCAATCATGAGAACAAGCAAGCCGACACTTAATAACGCACTGCCAAACCCAGCTCGGTCATGAGCTATCAGGGGAATCAGCCTGCTGTTTAAATCATTCATTTGATCAGGAGTCATACAAATAAACCCTAAATCCGTCGAAACAAAAACATTTGTGGCTCCAATCATAGAAATAAGCAGCCCCCCAATAATAAAGGCGAATCCTAGAACCACAAAGCAAAGCTGTCCCCAAAGGCTTTTTTTCCATGCAGGGTGATTCGTCCGATTTTTCGAAATAGGTGTGTAGATAGCCTTTTTGGTTTTTCGTACCCCGTTAATAAAAAAAGGAAAAAGAATAACCCAGAATAGTCCATGAAGCCAATCAAAATAACCAAAGCCAATAAACAATAATATCCCTAAAAAACCGACAACTGCCCCAATATTTATCGCTTTTCGTGCCCAATGAATTCCATATTTCACCCCATGACGAGCTAATTGCATATATAAGATTCCACCTGAGACCATCGTTCCAGCCAGAGTCATTCGATCATGAGCCATAAAATAAATAATATTAGGATTAATTGCCATTAATTCCGCTCGGCTAAATCCTAAAAAGGCTTCATCATAATGGAGAATCACCGATGTCATACTAAAAAGTAAGGCAACAACACCACCAATTGTAATGAAAAGACCGAATAACCAATACCAGATCCAGCCCGTTACCTCCTCCTGCTCCCTATCCATTTGGTCCACTAAAGCTTCATTTATTCTTTTCGGAAGCCCTGGACCGGAAAGGACATAACCACTTGAAAGCATGATTAGATCGGCACCTTCCGCATATAATTCCAATGCATCTTCTGGTTCCAAGACTCCACCTGATAAAATGATTGGGATTTTATTAAAACCGTTGGATTTAAGAAATTTTAATGATTGGAAAAGTTCTTTTTGCTTATCTGGGAACCTTAGTTCATTTCCAACTCTTTCTTCTAAAATAATCCCATCAATCCTAGTATACTCAGAAATTTTTTCAAAAAGCTGGTTTGATTGGACAGAAAGAAGAATCGGTTTATTAGCAATTAATTTCTTAAACACTAGCAATTCTTCATTGTCGAATATTTTTTCTAAGACAATAGCATTTCCATAAGGAGAAAGTGAAGGTAACAAGCTGTGTAATTCTTCAACAGAAAACTCGGAGCTTATACGGATAAAAATTGGCTTATTTAAAGGCATTAACTCATTCAGCCTTCTAATAGTACTCTCCATACCGAGCGATTCCAATTGAATCGGAAACAGGATTTCATCTCTCTGCTTTGAAAAGAGTGCAAATTTTCCGGCATCATTTGGCAAGCGTGAAATGGGACCTATCTCAATAAAGCCAAATCCAAGATTAGAAAAAGCCGCTGATCCTGTTAGTAAAGGATCTATCTTCCCGCTTAATCCTACTGGACTTGAAAAAGTAAGACCTAAAATATTTTTTTGAAGTAATGCTGATGGAGCCATATGGCCTAAAAATTCGATAAAATTAGATCCGCCTGGGAGAGATACAATCATGTTCATCCCTCGATGAATAAACTCTCTCCCCATGGTTTTCGGGAGCCGGGATACTATTTGCTTAAAAAGTGTGTGATAGGACCAATCCGGCATATTACCATCCCCGCTTTCATTTTTCTAGAATAAAATTAGGCATAATGACTCCAATTCTATCATTTCTAGCATTAAAAACAGGAGCATGAGCGTAATCCTTTAAAGTTTGATAGATTTGTTCATTTACGAGGCCGAGTTGTTTTAATACCTCCATTGCAGCAACGCTGACTGCCCTTTCTCCCCCATCTTCCACTTTTATCGCAATCCCCAGCCCTTCTTCTACTAAACCAATGCATTGTACCGCTTCAGCACCCGCTTTTGATACGATCCGTCCATTGAAAGTATTCATTAGATTAGTGTCAAAGCGGTTCTTGCCTCCTACCATTTCAGGATGCTTTACCATGGCATTTTTAATGTTTTCTAATGCCGATGCATGGCCACCAACTGGTTTTGCGAGTCTAGCATACCCTAAAGCCATTTGATTGAGCGGTAATTGATGGACCGGTGCCCCGCAGCCATCCACACTGAGCTTGATTTCATTTTTAGGAACTTCACAAATATCTTCAATAACATCAAGTATTCGTTGCTGAACAGGGTGATGAATTTCACGATAGCCTGCCACATCCTCCTTCATATGTACCGCTGTAGCAAGCATACCTGAATGCTTTCCGGAGCAGTTGCTAAAAACAGGTGTCAATTCCTTCCCTTCACGAATGAGCTGTTTATAGCTTTCATGATCCCTAGGAATATGTGTTCCGCATTGTAATGCTTCTTCTGCCAACCCTATTTTAGCCAGGATGTTCAGGACCGAATCCCGATGAATTTTTTCACCGCTATGAGAAGCGCAACTTAACGCAAGCTCAGATTGCGTATAGTTGAATCTTTCTGCCGCACCTGTTTCTACTAACGGTACTGCCTGAAACGGCTTCATCGAAGAACGTGGAAATGTGAACCTGCTAGGATTACCGTATGAAAAAAGGAGCTTTCCCTCATTATTAACAACAGCAACATGTAAATCATGTGTGCTTTCTAAATGTTCTCCTCTATACACAAGAATTGGCTTTTGCATATCATTTCTCCTCAAATAATTTAATCATAATACGATTTTATCATATTTCCCATTACCTAGATTTAAAAAAACCCCTTCAATTGAAGGGGTCAATCACTTATTAATAATAAAACTCAGTTTCTGTACCTGGAGCTGAATCCGTCTTATTGCCAGGAGTATTGGCTTTGAAGCTTGTGATATTTTCATATTCTCCTGGTTTGAGTACGCTTTGGTCACCTCTCATTAAATAGGTGTAGGCGAAAATGGAGATAAACAATCCAAATGTCCAGGCATTATCCCATAAAAAGCGTAGTCCCGGAATAAATAACCCTAGCACAGGAATAGCCACACCAATAATTAATGCATATACGCCATTTTTATTAAAGCCAGAAGTATAACTATATCGGCCATTTACATCATATAGCTCACTAAGTGCCATTTGCTTCTTTCGGACAAGCCAGTAGTCGGCAATGGCAATTCCATCAATAGGTCCTAATAATGCTCCATATGTTCCAAGCCAGCCAAAAATATAGTTGCCAAAGTTCTCCATGATGTACCATGGCTGCATGAGGATTGCAAAAATCCCAGTAATCAAGGCCCCGAGACCAAAGGTTATTTTTCTTGGGTTTAAATTCTCAATCGCACGTGCAGGTGCTACGATGTTCGCGCCGACGTTAATAGTCAAAGATGCAATAACGATGATTAAAGTGCCCAAAAAGATAACAAATGGCGGGAATTTAGCAAGCAGCTGGACTGGATCCCAAAGGGCAGTTCCGAAAATTACGACCGTTGCTGATGTAACAGCAATTCCAATAAAAGAAAAAATACTCATGGTTAGCGGCAGTGATAATGTTTGCGCAACCATTTGTGATTTTTGACTCTTAGCGTATCGGCAAAAGTCTGGAATATTCAAGGCAAGTGTTGCCCAGAAAGCAATGACACCCGTTAATGCTGGGAAAAATACTTTTAAAAAATCACCCGTGCTCGCGAATTTAGATGGGGTTGATAAAATCGGGCCCCAGCCTCCGGCATGTGTAAATGCCCAAATAAAAAGAATAATGGCAGCGATTCCAACAACAGGCGAAGCAATTAAACCTAGTACCTTCATGGCTTGCGGTCCTTTATATGCGACGGCAACATTTAAGGCCCAAAACAAAGCAAATACGATGGCTGTGTGGCCAGGCAGGTTTTTCCATGCTGAAAAGGAAGCGGATAAAAGTGTATCAATCGCACCAGTTCCAATCCAAGTGTTAATCCCAAACCATCCCGCTGCTACAATCGCTCGAGCTAAGGCAGGAATATGGGCGCCTTTTGAGCCAAACCATAGTCGTGCAAATACAGGATAAGGAATTCCAAATTTGGTGCCGGCATGTGAATTTAATAGAATGGGGATAAGAACAATTACATTTCCAAGAAAAATGGTTAAGATGGCTTGCCACCAATTCATACCTAAAGAAATCAAACCGCTGGCCATCGTATAGGCAGGGATACACAAACACATACCAATCCAAAGTGTAGCAAAATTAATACCTTTCCATGAATGTTCCTTCGTGGTAGTTGGCCGCAGGTCATCATTCCACATACTACTGCTGCTCAAACCATTTGCTGCTTCAGATGTCAGGGTAACAATCCCATTTTGTTCAATTTGTGTTTTCAACAAAATTCCCCCTTGATTTGATTTGTTGGAATCATGATAAAGAAATTATTAAGAAGATAAAGACCAAGGTAGCAAACGAATAATGTGGGAATATTACAAAAATTCAAATCATAAAAGTTCTCTTTTTCAGGCATCACCACCAAAAAATATTGGAGAAACAAACCCCATCTTCCTATCTTATATTATAATTGACCAATACATCCTGTCATTGGACAAAAGGTTAAATTATTCTCGAAAAAATTTATATGTTTTGTATGATGGCAGAATCGATTGTTTTTTTTAAGTATAATACAAGTTTAAAATTACGTCTTAAAGAGTGTTATGATTTCTAACACTCTTTTATTTCGGTATTAATTTGGGACAAGGTTTTTCCTATTGAATCCTGAATGACAAAGGAATCTTCCTCGAAGTCATAGGGTGTATCCCCTTTATTAATAATAATCATTGGTATACCATGCCTTCGATATTGCGGAAAAGTGGAGAAAGGCGTTACTTTTAAACTCGTTCCCAATACTAATAGACAATCCGCTTGATTAATCATGTTATGTATCGTATTAATTCCTTCAATGGTGAACCATTCACCGGTATCCCCAAACAACACGAAATCAGGTTTTATGTAACGATTTCTCTTATGTTTGGTTTCACAATGGTCACAGATATAGAATTCTTCTAGTGTTTTAAGACGATTTAATATTTCTTCAGTCGTGTAGATTTTTCTACAATTCTGGCAGGATGCTGTTTTCATGGTTCCATGGAACTCAATAACGTTTTTACTGCCTGCCTTCTGATGGAGACCGTCAATATTTTGGGTAATGATTTGGTTGATTTTCCCCGCCTGCTCCCACATAGAGAGAATCACATGGCCTGAATTTGGGGCTGCGTCTGGATGATAAAGATTCTCCAAAGCAAATTGATAAAACTCTTTTGGCTGCTGATAAAAATAATCAATAGACAGTATATATTCCGGTGCCAGTTGATAAATACCTGTTCTGGACCGAAAATCCTTTATTCCGGATTCAGTGCTAATGCCTGCACCTGTTAAAACAACGATTTTTTCTGCGTTTTTTATCGTATTAATACTGGCTTTTAATGTGTTCATACTCATTTGCTATCACCTAATAATTCTAATTATAAGTACTTCTGTTTTTACCAAAATAATCACTAATCCCAAAAGGTAAATATAAGATAAAAAAAGTGATTAAAGCAATAAATTCTAATGGTATTAAATAGTATGGCCATCGTCCAAAATAATCTAATATGGAAGGATTAATTGGCTTTTCAGAAATATACATGTAATTTCCATGAACAAAATAGTTTAGTAAAAAAACAAAGCATGTATATAGATTTAAATATAAAAATGCTTTCCAAATACTTTTCAATTTTGGTTTGTATTGTTCAACAAAAATAAAAAACATATTCGCAACTACAATCCCTCCATGGGAAATAAAAAAATGAACATAACGAAAATGAGGGAAAGTGTATACATTTAAATCAGGTGTGATCATTGCCTGCAAAGCACTTCCTACTCCAGCAAAATAAGTAATTTCAAAGAGTTGGCTGCTCTTTGTCAAGAGCAAGGCTGCTGACAAAATGATAGAAATACTGCTTAGATGAAAAGGCAATGAATATTGGATGGTCCATTCACCAACTCGCCATAGCCAAATATGGAGGCTAATTTCCGAAAGTATAAGCACCATAGCTAGAATTATTCGTACCTTAAAGTTCATCTGCTTGGCTCTTAATGGTTTCCTAAGGAAATAAATCATTATAACGATGAAAAATACTGATGATAGTGTTAATAAATGAGTTAGTGAAAACAAAATAAATGGGTTTTCCCCGTCTGCCTGAAAATATTTAATCATTTTATCACCATTTGATTTCAATTAAACCTTAAGCACAAGTTAACATAATAAAATTATAGTAATGTTTTTCTAATGGTTTGATCCAATTATATTTTTAAAAGCCTGCTATGCACTTTTGATAAAAAAATCAACGCGAGGATGGAACCAACAAATGTTAATGACATGTCCCACTGTGAATCCCAGATATCCCCTTGCATTCCTAAAAATTCTTTTGTAGCTTTTCCATCCCTTCCTATTTTTGTAGATAACCATTCAATAATTTCATATAACGTACTAATACACAATGACGTACTTAAAATGACAAATATTAACCAAAACCCTTTTTTAATCGGGCTTTTTCGAATATACATTTCTCTTATTACAATGGCAAACAAACCCTTTAAGAAATGCCCAAAACGATCATAGTTGTTCCGTTTTAAATCAAAATTTTCTTTAATCCAATTAAAAAGAGGCACCTCGGAGTATGTAAAATGCCCGCCAATAAACGTCAAAATCGAAAGAAGAGCAATGATGAAATATGATAGTGAAGTAAGACGAAATTTTTTATAGGTTGTTATTACAATGATTAATAAACCAAAGGCAGGAAGAACTTCCATTGTCCATATTTTATAACCGGCTGGTTTAATAGCGGACCAAATAAAAACAGCAATGACAAAGAATAACAGAAGTAAATGAAAGTTTGAACGTTTATCTTTATCCAATTTATCTTCCCCCAGTAGATATGAAATCCTTTACATTATTTCTTTGTCTAAGGAAAAAAATACAATTCAAACTAGATTATAAATTAATAAAGACTTCCAATTCGGAAGTCTTCTTAAACTTTTATTCGCTAGGAGTTACTGCCTTTGTAATTACTGCGGTGGATAAATTACCGAATTCAAATCCTTGAGTGTCTGTTTCAATATAAACAGCACCCATAGCAGGTTCACATGAACCATTTCGTTTAAAATGAATTTTGCCGATACTCCCTGGATTAACACCGGATTCAAAAGTAAATACTTGTTCATCCACCATAAAATACGCAATGGTTGATGTTGAATCCAGGAAATTGGTAATTGTATAAGTGATTTTGGTAAATCCTTCCTCTATTATACAATCAGTGGTAAGCTGAAAGTGTATTCTACAATCAACTTGTCCATTTACTCTCGTGACGATATCTATAACATCAGTATCGGAAAAAGCTTTAGTCAAAAATTACCACCTCCAAACCTATCTATCTCTAATAAATGAAAAAGTAAGGTTTTTAGAAACGGCGTTTTCCCTAGGACAAGAAATAAAATATCTTCGTTAGCTTTCTCCCATTGCTCCTGTTACATCATAACGACTAATGTCAATTTCCGTTTCTTTGCCCAAAACTAGTTTGGCCAGTTCTGCACCAAGATATGGTCCACTGGTTAATCCGGAGGCCCCTAATCCATTTGCAACATAGATTCCTTCAAATTGCGGCAAAGCTCCTATAACTGGTAGAAACCCCGGGGTGAAGGGTCGAAAACCCACTCTGGTTTCAAGATATGTGCAGTTCGATAAACCTGGGGCCACCTCTAAAGCTTTGCTTAAAATTTCGTCAATCCCCCCTACCGTGACGCGGGAGTCAAATCCAGCCTCATCCTCATGTGTTGACCCTACAACGATCCGTCCATTTTCAAACGTAAGGATGTACTGATTTTTGGGAGGCATGACAACAGGCCACGAACTCGTATCCGTTACTGGCAATTCTAGATGGACAATTTGCGCCTTTTGCGGTTTGACATGAAAATGAATCCCCATCGGTTCCAATATTTCCTGCGACCAGGCACCAGATGTAACAATAACCGTGTCTGCTCCAAAATCTTCTTCAGCAAGACGAATCCCTGAAACCCGGTTATTTTTTGATATAATAGAAGCACTCCCTCTTATAAATCGAGCACCATTCTTTATGGAAGCGTTTATTAACGCTTTTCGTAAATCTCTCCCATTAACACGTGCTCCCCCACTAACATGTACCGAACCATATTCTTCTGAAATTGGTGGAAAAAGTTCCTTTGTTTCAGCAGGTGACAAAATGGTAATTTCACCAATCTCGGGTGCATCCTCACGCCGTTTGCGTGCTCGCTCTGCCATTTGTTGCAGCTTCTCGAAATCAGTATGAAGACTAATTGCCCCAACACGCTTATACCCGGTTTCCTTTTCGCCATCTGCTTCTAATTGAGCAATTAATTCAGGATAGTATCGGGCTCCTCCTTTTGCTAACTGATACCATGCTTTATTCCGTCTTTGCGAAAGCCAAGGACAGACAATTCCAGCTGCAGCATCTGTAGCTTGTCCGGTATCCTCACGATCAACTATTGTAACATCGGCACCTGATTTAGCAAGATGATAGGCGGTAGATGCCCCCAAAATACCTGCGCCAATTACTATGATTTTTTTCATATGACACCTTTTCTACTTTTTTAATTTTCTGTTCGTAACATCAATTTCCAAAATTGGGCAATATTATTACCTAATAAATATTATATAAATGAGGTTGATAACATGATTGAAATACCGAGAAACCTTTATTGTGAAAAATGTGATAAAGAAACTGAACACATGGTAAGAGAAGACGCCTTAGAAATCGAATATACTTGCACAGAGTGCAATCGACAACAAGAAATTGTGAAATCATTTTTCTAATTCAAACATGTGCCAGTGACAACCATAAAATTTTACCACTGGCACAAATTAGAAATTAAATATTATAGGCCGTCAAAGAACCTCTTTCCGTTGTTGCTATTGCACCGACATGATTGGCATATTTCGTATATTCGGTTAATTGTTTTGTATCTTGTGGGATACCTTTTTCGTGAAAACTATATATTAGGGCAGACATGAAAGCATCCCCAGCCCCGGTTGTGTCCACTGACTTTACTTCGATGCCGGGGACAAAAATATTCGTTCCCTTAGTTACAGCACGTGCCCCTTGACTTCCCATCGTTATAAAAACAAAAGGTATTTTCCATTGGGATAATTTTTTAATCCCATCCTCCATTTTTTCCGTCTCCGTTAGAAAATACAGTTCATCCTCAGCAAGTTTTACGATATCTGCAAATGGGAGAAAAGAGAGGATTGTTTTCCGGCAATTATCCTCACTTTCCCAGCGTTTTAGGCGGATATTGGCATCGAAAGCAATAAGAGTATTGGATTTCTTGGCATAGTTTATCGCCGTCAGAGTAGTGAGTTTTGCTTTTTCTTGAAAAAGAGTTCCTGATCCAAAATAAAAAATTTTCGCCGGTTCAAAAAGATCAGGTACCAGATGTTTTTCAGACAAGACTTCATCTGGAGTTGGATTTAGGTAAGAATGAAAGTATCGTTCACCGTTTTCATTAAGGTGAACATAAACCCCACAAATTTTTTTGTTAGGAGTTCGCACACAAAATTCACTATTGATATTCTCTTTTTTCAATTCTTGTTCGACAAAATGACTGATCTCATCGGTTCCTAATTTACATAGATAATAGGATGAAATCCCTAATCTGCTCGTTCCCGCTGCTACATTAACAGTCGCACCCCCAAGCAGCTTCTCGTACTTCGTATTGGATTTATCTATCGAAATATAATCTATAAACGCTTCTCCGAGAGAAATAACCCCATGTTTTTTCAACTATGCTCCCCCTTTAAAAAGCATTTTAGTTTACCAAAAGATTTTTTATTGTTAACAACATCTTTATATTACAATATAATTTTGAGAGAAACTAAATTTTAATAAGGGAGAAATTAATTCGTGAAAATACTTGGTACGATTACTGCTTTTTTTCTAACAGACTTTCTATTTCATTTAATAGACGCCCTTGCTTTTGGAATGAAGGCCGAAACTGCGGGCCAGCGTATCGGAGCCGTGTTTTTTGGAATTTGTGTCCTTTTAATTTTAATGGCCATATTTCATCGTTTCTTTTCGAAGGCCTTTTTCAATGGATTCACAGTAGCAACAGGTTTATTTTTGAGCTTCGATATTGTGGTCTTCCATTGGATATTCCAGCTTCACCGTATCACCAACGGCCCTGAAGCAAACTGGCTCGAGCCGCTATTTGTTTTAATTGGAATCGTTTTAGTTTGGAATGGAATTTCGAGAGAGAGAAAGGTAAATAATAGAGTTTTACTCGACCGAAATGAGGCTGGAACAGAAAACACAGGCATGTAAAAGGGGCCAATGTTACCGAAATGGAGTTGAAACATTTAATACGGTCACGTAGACCGCTTCTATGTGAACGATATGATGCTTGACCTCTAATTACAGTCACGTAGAGTTGTTACTTTTACATTTTAACTAGATTGGTTACAATTCTAATAGATATGGAGGTGGTAAACGATGTTTCGGTTTTTTAAGCTCTGCTCATTTTTAGTTTTACTTTATTTATTATGGCCCTCACTTGAAAAACAGTTAGATAAAACTGATTTCGAAATAGTGAAGCAACAAGCTCAATCAGAAATAACTAGCTTTAAAGATAACCCTGAAGTACTTGCAGTCATAAATTCATTAGGGGAAAATGTTCAACAAATATTGAACGAGATTGGTATACAGTTTGACAAACAGCCACAAACACAACCAGAAAACGAAACAAGAAAAGTAGAGTTAGCACCTCCTACTAATCAAATATTCTCTATTCATAATGTTGAAATTGGCGATACAAAAGAAAATATTGAACGGAACTTAGGAGCACCAAAGCGTTCATCCTTAAATGAATATGGGGTAAATTGGAATACCTATCATGAAAATTACCATAATTTTTTTATGATAATGTATGATAAAAACAATAAAGCTGCAGGACTTTATACCAACCAGGATTTAATTGCCTCAACCAATGGAATTAAAATTGGGATTTCGAAACAAATGGTTCGTGAAAAACTAGGTGATCCCCTTACCAAAATTCAAAAAGGGATAATCATTTATGAATTGAAACAGGACAGCGATTATGATGTGTACTTACTTAGTAACGAATATGTGACCATTTTTTACGATAAACACGAGAATAACACTATAACAGCGATGCAGCTTATCAGCAAAGACTTTGAACAAAATAAAATAGATTTTTACACCAAAGCGAGTTCTGAGTTAGAGGAAGGCTTTGAATATCAGTTATTCGATTTGACGAATGCCGCACGAGTGGAACATCTGCTTTCAGTTTTAACATGGGATCAGCATGTGAGAGAAACAGCCCGCAGGCATAGTACGGATATGGCTGTTAATAAATATTTTGATCATACAAATCTTAAGGGACAATCACCTTTTGATCGTATGAAAGAGGATCATATTATATTTCAGTTGGCAGGAGAAAATCTTGCCTATGGACAGTTTAGTAGTATATTCGCCCATGAAGGCTTAATGAACTCTCTTGGGCATCGGGAGAATATTTTACAAAAGGATTATGAATATTTAGGTGTTGGTGTAGCCTTTAATAATCAATCTCAGCCCTACTATACAGAAAACTTTTATGCAAAATGAAAGTGTCCCAGAATCAGACCTGGGACACCTCTTTTAATTAAAAATAACCCTAGCTAATTCTCCATCCGTATAATTACCTTTTATGCCGGGTTTAGTTTTAAAATATTCATAGATTTCTTGAGCTGAATAATCTTGTTCTAATCCCTTAACAATTGTTGCTAAATAGGCATGTGACGGCTTTTTCCATTCTACGTCTTCCATATCCCAAGGTGCGGTAAAAGTATAGATCGGAAAACCTTTATCTTCGCCTAAGTATAAAACATTCCCATACCAAGCTTGCCGAAAAATTTTCGAACCCTTCCTATTGACCTCGTTTAAATCAACCTCAAATTCTAATCCATTATTTTCCTGTTTGACAACATCCAAAAACTGTTCAGTAGTGATTAAATATTTTTTGCTATAAGTTTTTGCTCCTGTGTTTTGATTTAAACCAATAAAGGCAACCCCTTTTGACTCCCATTTTGCTGCTTCCTTTGCAAAGTATATGGGTAAATTTATGGTGAAAATGGATTCATCAACTGGTAATGAAGGATCATTACATCCTGGTTCCACTTTAGATGAGCCCTCAGGCCTGCCGCCCTTGATATAACATAAAAATCGATCGGTATTTATATTGGATCCATAACTTGCATACCAGACATATTGTTTTTCATTCACCATCTATCACCTATTTTCTATTAAATTCCATTATGGTTTTAATTTTAGCATTTAGCTAAAACTACTAACAGCAAATATTTAGGAGGAAAAAATGAAGGTATCAGATGTACTAGTTCAGTGTTTAGAAAACGAAGGAGTAGAATTTGTGTTTGGAATCGTCGGCACGGAGACGTTGGACCTTGCTGATTCGTTATCAAAATCAAAGCAAATTCAGTTTATAAATGTTAGGCATGAGCAAGGTGCTGCTTTCATGGCAGATGTTTATGGACGATTATCAAAGAAAGCAGGCGTATGTTTGGCAACGCTCGGACCAGGGGCTACCAATTTAATGACCGGTATCGCAAGTGCACAGCTCGACCATTCCCCATTGGTAGCACTAATTGGCCAAGCGGGCATCGAGCGGCAGCATAAAGAATCCCATCAATATATTGATTTAGTAAAGTTACTAGAACTTGTAACAAAAATGAGCACCCAAATCATGGAATCCCAATCCGTACCCGCAATTATTCGAAAAGCTTTTCATACAGCAAAAATGGAGAAACCAGGCCCTGCAGCTATCGTAATGCCCGAAAATTTTTCAGTTCAAATGATTGCCAACAATCCGCTGCCAGTCACTTCGTTACCAGAGAGTGTTCCCCCTTCCGAAGCAATAAAGGGAGCCATTCATTTAATTGGGAACCACATGAAACCATTTTTGATTATTGGAAATGGAGTAATTAGGCAAAATGCTGTCCCTGAGCTGCAGACCTTAATTGCGACCATTCAAACACCTGTAACGACCAGCTTTATGGCAAAAGGCATTTTACCAAAAAACCACCCTTTAAATTATTATACATTTGGCTTTAATGAGAACGATGAAGTTTTAGCAGGGCTAGATGAAGCTGATTTACTAATTGTGATAGGCTTTGACTTTGTCGAAAAATTACCAAAGGATTGGAATAAACAGAAACGACCTATATTACATATTGATACGTTGCCTGCAGAAATAAATGAATTTTACCCTGTAGAAGCTGAACTGATTGGTAATTTGAAAAAGACACTTCAACTCTTTAATCAAACGGAAATCCCTGCAAAACCTTGGGAACCATCTGGGAATCTCCAGAAAAAAATAAAAGAAGCCTATCAAATTACCCAAAAGCCGAACGATCCTAACGCCCTGCCTTTTACGATTGAAAATGTACTCCAAAGTATTGAAAAAATCTCTGCGGAAGATACGATTTTGATTTCGGATGTTGGGGCCCATAAGGTGTCCATCGCTCAGACCTATCAGCCTAAAAAGCCGAACCGATTAATCATTTCTAACGGCCTGGCATCGATGGGAATCGCCATTCCTGGTTCCATCGGAGCTAAACTAGCATGTCCTAATGACCCTGTCATTGGCATAACCGGCGATGGCGGCGCCCTTATGAATTTTGCTGAAATCGAGACGGCTAAACGTCTTGGGCTTTCATTTATCATCATTGTATTAAATGATTTGATGTTAAAGCTTGAGGTCCAGCAAATGAATAAAAAGTTTGGAACAAGTTATGGCGTAACGTTTCAAAACCCAGATTTTGTTCAATTAGCTGCGAGCTTTGGCATCCGTGGTTTTCGAACAGATAACCTAGTTGAATTTGAAAATATTCTCAAAGAGAATCTCGATTCTCCCAAAGGCATTGTCTTAATTGATGCAACGCTTCAAAATTAACACTTGCTCCAAAATATAGACTACTTTTATTACGAGACGATAATCCTTTTTAATCTTTTCAAAATGAATAGCCCAATGTTAACCCATATCCAATTATAAATAAATGCAAACAAAAAAATGAGGACAGTGATGACAATTGAAAAGGAATCGGAGGAGGCTGGACCGAGAACAGGAAAATGGAAAACATAAAGTAGGCTCAAAATTCCAAGGGTTAACATAACTGCTCCTGATAAAATAATGTTCACTCTCTTTTTAAAAAAGTAAAAACCTGCACCGATTCCGAGTCCAAGGAGGCCTGTAGTAAACGGAAACACGATTAATTCGCTGGGCTGAAGAATTAGCAGCAATAAATTTGTTAGGACAAAAGATGCGAATCCGATCGGAAGCGAAAGCATGGAACAAAAGAGGATTGGGGCAGTCGCAATTGGGCTAATAAAATACCCTACTCCCGGCAATAAACCGCCTGCCGCTTGAAAAATAGCTGCAATACATGCAAAAAGGGCACCAATAATTAGCTGTTTTGTTTTGGACTGATTGTTGAAGTCTGATTGAACTGTTCTTACTTCATTTGATATCGATTTCCAAAAATACATCGCTTCCACCTCGTTCTGTTGGAAGTACATTACATTATATAAATCTATTTTTTTGCAGTTTCATTTTATGACGGAATTATGTTTTTTATTTAGGTTAAATTATATACGAGCAATTTTTTAATTGCTCAAAAAAATTCGTCGGGAGTGATGTATCATGGCTAGAAACAAACTATTGGTTCCTGGTGCAGATAATGTTCTGGATCAAATGAAAGAAGAAATCGCCAACGAGTTTGGAGTGCAGCTTGGTGCTGATACGACCGCACGAGCAAACGGTTCAGTCGGCGGCGAAATGACCAAACGTCTCGTTGCTTATGCTGAACAATCACTTCGAAATCAACAGAATATTTAATCTGTGATTTCAGAAAGAGGGTGTCCAAATTGGACACCCTCTTCCTTTTTCGCCAAATTTTTCTATACAACCATATGTGCGATAAGTTTTAATAAAAGAAAAGATATTTTTAAAAGGAGAAATACATGAGTAGAAAGACGGCAATCGTTACAGGGTCCTCTAGCGGCTTTGGCTTATTATGTGCAATTGAACTGGCATTAGAGGGCTTTTCAGTACTTGCAACTATGAGAGATGTCAAGAAAGCAATACCATTGTTAGACTTGGCAAAAGAAAAGAATGTATCGGAATACATTAATATTGAACAACTAGACGTTACTTCAACCGTTTCGATTAACCAGTTTAAAACCCTGCTATCAAGCTTTCCTTCTGTAGATGTTCTAGTAAA
This sequence comes from Neobacillus sp. NRS-1170, assembly GCF_050468025.1. Lineage (NCBI taxonomy): Bacteria > Bacillati > Bacillota > Bacilli > Caryophanales > Bacillaceae > Neobacillus > Neobacillus sp. NRS-1170. Next base: position 50,365 of record NZ_JBITPF010000014.1, on the reverse strand, counting down.
CAATGCAGGATTTGCACTCGGAGGCTTTAGCGAAGAGCTCTCTATTGAAGAATTTCGACAGCAATTTGAAACCAACTTTTTCGGTGTCATTGCAGTGACCAATGCAGTGCTTCCGTTTATGAGAGCAAAAAGGACAGGCAGAATTATCAATATGAGCAGCATTAGCGGCCGAATGGGATTTCCGGGATTGTCCGCCTATACAGCCTCCAAGCACGCACTTGAAGGATATAGCGAGAGTTTAAGGCTAGAGCTAAAACCATTTGGAATCGATGTCTCCTTAATTGAGCCAGGATCATATCAGACGAATATTTGGTCTAGCGTCGATCAGATGGAAATCAATGCGGATTCCCCCTACTTTTCCTACATGAAGAGCCTTCTAAATGAAATTGAAAGCGGCAAAACAGCTCATGGAAATCCATTAGAGGTCGCGAAACTAGCTGCACAAATTGCGTCACAGTCAAAATCCCCTAAGCTCCGATATCCAATCGGGAAAGATGTTAAGAAAAACCTGTTTCTAAAAAACTTCTTCAGGTGGGAACTTATTGAAGCGGCAATATTAAAAACACTAAAACATTAAAATTTCCCCTTTTTACATGGGTGCTTTGACTGTCAAAGCCCCCATGCATCTTTTAACAAACCTATCCCTTTATCAATTTCAAACTCTGATAAACCGCCAAAACCCATAATAACTCTGGACCCTTCGGCAGTATTCGGCTCATGATCGTATATCGACAATGGGTATACTTTTACCCCATGGATTAAGGCTGAACGAATTAACTCTTTTTCAACCATATTGTTTTTTACGTCCAAAACAATATGAAGTCCGGCATTTTCCCCAATTATTTGAACCTTCTCCCCTAAATAGTTTTTTATAGCGGCCATTAAGGAAACCTGTTTTTTACGGTAAAGCGTTCTCATTTTATTTAAATGCCTTTGCCAATGTCCATCCTTCATAAAATGATAAAGGGTATTCTGATGAAGCCGGGAGACTGTCTGTTTATAAATAATAAAGCGTTCTTCGTATTTAGAAAGAAGCGCAGCTGGCAAAACCATATAACTTATACGAATAGATGGAATTAAGGACTTGGAAAATGTACCTAAATAGACGACTCTTCCATTTGGATCCAGCCCCTGCAACGAAGGGATTGGCTTGCCTGAATATCGATATTCACCGTCATAATCATCTTCAATTATATAACCGCACTGCTCTTCTGCCCATTTTAACAATTCCATTCTCCGCGATATCGGTAAGACCATTCCAAATGGGAATTGATGTGATGGTGTCACATAGGCAACAGTGGCACTACTTTTTTTTAATTCATCTAGATTGATCCCACTCTCATCTAGCGATATAGGAATCGTACTGACGCCACAATCCTGTAAGACAACTCTCGTTCGATGGAAACCAGGATTCTCGAGTGCATAGGTGTTTTCTCTCCCAATTAACAAACATAATAGACCAATGAGAACCTGTGTCCCTGCACCAATAATGATTTGATCAGCTGAGCACCTAACACCTCTGGACGCAAAAAGTTGTAGGGCAATTTGTTCTCTTAGAAGCCTTTCGCCTTTAGGATCGCCGATATTAAATATCTCGTTTTGATCCTCAAATAAAGCTTGCATAGTTAATTTCCGCCATACAGAAAATGGAAAGTGCTCTAAATCGACTCTGCCCGAATTGAAATCAATCTTAACATTCGTCTCTGAGGGTACCATTTTCACTTCTAATTGAGGCGGATATTTTTGATTTAAAAAAATGTCATCATCAAATGATGCTACAAATAACCCTTTCCGTGGTTTACTTTCCACATACCCTTCCGCACATAACTGATCGTAGGCAGATTGAATGGTATTCAAGCTTAACCCCAAATAATTGGATAAATTTCGTTTTGAGGGCAATTTTTCTTTCGGTTTGATTCTACCTGATAAAATTTCCTGTTTAACATAATTAGATAATTGCAGGTATAACGGTTTATCGCTTTTATAATCTAAAACAGGTGTTAGTTCAAGCAAATTGTGTCTCCTGCCTTTGAAAAAGGTGCCTGACCTCCATTGCATTAATCCATTAAAGCATTGGGGTCAGACACCTTAATTTTTATTCTGATATTAAATCAACAAACCGGTCAATTACATCATCGATAAAGATAAGTGTAGCTTCATCTGTTAACATTCCTGTTGCTTCATCAAATTTGGCAGAAGCTTGATTAATAAGAATTTCGTTGCCCACCGGCGGCAAAAGCTTTACTTGTAAAGCCGTTAAGATTTGACGCAAATGAAGCTGTGCACGAAGGGTTCCCATTAAACCTGTTGCTGCACCAGCCGTCATGACCGGTTTTCCGATTAGTACTTTATCAACACGGGACAACCAGTCAAGTGCATTTTTCAAAACGCCAGGAATTGACCAGTTGTATTCAGGGGTGATGATAATGACTCCATCAGCTTCTTTTACCTTTCTTTTAAAAACAGTAACTGATTCAGATGGATTCAATTCTGTATCCTGATCAAAATGCGGCAGCTGGCCAATATCAAGAATTTCCAAATCAAATTTTTGGGCATGTCTCTCTTGAATCGTGCTGGCTAGCTGCCTATTATATGAACCTTTCCTCAAACTACCTACAATCGCTACAATTTTCATTCGTCTGTTCACACCTTTTTGTTATGTGATAATAATGATTATAGGTATTATTTTTGGAAAGTTCAAAAAAAATGCCTCAAAGGGCTTAGTGTTCAATTATTGTTGCGCAAACAGAATTTTGATTTCATTTTCAGCCTCGATCATTCTGCCAAATTTATATCCCTCGATTAATACATGTCGTTCATGATCATTTAACCGACGCCCCCATTTGGATTCTAAATAGAAAATGACCTCGTTATAGGAAATTTCCGAGTAATTAAAAGGGTTATTCATGTGATTTGCTCCTTCCTTTTCCTATTACAGTCTTGTCCAATTTTGTTTTATTATATTAGCCAACATAAAAAAGTGCGAAGTACAACGCTATTTCCTTTCGTTGTACTTCGCACTTTTATATATTACTTAAAAATAGTTCCTACAATTTGATCAAAAGTCATATTACTATCAACCACAAAAACTCCTGGGCGTAGTTTGTCCGTTAGCTCTCTTTTCTCAATAACTTTAGAGAAGTCAAACGCATTTTGAACCATACCTGCTTTAACTAGCATATTTCCAACATCAATGCTGGTCATACCCTCTGATACATTCACGATTAGTTTCGTGACAGTTTTAGTAGACTTGTTGTCTTCAGCGGGAGTTTGTTTTTGTACACTTGTCTTTGCCTCTTTCACGCTCTTGTCATATTCAGCTTTCGTTTGAATAACATAGCCTGCGGCTGCCAGCTTTTCTTTCATTTCTTTTTCAGATAAAGTCTGCGTTTCAGCTGGTTTAGCAGCTGGTTTGGCAGAAGCTTTCGCAACTTTACTGTTATCAGTAAAGTACACAGTGCCGCAAATTGCTGTCGTAATAAGAATTCCGGCTGCAAAGCTGCTTAATAAGTTAATTCTCATTGGCAACTTTTCTCCCTTCATCCTTTAAATCCTGAAAAGGGGCAACGATCTTTTCAATTTTATTTACTGAGACTTGTTTCAGATCGGCAATACTTTCTAACGAATAATTGCGTTTAAATAAATCTAGTACTTCACGCTTAAGAATTTTTTCCTCAGAAGTGAGTTGGACCCCTGCTTCTTTCATCAAAAGTACATTGTCAAGCTCAAGATTCCGAATGGACTCCTGTAAGGAATTAATTTCTTTCATCGTAGATATATGAATCAAATCAATTTGATTATGTTCTACCTTTGCAGCATGTGTAGATTTTGAAATAGAAAAGATTAGTAATAAAACGGATATCACAAACAATCCGGCTAAAGTCCATTCCATTTAAATATTCCTCCTTGTATTGATAACAAGTTTTTATTATACAACCAAAATATTAATTTATTGTTACAAAACTCAAAAATGCGTAAAAAGTCCGAGGAAATTGCCAAAATGAGGGGAAATAGAAAAAAGCGGGGTCAGACCCCACTTTTGGAAAAGAATGAAATTATTAAGCAAAAATCCGATCAATCGCTTGAATTTCTTCTGCAGTCAGCTGGACCTCTAACGTTTTAAGATTGTGAAGCACTTGTTCTGCCCGCTTGGCACCTGGGATAATGACATCAATCGCATCCCGCGTTAAATACCAAGCAAGAACGATGTGAGAGACTTCTACTCCTTTTGCCAGGGCAATTTTCCGTACCTTCTCTATTTTTTCCAGGTTCTGTTGATACCTTTCTCCTTGAAAATTCGGTCTCTTTTGATTCTTTTCACTTATTTCGGTAGCTATGTCGTATTTACCGGTCAATAACCCTGAAGCTAGCGGGTAGAATGGAACAAAGGAAATCTTGTGTTCGGTCATGTATGGGAATAATTCCTTCTCTGCCTGACGGCTTAAAAGATTATACTCGCCTTGAAATACATCTACATAGCCATCTTTATTAGCTTCTTTTAACTGTTCCATCGTAAAATTCGATACACCAATTGCTCTGATTTTTCCTTCATCCTTCAATTGCTTCAATGCCCCGACCGCTTCATCCTTCGGGGTATCATTATCGGGAAAATGAATATAAAATAAATCGATGTAATCCGTCTGCAGGAGTTTTAAACTGTCTTCGACGGATTGCTTTAAAAAGGCAGGGGAGTTGTCCAGCACAATGTCTTTTCCAACAAATTTATGGGCCGCTTTTGAGGCGATGACAACCTCCGAGCGATTCCCTCTTTCCTTTACTACTTCACCAATAATTTCTTCTGAGCGGCCTATTCCATAGATGAAAGCAGTATCTAAGAAATTGATTCCATTTGCTAGACCTGCACGGACTAAATCTCTTCCAGCTTCCTCATCGAGGTTTGGAAATAAGTTATGCCCTCCTACAGCATTGGTTCCGAGTCCAATAGGATTAACATATAAATCTGTCTTCCCGATCCTGGTTTGCTTCGCCATTTACCAATCATCTCCTTTTGTCTTCATAATAACAAACACAAACAAAAAATATAAAGGATTTAGCTTTGCATTTAATTTTTAGAACGTTTAGACCAGATCACGACAGGGATAAGCAGCAGTGAAAGGAATCCTCCGGCCAGAGATAGTGTAGTATAACTGGATTGTGCTACAACAATTCCTGAAAGAGCTCCACCTGAAGCCCCAGATAAAGCAATCAATACATCTATCGTCCCCTGGGTTTTTGCACGGGTAGTAGGATGTGTGGCATCCACGATGAGTGCGGTCCCACTTATTAAACCAAAGTTCCAGCCAAGTCCAAGTAAAGCGAGGGCAATGACTAGGAGCACCATGGAATCGGCTGGTGCACTCGCGGCTAGAACACCTGCCGCAAGGAGAGTGGCTCCAGAAGCGATAGCCATAGCTGTACGTCCAATCTTGTCTACCAGAATACCAGTTACCAATGATGGCAGGTACATGGCGCCAATATGGATCCCTATTACCAATCCCACTTCACTCAAGCCATGTCCATGATGCTTCATTTGAACAGGTGTCATGGTCATGATCGCAACCATTACCATTTGGGTTAAAATCATGATGGCAGCCCCTACCACAATACCCCGATTTTTTATTTTTACATTATTGGTATTCTCAACTAAAAAATGCTCCTCATCTATTCTTTTCACAGCTCTTATGGCTTTCGCGACTTCAAGTGGATCTGGGCGAAGAAAAGCTGAAAGCACAAAACCAGCGAGAAGAAAAGCAGCAGCGCCTAAAATAAAAGGGCCGGCTAAAGCAGGAACACCGATTGACACAGCAACACTGCCCATGACACCCACTAAATTAGGACCTGCTACAGCACCAAACGTGGTCGATACCAATGCAATGCTGATGGCAGTTGCTCGCTGTGTACTGGTGGCCAAGTCGGAACCTGCATAGCGTGCTTGCAGGTTCGAAGCACTACCTGCTCCATAGATTAGTAGAGAAAAAAATAGCAGAAAGACATTATGGGTTAATGCTGCTAGGATTACGCCAATTGCGCCCAAGCCGCCAGCCATGAATCCCGCCGCAAGTCCCGTTCGGCGTCCAAACCGTTGGGAGAGCCTGCCTACAATAAGTGCCGCCCCAGCAGATCCTAAGGTAAGCAAGAATGCCGGAACACCGGCAAAACGATCCGAACCCAGCATGTCTTGTGCCAAAAGCGCTCCCACAGTAATGCCCGCTGCAAGTCCGGCTCCTCCAAAAATTTGCGAAATAACAACAATGATCAAAGTCCGTTTATATAGTTGCCTTTGCTTTTCGGGAGAATCAATGTAAATTTGTAACCATGCCGGATGACTTTCTAAAGCTTTGGATTCATCAGCATTTTGATTCATCACTTGTCCGCCTTTCTTAGAAATTCTTAATACATTTACCTACTATTATATTACATTAAAAGAGGAGAATATCAGTTTTTTCATGGTCTTCTCCTCTTCTATATTTTGGGCTCTGTTAAATTAGTCTGTTGATTTCCGCTCCAGGCGCTCTCTTTCCGCTCCAATCAACAGAGTATAAAAACAACCATATCATTTACCAAAGCATTATTTTTTAGAAATAAATAAGGTTCATAAAGTAATAAAGTCCTCTATCCAAAAAAATTATTAAATTAATTGTTATACAACAAGCAAAATCTGTACTATATCAAATCAAAAATATAATTGCAACGAACCCATTAAACAATACTCATAACCCCAATAAAACCACCATTATTACACCATGTAATTTTCCCATAGTAAAAAACTGTTGTAACTGTTTTTATTACCTGTTACAATAAAAAAGTAAAATTTATTGAAAATTCATAAAATTCTTATTGTTAATTCGGTTTACACAGATGGGAGGAATACAATTGTCAAAATTGCCGAAAATCAATGAATTAGGCTTCTTTGAAATCCGCCTCGAATCCATTGGAGGCTTAGGAGCTAATTTGGCAGGAAAAATGCTATCCGAGGATGGCGTTGTTGGAAACGGACTGAATGGAGTCGGTTTTTCATCATACGGATCTGAGAAAAAAGGCTCCCCTGTCAAAGCGCACATACGTTTTTGTGACCCTGAAACCAACATTCGTGACACCACTCCCATAGAACGACCCCATGTTGTCGGCATTTTCCATGATGCCCTTTTTAAAACCATCGATTGCACAAGCGGAATCTATCCCGACAGTACCATCTTAGTGAATTCTCAAAAATCCCCTGATGAATTAAAAAAGCAAATGAAAATTTCTGGTGGAACCATTGCCATTATTGATGCCACAGGAATAGCTTTAGAAGAACAAACAAAAGCCAACACCGCCATGCTTGGAGCACTTTATCGGATTCTAGATTTCTTAGATCCAGTGTCAATGAAACAGACCATTCGCCGAACATTCGAAAAGAAATATCCTCATTTGGTTGAGCCAAATATTCGTACCTTTAACCGAGGATACAATGAAGTCGAATTTAAAGCCTTTAAGCTTGATGAAGGAATGGAACCAAAGCCGTTTAAAAGACCTGAACCGCTCCTAGGATATAAAACTCAAGCCATTGGCGGGATGATTACAAATCCAGGAAACAGTATTTTAAAGGATTTAAGCATTTCACGCGCCGGAATGCTCCCCCATTTTCATGAAGAAAAATGCATCAATTGTGCAGCCTGCGATACTGCTTGCCCGGACTTTTGCTTTGTTTGGGAAGAGAAGGAAGACAAACGAGGTCGCGCCCAAATGTTCCTTCAAGGGATTGACTACCAATATTGTAAGGGCTGTTTGAAATGCGTCCACGCTTGTCCTGTTGAAGCGCTTACAGGAGAAAGAGAATACAACGACGGATACGCTGACAAGAACCGTGTGCCGCATTTGTTTGATTTGGCGATTCGAAATTAAGGAAAGGGTGGGATTTTCATGTCCATTGAAATTAACCAAGAAAATCTAACTGTTCCTACCGGAACGGTTGAACAAAATGTAGTTTTTGAATCAGGAAATGAAATGGCCGCCTATGCAGCCCACCAAATTAACTATCACGTAATGGGATATTATCCAATCTCCCCTTCCACTGAGGTTGCCCAGTTCCTTGATGGGATGAAAGCCAAAGGGGAACATGATATCGTGCTGATTCCAGCTGATGGAGAGCACGGTTCAGCCGGTATCTGTTACGGAGCATCAACTGGCGGCGGCCGAGTTTTTAACGCCACAAGTGCAAATGGATTTTTATATATGTTAGAGCAGCTGCCTGTGCAATCCGGAACCCGTTTCCCAATGGTATTGAATTTAGTCAACCGCTCGGTGTCAGGACCGTTAAATATACACGGGGATCATTCTGATTTATATTTTGCTTTGAATACCGGCTGGCCCATCTTGATGGCCCGAGATCCACAAATTGTCTATGATATGAACATTATCGCCATTAAACTAGCGGAAGATCCTGAAGTCAGACTACCTGTCATCGTTTCATTCGACGGATATTTCACCTCCCATCAGAAACGACGGGTACAGGTTGTAAAAAATAGAGCGGATGTTCAGAAATTTATCGGCGATCCTCCTAGGAATTTCCCTCATGCGTTAGATCGGGATAATCCTGTGACCATTGGTCCATATATGAATGAACCGGACTATATTAATAATTGTTTTCAACAATCTGAAGCCATGTACAATGCGGAACGTGTTTTTGAAATAATTTCGAAAGAATATGCGCAATTAACAGGGCGGGAATATCCAGTCCTTGATTTATACCGCATGGAGGATGCTGAAGTAGCTGTATTTATGTTAAATTCAGCTGCAGAGGTTTGTAAGGATGTGGCCGACAAGCTTCGTCTACAAGGAATCAAAGCCGGGGTAATCTCCCCTAACATGATTCGTCCTTTTCCGCAAAAGAAATTGGCAGAAGCATTGAAAAATGTGAAAGCGGTAACAGTAGGAGACCGTGCAGACTCTTACGGGGCACACGGAGGTAATATGGCACTGGAATTAAGAGCTGCTCTGCAAACGGTTGGAAATACCCATACAAAGGTCATAAACCGAATCTACGGATTAGGCGGCAAAGATTTTTATTCTGATGACGCCGAACAGTTTTTCCAGTTAGCTCTGGATGCAGCTAATTCAAGACACGTGGAAAAGACTTTTGACTATTTTGGACACAACCCAGGAGCCCCTGAATTTGCACCGAAAAGAGTATTAAATCCTATGAAAAAAGAAGATTTGAATACTGGTTTAATTACCGTTACTCCTGATGAAACTACCGGGGGGCTAAAAGTGAAAATTCCTCCGATGCGTAGCTTAACAAAAAAACCAAAACGATTGGCTTCTGGACATGGAGCGTGTCCTGGCTGCGGAATTTTCTCTGGGCTAGAGCTGTTCTTCAAAGGAATTGAAGGAGATATTGTAGCCTTATTCCATACCGGATGTGCCATGGTCGTAACTACTGGTTTTCCTTATAGTTCGCATAAAGCGACTTACATCCATAATTTATTCCAAAATGGTTCTGCTACTCTTTCTGGTCTTGTGGAAATGTTTCATGAACGAAAAAGGCGCGGTGAATTTGCTGAACTAGGCCTGAGTGATGATTTTACCTTTGTCATGGTTACTGGTGATGGTGGAATGGATATTGGTATGGGTCCTGCCATTGGTACAGCCCTAAGAAACCATAAAATGATCATCCTTGAATATGATAATGAAGGTTACATGAACACAGGCAGCCAGCTATCCTACTCGACTCCAATGGGTCATATGACAAGTACCTCAAGTGTGGGCACATTCCAAAAAGGCAAGCCGTTCCATCATAAAGATACCGCTCAAATTATGGCCGCCACTCATATTCCTTATGTATTTACAGGAACTGAAGCTTTTGACCGTGACCTGTTAAAGAAAGCTGCCAAAGCCCAGTGGTATGCCCAGAATGAAGGCTTGGTTTACGGCAAAATTTTAATAACCTGCCCATTGAATTGGAAATCAAAGGACGAATTAGGCCAGACAATCGTTGAAGCTGCGGTAAATTCCTGTTTCTTCCCTCTTTATGAAGTGGAAAGAGGTATTACAACCATCACTTATGACCCTGAGGTTAAAAATAAACGGTTAGATGTCTCCGAATGGTTGAAATTGATGGGGAAAACGAAGCATATGTTAACTGAGGACAGCAAAGACATGCTGCAAATGTTTGATGATGAGGTCGAACGACGCTGGATGAGGCTCAAAGCAAAGCACGAAAGTCCATATTTATAATTCTATTAAACAAAAGCTGAAGCCCCTTTTGGGCTCAGCTTTTGTTTACTTTTCTAAACTCCTCAATCCATTCTTTTATCATTTCATTTAAAGGTCCCTTTTTTTGACTTTTCAACCATTCCACCTGGTCGATTGGGAGTTTTAATTTTAAACTAACTTCTTCAATCGGCATTTCAACTTTCCTGATTTCTTCTAAAGTGATTCCTTCTTCGATATTTGGAAACCAGGCATCATTTTCGTTCACTTTATCGAAATCTTCATACTCTTGTATGTCATCGAGCTCACAAAATAAATTAAGCTGCGGTAGACCTCCAGAAAAGACTTTTACATGCATAATGGAATTTATGATTCTTCCATCCTCTAACTCTATTTCAATAATAATGTTCTCCATCTTTTTATATTTCTTCACAGTAACCTCACTGACAATCAGATCTAATTCTAAAGTGATTCCTGTGCTTGATTCAAAAAGATAAATGGCGCTTTTAAATACATGAATACTTTCACCATCGATTATTACTTTTTTAACACTCACCATAAACTGTTCCCCCACACAGATGATTCAACGGATTTATATTCGATACTATCATGTATTATAAATTAAAAATAGCAATCATTCGATGGCTTAGTGATTATTTTTAATACATATTGTAAACTTCAATACCTATGGACTCGGTAGCCGGATTTTAGAGCAGCGGTGTCCTCTATAGCGCTTCTTGCGGACTCGGAATCGAGAATTATGGCTGGCCATATCCGCTATAACCCTTCTTACGGACTTGGTTGCTAGATTTTTGGCAAGCAGTGTCCTCTATAGCCCTTCTTATGGACTCGGCACAGTGATTTTTTGCAGGCCGTATCCTCTATAGAGCTTCTTAAGAAAGATTGTAATTAACATTTTTACAAAATATTGTCTGCCGTCCCTCTTTTTCATTTTCTTCAAAAAAGACTACCTTCCAATTGCCAAATTGAGCTAACAATTCTTTTGAATTAAGCTTATATTGATTGGATACTCCCTGATTTTCATCCAGAGGAGACTGATAAAAGGTTTCCATAAAAAAATAACCATCATCTCTTATGAGGTTCTTAACAATGGGGAATAATGAGCGATCTAGGTAATAAGAAATAACTATTAAATCATAAGGGCTGTTAGGCCAATTTATTATATCTAAACTCGTTAGATCGGCCACCTGAGGGTGCAAGTTAAGATTATTTTTTACTGAATAATCTTGAATAAAGTTGATAGCGACATCCGAAATATCAAATGCCTCAACGCAATAATTCATTCGAGCAAGGAAGAAACTGTTTCCCCCCAAACCACAAGCCAAATCAAGTGCAGTGCCTCCTGAAAGATATGTAGAAAGGTTCATTAATCTTGGATTCGCAGCAGGTTCCTTCAACTGCTCTAAGCGTTCTTTATGCTTCGAATTCCATTTTGTTTTTGAATTCATTTTGAAATCTCCTATTATTAGTATTTTCATAATACTCCATCTTATTTTTATTGCAAAGATTATGTTGATCAATCCTATACTTAGATATAATCAGTAAGGTATTTATTAAAGAAATTTAGATTAAGTTGGTGTTTATATGAAAAATTCTATTTATATTGATAAAATGCAAAAAGAAGATTGGGAGCAAGTCAAGGCAATTTATCTTGAAGGAATCGCAACCGGCAATGCCACCTTCCAAAAAGAGGCTCCTTCTTGGGAAGAATGGGACAACGGACATATATCGAATTGTCGTATTGTTGCCCGCTTAGAAGGTACTATTTTAGGATGGGCTGCTCTAAGTCCTGTATCTAGTCGAGTAGTTTATTCGGGTGTTGCCGAAGTAAGCATCTATGTTAGTCAAACCAGCAGCGGGAAAGGCATAGGCAGTAAGCTGTTACAGGCTTTAATTGATATAAGTGAAGAAAGAGGATTTTGGATGCTTCAATCTAGTATTTTCCCTGAAAATGCTACAAGTCTCCAATTACATATAAAATATGGCTTTCGGGAAGTGGGTAGACGCGAGCGTATCGGTAAATTGGATGGTAATTGGCGGGATACGATTTTGTTAGAAAGAAGAAGCAGTAAGGTTGGAATAAATTAAGAACTCATCTTTTATATAATAAATCAAGGTAAAGTCAAAATAGTTTTCAGATTATTTAGATTCAACTCTTGCAAGATAAAAAAACACTTTTGAACTTTTACCAGGTTGGTCTAAATCTCCTTCTTATTCAATATTTATTAGGAGAAGTTAATTTCCTATAAAAAATCCGAATAATAAAGGAGCGTTCAAAGGTGGTTGTTATTCATTTTTTAGAAAATAAATCTATCCTTTTAAGTCAGCTGCGATCAACAATTCCTTCGGTCGATGAGCCCATAAAAATAAAAGGAAAAAAAGGAAAAGTTGTTGATATTAAGCAAATTGATGAAAGAGTCATTCATGTATACGTAGAATTTGAAAAAGTTGTGGTTAAAAATCAACCCGCTGCAAAAGAAGTCAAAAATAAAAAAAGGTAAATCTATTGTATTAAAAAAGCCAGCGAGTTCATACTCGCTGGCTTTAATAAGATTGAATCCCAAAATGGTCCTTAACCATTTCTTTAAATCTTTTAGTATCGATTTCCTGTTTAGTAACTTTTCCATTATCCCATTCTGTAAAAGAAGTATCCGTTAGAATCATATTCCCTCTATCCGTTATCCTTGTAATTAATGGTTTTTTGTTAAAAGGGGATTCTGGGTGCTCTATAATGATTTTTTGTACTTCATTTAATTTAAATACATCTTTTATTAGATCGGTAGAATCAAATACATATCCCACTTTCCAATCCTTGTCTTTATACTTTAATTTCATAAATAAAACATAATCACCATGCTCAATATCTACTCTCTTTACTCTAAATTCTCCATTTCTGGATTCGATAACCTCTCCTGTAAACGGAACAGCTTTTAAAGGTAAATTCCCTCCAAAACCAGAATCAATGAGATATTTTTTTCCTTGGTGGTTAATGATAATAGCGACGTGTGTCCTTCCAAACGTATTCCATCGCTGACCAGCATGGTCATAGACCACTCCGCGAACTAAGGCTGCATCAAAGCCATTTTCCACTAAAAATAAGTAAAGGATGGAATTTAGGTCATAGCAAAGCCCGCCTTCGTTTTTTTTGATTATTTTACTAATTAAGTTCTCTTTTGAAATATCAGTTGTCCTATTCTCGATGATACACAAATTTTCAAACGGGATTGATTTCGCAGTCTTTTCCAAGACATGATCCAATTTTTCAAAAGTTATGACTTCCCTATCAGGCCAACCGATTCTTTTCCGAAATAAAAGATTAAAATCACCCATTACATGACTCTCCCTAAAATCATTTTTCGAACGGTACCTCAAAATTTATCTAGTGCATAAAAATATTTTAATTCATTTTAAGATATGGCTTCAACATTGTGAACAATTGGTATTTTCTGCAAGAAGTTCGGGATTTGACCAAACCAAATAAAAAAATCAAAATTTTTTTCAAAAATCTTCACTTTAAAAAACATAACATTCGAAAAACATGTTATATTCAAGTAAATTAAAAATTGGAGTGAGACAAATGAAAGTACAAGTTAATCGAACCTATAATTTTAATGCTGGTCCATCCGCACTGCCGATTACCGTTTTAGAAAAAGCTCAACAGGAATTAATTGATTTTCGTGGTACTGGAATGTCTGTAATGGAATTGAGCCACCGCAGCAAGCCTTATGAGGAGGTACATAATCAGGCAATTGACAGTTTACGAGAGTTATTGTCGATTCCAGATAATTATGAAGTGCTTTTCCTTCAGGGCGGAGCAAGCCTCCAATTTTCCATGATTCCGATGAATTTTTTACAACCTGGGAAACAAGCCGCCTATGTCATGACTGGATCTTGGTCTGAGAAGGCATTCACAGAGGCCAAATTATTTGGGGAGGTTTACCATTCAGCCTCTACAAAAGAAGGCAAGTACCGAAGCATTCCAAAGGTTGAGGAATTGCAGTTCAAAAATGAAGATGCCTATTTGCACATTACATCAAACAATACCATTTACGGCACACAATGGAAGGAATATCCAAACACAGGTGAGGTTCCATTAATCGCCGACATGTCGAGTGATATTCTTTCAAAGCCGATTGATGTCAGCAAGTTTGCCCTTATTTACGCTGGTGCACAAAAGAACCTCGGCCCATCTGGTGTGACTGTCGTGATTATACGCAAGGATTTGCTTGCTCAAGCAAACACAAACATCCCAACGATGTTAAAGTATGGCACACATGCAAAGAATAATTCCTTATATAACACACCTCCAACCTTTGGCATTTACATGCTTGGAGAAGTTCTAAATTGGGCCCGTGAGTTAGGCGGATTAAAGGCCATTTCTGAACTGAATGATAAAAAAGCGAACCTGATTTATGATGCAATCGATTCAAGTAATGGTTTTTACATCGGCCATGCTGAAAAGGACAGCCGTTCTCTCATGAACATAACCTTTAATTTAAAAACCGAAGAATTAGAAAAGCGTTTCTTAGCTCAGGCAAAACTTGAAGGATTTGTCGGAGTAAACGGCCATCGCTCCGTTGGGGGATGCCGCGTGTCAACTTACAATGCCGTACCTTTTGAAGCTTGCAAGGCTTTCAGTGAGTTTATGATTCAATTTCAAAAGGAAAACAATTAGAATAAATGAACTAGCCCCATCGGCAGCATTGCTATGGGGCTTTTTATATTTATACACATCTCCTTTACTTTTCGCCTTTTTCTTATTCAACTAACAAGCTGTCGAAAAATAAAATAGAATAAAGGTGGGTGATAACTGTGACAGGAGCACTCATACTCATTGCTTTTGGGTTTTTCTTCCTGCTGTTGGGATGGATTTTTTGGGGAATGGATGAAGATACAGGAAAACCATTCTGGGTAGCTTTATTAGAGACCTTAACTGATATTTTTTCTGATTTTCTTCTTGCTAGTTATCGAACAGTGGCGTTGATTTTTTGGACTATCGGCTTATTAGTCGTAGTACTTGGCCTTATTTCCATAAAGCACCCTGAACTCTTGAATATGTTTTTTTCATCGATAGTCAAAAGTTAGAGTAGGCATGGCTAGGCCTACTCTAATTTTTGTTAAAATATTATTTTTCAAGTAACCTATTAAATTTTAACAGGTACATATCGTAATCACTTGTTCCGCCAGCAGCATTCGTCCCTGTGAAACCAATGACTATAAATCCGCCGTCTCTCGTGTTATCTATAGAGAAACCTGTTTCATTTTTATTGCCTCCGTATGTTTTTCTCAACAGAATCTCACCAGTGGATGAAAATTTGACTACTTGGAGATTGGGCAACTGGGAATTGGTGAATCCTACAGCAAGATAATTTCCATCAGGAGTTTTGACGAGTGATTTTAGTGCCTGACTGACACCATCTTCTTTAATTGTTTTTTCCCATTTAATCGTTCCATCTTTCCCAATCAATGAATAATAAATGTCATCCTTTATGGTTGGGAAAGCATCTGAAGGGTTGAGATATTCAAATGACTCATTTGTTCCTAATGCGATAAAATCACCACTAGCCGTTTCGAGAATATTTTCGAACCGGTCGCGAATATTGCTGCCATTTCCATAAGACTTTTCCCACAGAACCTCTCCGTTTGCTTTTATTTTTAACAAATAAAAATCATAAGATTGGTCTGAAGCTCCAGCAATTTGTGTGCCAGCAATGATAAAGCCGCCATCTGAGGTAGCCTTGATTATTTTTGAGAAAAGGTCAGTTTCCTGCTTTGAATAAAATTTATCCCATAATAGGTTTCCTTTAATATCGATTTTGAGCAAGTAAATCTCATTCTTACTTCCTTCTACTACTTTATTTGCCGAGATTAGGTACCCGCCATCTGCAGTTTCTACCACAGAACCTCCGCTTTCATAAACTCCTTGTTTGCCATATGTTTTCTCCCACTCGACAGTCCCATCTGCTGAAAGTTTACTGATATAGATATCTAGCTTTTGATCCACTTCATTCTTTCCCGAATCACCTAGAACCATATAGCCGCCATCCTTGGTCTCCATGATACTATGTCCAAGCTCCCATCTATCGCTGCCTAAATTCTTGCGCCATTCTGTGCGTCCATCAGGTCCCGTTTTAACAACAAAGATATCTGAATCACCGCGGAGATGGTTATACGTTTCTGAATTCCCTACTGAAATATATCCCCCGTCTTTTGTTTGGTGAGCGTCCATTCCACTTTCTGGATGAATCCCGCCGAATTGTTTGTTCCAATCCACTTCAATTGGTAAATTCTCTGGTGTAAAAGGCGCTTGGACCATCCCGCTTCCATAAAGTTCATCGATACTTTGTTTGCCAATATCTTGAGCTGAAGCTGTAATCAATTGGGCTATCTTTTTTGGTCCCACTTTACCGTTTTGGGCAATGAAAAGGGCTGCAACAGCTGAAACCTTAGGAGTTGCCATGGAAGTACCTGCCATATAGGCATACCCTTGCCCCTTATAGGAACTGAAGTTCATATCCTCGTACCAATCCCCATGACCCTCACGCTGAAAGTCTCCTCCCGGTGCAGTAACGTCAACAAACCCGGCTCCATAATTTGAATATGATGCAATCATATCTTCTGGGCCCGTTGCTGAAACGGTAATCACTCCCGGAAGGCTTCCTGGGGCTTCAAAACCGGCACCCACAAATTGATAGCCATCCATTGCAAATTCGTGATTTAAATACTTGGTTACTTCAGCTTTATTTGTCGCATTCAAATGTTCATTTCCTGCTGCAGCAACTACTGTTACACCGTGATCCACCGCATATTTTACGGCTCTTTTATAAATTTGGAAATCGGCTACTTCGTTTCCTAGGTTATATTTCTGACCCGTTACTGGGTCCGTATAAAAAATTTGCCCAAATACTGAATAACCACCTAAACTCATAGAAATGACATCGACTCCATCGTTTGTGGCTGAAATAATCGCATTTGCCACTGTAGAAGTGCTGGCACTGCCATTTGCACCAAAAACTCGGTAAACTTTGTAACCTGTCTCAGGTGCGACACCAAGTATTCTCCCATTACCAGCGATTGTTCCAGCAACATGTGTTCCATGGCCAAGACGATCTTCAAAATCATTTGGATCCCCGGTTTCATTAGGGTCATCTTGTCCTATTCCGTTATCAAAAGCTGGAACAAAGTTTTTACCTCCCAGAAAATTAGCCTGTAAATCAGGGTGCTGTGTATCAACCCCCGAATCGATGATTCCAACCACGACATCATGATTGCCTTTTGAAACACTAAAGCTAGCTCCATTATGGGTTACCCTCTTAATATCCCATTGGAAGGAATTATATAAATCTGGCTCAGCAGGACCTGGTTCATGCTCCGGCGGTTTAGTAGGATCTGGGTGGGTAATGGAAAAGATGTTTCTAGTATCATAAGGTAAGATTTTTTGAAACTTGTTGAAGAAATCCAGGTGCTGTTTTGTAATGCTGTTTGTGGAAGCAGCGTTCGCTTCATTAGCGATAACGGTCTTCGTATCGGAAAGATTCATTTTTATGGTGGGTCCC
This sequence comes from Neobacillus sp. NRS-1170, assembly GCF_050468025.1. Taxonomy (NCBI): domain Bacteria; kingdom Bacillati; phylum Bacillota; class Bacilli; order Caryophanales; family Bacillaceae; genus Neobacillus; species Neobacillus sp. NRS-1170. The sequence goes on along the minus strand of NZ_JBITPF010000014.1, from coordinate 32,597 downwards.
ACCGACTTCACTCCTGTATATTTTTGCAAAATCGGAATCAAAGATGCTGTCCCTTGGACTTGAACAGTGCCGATCTGAGAAAGCTGCTTGGTAACCTTCCCGCCATTTTTTTGTACGTATGTAGCAAAATCAACCGGAACCTGGTTGCCGGTCATCACAACCGTTAGTAAAATCGTTTTTTGATTTACTGCTGCACTTGCTACTGGGATAGTGGAAAGAATGAGGGTAAAAGTAATCATAAAACAAGTGAACATTCTTTTCATAAACCTAGCTCCCCTTTTTTTCGAATTTATCGTAAAAAACACTGTTTCCCCCTTTATTACTGAATAATTTACTACTCTTCCTATACTAGTAGGATACAAATGAAAAGTTTGTTTGTTGGTCGTGTTGTTTAACCATTTTGTTTGTTGAAAAAAATAATTTAATAGAAAAAGGAAGAGGTGGGTTCGAAGAATTTTGTCGTTTAACTGACTCGATTTAACGCGGTAAAGTTATATTTTAGCAGAAAGTTGTCATTTTTTAGGTGATATGTGAAGTTGGTTCTTGAATTGAACAATTTCCTTTTCATGTAAAAAGTGTCCATCGTAGTTTTTACGAAGGACACTTAACTGGATTTAGATAAAAAAATTCATTCAGGAATCTCCTTGTAAGCTAGCTTCAAAATGATTTCCCGATGCTGCGGATATTGTGTCAACAGTTCCTTTTGCGTAAACAGTTCAAAATCCTGAAAATCAAAGCCAGGCGAAACCATACAACCAACCAGGGAGTATGCATTATCCTCCATGACAGACGAGCCAAAGATTGAATTCTTTGGAACCAAAGCTTGGAGAACCTCTCCCTCCTCCAAATTCATCCCTAATTTCATTTCTTCATATTCGCCGTTTTCGTGAATGACGTGGATGGTCAGCGAACTCCCGGCATGAAAATACCATAATTCATCAGATTTCAATCGGTGTAAATGAGAAACATTTTCAGACGTAAGAAGAAAATAAATGCTTGTATAAAGCTTTCGCTGCCCCTCGTAATGAACTGTTAACTCCTGATCAGAAACCTTTTCGCCAGATTCATAAGTACGTTTGTAAAAACCGCCTTCAGGATGCGGTTCGAGGCCAAGTTTAGTGATCCAAAAATCAATTTCTTTCAATTTCATGGTTAAGGTCCTTTCCTTTTTTATGTATAGAAAAAATAAACTCACCAAAATATACTATACCAAAGAAATCATATATAAAAGAGCTTGGATGACCAAGCTCTTTTGTTTGTGCGTCGCTTTATGGAAAATAAATGCTTTTGTAATTTACATGGTTGTTTGTTCTGCATATTTTTTAAAATTATCTAAGATTGCCTGCCAGCCCTGCTGCTGCATTTCAATTGGATTCATTGTTTCGGCATCAAAGGTTTCAATGATTTCGGTTTCGTTGTCCTGACTTTTGAAGGTAATATTTACTTTTCTTCCATCGCCAAGAGTATAGGCAATACTCTCATTTAATTTGACTTCATCATAAGTGCCGCCGAAATCAAATCCAAAACTGCCATCTTTTGCTTCCATTCTGGAAGAAAATTTCCCGCCAGCCCTTAAATCATTTTCAGCACGTGTCGTATGCCAATCCTCAGAAGCTTGATTCCATTTTGTAATATGTACAGGCTCTGTCCAAAATTCCCATACTTTATCTACCGGCGCCTGTATTGTTGCCTTTACCGTTACTTTTGCATTATTCGTTGTTTCCAATTCATTTTCCACCTCTCTGAATATCATTAAATTCATACTGGAGTTAGACCACAAGTTGCATGAATCTATTATACTAACCAATCCCTGTAACCGCAAACAAATAATGTACACCCCACAAGGACATTCAAAGCAATTTGTCCACGAACGGTGCCTGACACCATTCACAAAAAAGATATCCCTTCGTGCCGAAGAATCTTTATTGATTCTAAAGACTGTGAAGGGATATTTTCATTTAGTTCATTTTATCTTCGACTCTTAAATTCTTGTTTTCCTTTTTTAGCAAAATGTCCATAGGAATATAAGTGATAATACATACCAAAAATGCAACAATTTCTAGATTAACATAATACATGATCCCGGTGCCGAAATAGGTCAGGATTGTTTCGGTTTCCGATGGATTCGCTATGAAAAAAAAGTTCGTGCCAAGCAATTGGTTCAAGAAAAATATTGGTACGGCAATGAGGTTGATGGTTAAAAAGCTTGATAAAATGGCTTTTCTAGGAACTCTGTAACCTTCAAATAGGATAAAATACAGGACGGCTAAAGGAATGGCTGAATGACGAAGAAAATATCTTATAAACCGGAAATGGGGAAATTGGTGGGCAATATCTGGTGAAATCATACTTAATATCGGTGGAAGCAACCCGATAAAAAATAACAAATTAAATGCCCTTTGGCTTCTTTTGAAATATAGGTACAGCGCGAGAAAGGTACTTAGGGAACATATATGCAATGGAAGGTCGCTAAGCTCATATTCATGAATTAAAATTAAATACAATTGAATGGATAACTCACCAAATAGTAACATCGCAAATACTGTCCATTTTATCATGGCTTGGTAAGGCTTAAGCATTTTTCTGTAATACACGAAAGCAAAAAATGCAGTAAAGAAGATGAATAACGTAACAATATGGGGCATGGAAAACAACGTGAAATCCCGCATTCCAGTAACAGAAAACATGATTTCATCACCTCATTCTGCCAATAAGAATCTGTTTACCTCCATTATATTCAACAACAAAAAATCAAGTTACGATTTTATTTGCTGACAAGGAATGGATAAATTTTTAAAGAAAAATAGAGCGGTCACCTAAATGGGACCGCTCTAAAAACAGAATGCTTCTGATAAAACTTATTCAAATAAAGGGGTTACTGCTTTTTCATTGTGAACACGGTCAATCGCTTCTACCAGCAATGGTGCAACGGATAAAGCAGTAATTTTACTAATTCTTTTTTCCTCTGGGAGCGCAATCGTATTTGTTACCACTAATTCTTTAATAGGTGAATTTTCTATTCTCTCAATAGCCGGCCCGGAGAATACAGGATGAGTGCAGCAAGCATAGACCGCTTTTGCCCCCTTTTCCATTAAAGCTTTAGCACCTGAGGTAATGGTTCCGGCAGTATCAATTAAATCATCAATAATAATCGCATTTTTCCCGTCGATATTTCCAATAATGTTCATGATTTCGGACACATTATGTTCTGGCCGTCTCCGATCAATTAAGGCAAGCGGAACATTTAATAGCGTTGCCATTTTTCTCGCTCTTACTACACCGCCATTATGCGGGGCTACAATGACGATATCATCTAATTCTTTTTTCTCAATATACTCGGTAAGGATTGGAATACCTGTTAGATGTTCAACCGGGATATCAAAAAAGCCTTGAGTTTGCACAGCATGAAAGTCTAAGGTAATGACCCTCTTCGCTCCAGCAGTTTCTAAAAGATTGGCAATTAATTTCGCGGTAATCGGCTCACGCGATCTCGCTTTTCGGTCCTGACGTGCATAACTATAGTAAGGCATAACAACGTTAATGGTTCGGGTCGAAGCTCTTTTCAAGGCATCAATCATGATAAGAAGCTCCATAATATGCTCATTATTAGGCTCGGAAGTGGATTGCACAAGAAACACGTCACTTCCTCGCACACTTTCCTCGATGCTTATTTGGATTTCTCCATCAGCAAATCGTTTTACGGAGCATTTCCCCAGCTCACAACCCAAAAGTTGCGCCATCTCGCTCGCCAATTCACGATTTGAATTCAATGAAAACATTTTAAAACTCTGTTTAAGTTGATAAGACACCTTAAATCCTCCATGCTTCGATATTTATCATTATTTAATCTTGTCCATTTTTCTATTTTACATGAATGAAGGCCTAAGCGACACCCCTTTAACTCTGCCATTTTTTTAAATTAATGAAAACACAAAAATTATTCAATTTCAAAGAGGATATTCGCTTATTGTTGTAGAATTCTGAAAAGTAACAACGTTTTGTGAGGAGTGGGGAGAGTTGAAAATAAAAGTAGTGATGGATAGTGGAAAAGAATATGTAATTAACGAGAAGGATTTTTCATTAAATGACTTTACCGCTTCTTTTTATACTGATTCCCCAAATGGATCAAGAATTTTGAATAATACGCTTGTATACTTGGATGGTGAAGAAAAAATCGTCATAAACCCAACGCACATTTCGTCTGTTGAGGTTATTGAAAAGTAATTAGAAAGCCCTCTAACTTAGGTAGAGGGTTTTCTAATTTATTCTGCTTTTTTACCTTCCACTCCTGAAACTCATATAATGAAATCTGGGTGGAGCCTGGCACGAAATTCAAAATAAAAACGCTAAACTAAATTAAAGATAGAGTTTAGCGTTTTTCGTTTATTCTATAAGTGCCATTGACCTAAGCCTCTTTTCATGTTTTTTATAAACAAGCTTTCAAGTCTATGCATATCCTAATGTTGAACAACCATTGACAGGGGGTGAATTTCATGGGTCATCATTGTCATTGTAATGGTCATTGTCACTGCAATATTTTTGGAGTTTTCCTTGGATTTTTAACAGGTGTGGTATGGCTGCTGTTTGCATTATTGGGGTACATTACTCACTTATGTGGACTAATCGGTCTAGGGGGAGTACTTGGAAATATATTAAACATCCTAATTGGGTTAATTGGGTTCCTTGCTTTTCTTTTCTTTGGTTTATACGTATTTAAAAAAGCCTGGCACTTTTGCAAATAACTATTGAATAACAAGGGTCCTGGCTCAACCATTTTGTTGCTGACAGTCTCACTTTAGAGACTGTTCCCTAAAATAAAAAAAGCTGTCATAACAGCTTTTTTTGGCTTACTCTAATTTTTTAACCATATTATACCAGATTACACCACCATGTTCCGATCTAGATACACCCATGTTGATATATCCATATTTTTCATAGAAGCCAATTAGGTCTTCTTTACAGGTGAGTGTAATTGTTTTACGTTTGTTTGTTCGTGCTTCTTCTTCAATTTTCGCAAGTAAAGCTGCTGCCACACCGCGTGTTTGAAAATGCGGAGTTACTGCAATTCCTAAAACAGTTTGATGACCGCCAGACGGTGGATTTGCCTTAATTTCACTGAATAAGTCATCAGTAATGAATGGTGTTTCGATGACGGGACCATTGACAAAACCTACAATAAAACCATCTTTTTCAGCAACAAAGAAACTATCCGGAATGATATGAATACGCTTTTGAAACGCTTCTTTTGTGGCAGCCTCTTCTTTTGGAAAGCACAGTTGTTCAATGATATTAATTTCAGGTAAATCTTCTGTTTTTACGTTTCGTATATGCAACATTGAATACATGCCTCCAAAATAGATTAATAATTTTATATATTAAATTCCTCTCATACATAATATCACGTGTTTTCGACCATAAAAACAAAAAAAGAGGCATTCTTTAAAAAAGAATAACCTCTTCTCCCTTTTTGCTTATAATTTTGCTTGTACTGATTGAAGCTTCCGTTCCATTGTATTTTCTTTGTCCCGGCGATCATCAATTCGGATATTGGTACATACTCTTTGCAAGCCTTTCTGAAATGGAACTTCATGAATTTCTTGAACGACTTCAAGTAATAATTTTATATCTCCTTCTATTAAAGTACTCATCGGGGTTAATTGATACTTTACTCTTCCCTCGTACTGATGAAGAACTCTTTGAATTTCAGCTACATACTCACTAACACTTGGTGACCCGGTCCCAACTGGAATCACGGTAATATCAATAATAGCCATATTTTTTTCCTCCTGCATTATTGGTAATTTCTATTTTGTCTGCTGTCAAAGATATCCTACCACTACTTGTCCATGAACTCCAGTACCGTACCCATATTATGAACAACTACAATAGTCAAGCTCTCAAACGTTTTAATAGGTTAGCAGGATTCATTTTCAGCTAACCTACTTCAGCTTCGCTTCTGAATCTACCAGTTCCTTTTGTGCTGAATCCTTTTTATCGATGATGGCCTTCGCTTCATCCCTATCCTTTTTTAAGGATGAGGTTTCCTTCTTTATCCGGCTAATTTCTTTATCCAAAGCAGTGATATCCATTTTCTTATCATGAACCGTTGTCTCTGCTCCGCTTGAACCAATTCCTGCTCCAATAAAGATTAAGACAAACACAACAAGGATCATACTTGCAATTTTTAAATACTTTTTCACTGTAAATCCCCTCGTATTTTGTTATCAAATTGCCTAAAAACTGAATTATATAAAAAAGGATGCACCAAAAACGGCGCACCCTTACGAATATAATTTATTCATTTTCTCAACTTCATCTTTCATCTGCTGAACTAATGTCGGTGGAGATAGGATTTTTGCTTTGCTGCCCCAGCCGCGGAGCCAATTGTAAAAGCCTTCGCCAACAATGGCTTTGGTTTTTAGAATAAAGGTATCATCGTCAACCTTCTTAATATCCGCTTCCAACCCGAATTTATCGATTATTGGGTTGATAAGGCCTTTATCTCTAAACTCAATCACTACCCATTCCCCTTGTCCGGAGAACATATGAAAATTGAAATGCAAGTATTCGTCGATATTATAGTCCTTACTTTTGAAGCGCTGATCATTTACTTCAACATCTCTCATTTTATCGACACGATAATTACTTAATCCTTCCTTATTATCCTTTTGGCCAATCATGTAATAGAAGCCTTTATCCCATATGAGGCCATATGGGTGGTAAATATACTCCTGCCCATTTCGATTTAGCTCAAAAGTGCGGTCCATATTGAATTTTCCATATTTAAATGTAATCACTCTTTTTTCATCAATGGCTTGATGGATTTTATCAATATACACTTTTGTTAAATGATAAATATGATTCATGGATTTGTTGTACTTGATCGGGCTTGGCAATGTTTTGGCGATATGCTTACTTGTAAGCTGGTTTAGTTTGTTAATCATGTTTTTAGCCTGCTCTTCTGTTACAAAACTGGCCGAAAGAATCGCATCAACCAGCATTCTAAGCTCATATGTTTCGAAAAGTCTGGATTGATGACTATAAACAATTTTTCCGTACTTTCCCCCTTCATGGAGAATTTCAAAACCGCTCTCATTTAAGGATTCGATATAGCGTTTTATTCTTTTTTTATCAATTGGATCATTGGCGTCTATAGCAAGCTGCAGTTTATCGATTAAATCCGCCATTGATAATTTGTGTTCTTCGTCTGTCTCTTCTAACAGGATTTTTTTAAGTGCCAGTATCTTTGTTGTATTTGGAACATCGGCCATTGGAAATCCTCCCGTAAAATTATTTTTCTATTTATCCATTTTAATAGGAATAATTATTTCAATAATAGTCCCCTTTTCATCGCTCCAAAAATGGACGCAGCCGTTATGGTTTTCGATAATTTGCTTGGAAATCATGATACCCAAGCCCGTACCATTTTCTTTTGTGGTGTAAAAAGGCTCTCCAATCCGTTTTAGAATGTGATGCGGCATTCCGACCCCTGTATCCTTAAATAAAATCTTAATTTTATTTTCATTATGTAGTTTTATTTCAATAGTAACCATGCCCCCGTCGGGCATTGCTTCAATTGCATTTTTTAAGAAATTGATAAAAACCTGTTTTAACTGATTTTTATCACAGTGAATCAACATATCCTTGCATTCATTTACTATTTCGATTTGGACATTATTAATAATTGCCTGGGTATCAATTAATGTTTTCACATCCTCAATAAGTGAGTGCATATTTTCTATTCCAAATTTTAAATCCTGCGGTTTGGCTAGCACCAATAGCTCGCTTAAAATGAGTTCAATCCGATCCATCTCCGATTTAATAATGTCAAAATACGTTTTTTCCTCTAGTTGTTTCTCCATTAATTGTAAAAACCCTTTTATAGCTGTGAGAGGATTTCGGACTTCATGAGCAATTCCTGCAGCAAGCTGACCTGCTATAGTTAGTTTTTCTGATTTTAGTAAAAGTTCCTGAGTCTTTTTCTTTTCTGTAAAATCGCGAATAATAACATGTTGTGCTGACTGATTTTGAAAAAACGTTGGGATGCCTTTGATTTCTCCTTCAAAGCTGGAGCCATCCAAACGAATAATATTAAATGGTGTAAATTCTGTTGTGTTTCCATCAATTACACTGGCGATACGTTTTTTTGCTTTCTCATGGTCTGCGGGATGGATCAATTCTAAGATTGATTTAGAAATGATATCTTCAGGTGTTGAAGCACCTAATAGGCCAACTCCCGTTTCATTAATAAACAATATTTTTTCATCTTTGACGATAATTACGGCATCAGGTGAATGTTCTACCAAATCACGAAAAGCTTTTTTCCGGTTCCACAGTGCTTGCTCTGCATTTTTTCTTTCTATAATATCCCGAATGACACTGATAACTTCTAAAATATTTTTTGTGTCAGGGTCAACGATGGGGTTACAAATGGATTCAATCCATACGAAACTGCCATCTTTTTTAAGGAAACGGTAGGAGTTTCTGCCGATTTCAAGACTGCTTATAACCCCTTTGCGGTCAAGAATTGCTTTCTCTTTATCTTCCTGATGCAGTAATATGGAAGAATGTTTTCCAACTAATTCTCCAGATGTATACCCCAAAATACTTTGACAAGAAGGAGAAACGTAGAGAATTTTCCCTAACAAACTTGTGCTTAGGATCATATCTAATACATTGTCGGTCAGTAAACGGTGGAATTCTTCTATTTTTCTAACCTCTGACTTTTTCCTTTTTATTTGTGTAATATCCTTCGCAACCGCATATACGCCAACAATGGAGTCCATTTTAACTATTGGAATATTGGTAATATTCAACTCGAGGACTTTTCCATCTTTTGTGGTCATTAAACAATCAAAATTTTGTACTTCTCCGAAGGTGGCTTTATGAAAATAATGAAAAACTTTGTCTAAGCTTTCAATTCGAAAAAACATTTGAAGCTTCATTTGGATGGATTCTTCAATACTATATCCGGATAACTTCTCAAAAGCTGTGTTTACCAGAATGACATTGCCATCTAAATCAAAAGCTAAAATAGCATCATTATTGCCATAAAAATGCGTTTCATTTCTACGAATATTTTCATTTACATACTCTTTTAATAGTTGTCTCTTTTCCGTCTTTATTTTTTCAACAGGACTGTTCATCTCTCTCTATCAGTTCCCTTCCCCAAATTTTTATATAAAAAAAGCCAAGATGAGTTTAAATCTCATCCTGGCTTGTGTTTAGCTCAATCATATTGTCTAACTCACTACCGCCGCTATTATGTTGGTGTCAAGACTAGCACTATGGCACTCTTATCGAGACTGAAATCCCAATCCACAAAGATGTCATTTACTTTTGTATTGAGAATCGATTCAAAATTATTGCTATTATGTAATAATCTCTTTTCAAGATTTCGTTTAGCTAATCTTAACGTTTCGGAACCCCCCAATCGAATTAATTCCCTTTCGATGGAAACGAGAATTCCTTTTCTAATCACGACTAAAGTTCTTTGATTTAATCGAAAGGACATAACTTCCTCGGGATCCTTTTGAGCTTGAATACTAATTCTTTTGATTTCCTCGTGAAGATTGCCTCTTTCTTCGAATTCATCGCTCTTTATTTCATCCGTTTCCGTAGAAAAAGAACTAATGCCAACGAAGACGCCGCTTTTATTATGAAGGCTCCAATCATAGTAAAATTCTTTAATTTCCATGCCTGTTAAAATTTTAATATAGGCCTTAAACTCAGGAATTAGGTTTTGCATTAACATATCCCTCGTCTTTTGAACAATGGACTCCTGATCTTGCCCTAATAGAACACTTTCAGACGGTGTAATAAAGTTTCTTAAATAAATAGTCAAAATGGACTGATTATAGGAAACAAACACCGATTCAGGTCCTTTTCCAAAATTTTCACGCAGTGTTCGGCAAAATACTGCCAAGCTCCATTTGTACTTGTTTGTTTTCCAAAAAAATCATCCTCTTATTTAAGATAAAAGCATTATTTCTTTTATCCCAATTAATATTCTAAGTTTTTCCATTAAAATTTTCAATATTTCTCAGAGTTAAACTTGAAATTAGTACCTTTATCTAATACCTAAGTACTAATCTAAAATTGAATTTTTGTCAAAAAAAAGAAGTAGTCAGTAACTACTTCAATCAGTACTTTTAATAAAATAAGGAGGAAGTACAATTATTATGATATTAAATTGGAGAATTTATTCCCAAAAAAGCCTGAGCTGCCTAAAATTTGCATTTTGGACATGGCTGAAAGTGGTTTTTACTCTTACCACAGTAATGACACTTATCAGTGTCCTGGTTTCCGTTTTTATTTTTCCATTGATCAAAAGTGATTCGGCCAGAACTTTCATCGTTTAAATACTTGATATAATCTTTTCCATAAATGTGAATCAATTGTATCACCTCCAAGTGCTCACTATAAATGTATGCGCTTACATACATTGAAAACACTGAGATTATAAAAAAAATCCACCGAGAAAGACCTATATACAGTAGTTTCGACCCTTGAGGAAAAAATGATGTTATAATAGGGTTAAAAACTATGGGTTTAAAAATGGTATATTTATTTACGATGTAACCCAATGGAGTAGAGTTTTTACCTTTGCGATGTTTTATACATTTACAGCCCTCATCCATACCCATTTATTTATCGGATCTTTTGTGATTGACACGATTTTAAACGCGGGAGTCTGGGTCGTTATGGTCCTTCTAATATTTGAGCTAATGCTAAGTTTTCGTGAAATTTTACTAAGTAATAAGAAATCTTCTAGAGAAATTGGAAAAGAAAATGAAGTAACCTCCCCTTTTTGATACGGGGAGGTTTTTTTCATACTTATTACACATTTTTTAGCACTTACGACATATTTACGAACACTTATTAACCGTATTATATAGCTTCAGAAAGCTTATTCACAGCTTTCGGCTTTCGCTCTGCCTGATTTTTTTTCAAACTTAACATTGCCATAAATGAAATACAATAAAGGACGGCAAGATAGCTCATGGCAGTGGTTATATTTGCATGTTCTAATATGAATCCTACTAATATGGGAGATAACCCACCCAGCGCTCTGCCGAAGTTAAAAATCGTGTTCGTGGCGGTGCTGCGAATTTCAATTGGATAATAATAACTGATTAGTGCACCATAGCCGGCAAACATTCCATTTGAGAAAAATCCCACGATTGCACCGCCAATTAACACTCCTGTACTGCCAGACGCATACGAATAGAAAAATACAGCCACTGCTGACGCCAGTAGGAAGATTCCATATGTCCGCTTCATACCTAGACGATCCATAAATTGTCCAAAAGTTAACATTCCTATTATCATTCCAACAGCCGTGCTGATGGTCCATAGTGCCGAACCGGAAACAGATAATCCTTGTGATTGCTGCAGCATCGATGGCAGCCAGATCATCAAACCATTATAGCCTGCAATTTGCACTGTTGCCATGATGGCTAGGGCAATAGTGGTTGCTGCAGTTCTTTGATTCGCAAATAATTGCTTCAACTTTCCTTGCTTATCAATATTCTGCTTCACTTTTTTTGATTCCAGCCATTCTGGTGATTCATCTAAATTCTTTCGCACGATAAAGGCAAAGATAACTGGAATTACTCCAATGAAAAACAATCCTCTCCATCCCCACGCAGGAAGGATAAGTGCACTTAGTAGAGCCGCAAGGATGACCCCAAATTGAGCACCTACACTCACATAAGATGAGGCGCGTCCTTGTTTATTCTTTGGCCATGCTTCTGCCACCAGCGTCATCCCGATTCCATATTCCCCGCCGGCACCTAAGCCAGCAATAAACCTAAAAATGTATACTTGTTCAATGTTGGCCGCCAAACCGGTTAAGGCCGTTCCAATGGCAAACAATATTATTGTATAAGTAAAAACTTTTACTCTACCAAACTTATCGGCAAGGATTCCGAAAATCATTCCTCCAAAAAGCATTCCTAAATTCGTAATAGAAGAAATAAGTCCGCCAGTTGCCATGCCAATATGAAATTGTCCAATTATCATCGACATCGCGAAGGATATAAACATAATATCCATTCCTTCAAGAGTTAAACCTGCTACAGATGCTACTACCGTTTTTTTCTGATAATTCACTTTTGCATTCTCCTTCCAAGCCTCTCTGGACTATGATTAAAAGATACTTTTGCAAAATAAAATACCCTTCCGTCCAAAAAGACAAAAGGGTATCATATATCAAAAATCATATACGATGTTTACTTTCGCCTTTTTGGCCTCTCTGGACCAAGTTAAAGGGAATTTATTTTTTCTAATACTAACATGTAAATAACCGATTTGACAATAAAAAACGCCATTAATTTTCTTTTTACGATATTAAGACAAATAAATTTACATAAAATTTAAATGGTTTTCATATATTTTAAGGATGAGAAAAGTAGAATGTTGATGAAAGGTGGAGTTTTCATGGAGAACAATACACATGTCCTTTATAATGGGAAGAAATATGTAATTCTTTATAAATATACTTCTGGATACTGTGAAATAAAGGAAATCGGAAGTTTTTATAATATTGAATTGGTTCATTCATCTGAATTAGAAAATATAAACTAAAATTTGGGGAAGCTTTAACTATGGTCTTTTTTTAAAAAAGCATTTAGTATGTTTTGGAGATGTTATATGGATAATACTCATCATCACGTGTCACAGAATATAGCACTATCCTATTTAAGAAAGTATGTAAATATAAGTATGTCTAGGATTCCCCGAATCACTCCAGAATCCATTGGTTTAGGTATATTACTTGCTTTAGTTGGAGGATTTTTGGATGCCTACACGTATGTTAGCAGGGACGGGGTTTTTGCTACTTCTCAAACTGGAAACATTGTATTGTTAGGAGTGGAAATGGCACAGGGACAATGGAAACAGGGGTTAAAGCATCTTCCTCCGATTGTGGCATTTGTTATTGGCGTGGTTGTGGCCGAGGGACTAAAACACCCACATATAATGAGAATTTTCCCCTATCCGGCCCGCTCCGTTCTCTTTTTAGAGGGCCTTGTCCTAGTCATAGTTGGAACCTGGACACCACAAGTTCCAGATGTGATTGTCACTGTAACGATTGCCTTCGTCTCATCCGTACAAATTTCAGCTTTTCGAACATTGGTGAAATGGCAATTTAATTCAGCGATGGTCACAGGGAATTTGCGGACAGCCGCAGAAGCAGCATACACGGCACTTGTATTGCAAGACCGGCAAAGTGTCATTCAATTTATTGACTTCACAATCATCATTATTTCTTTTCTTGGTGGCGCCTTTATTGGTGCTGTATCCACTTTTCATTTTGGAATTAAAGCGATATGGATTGTCTCAGCCATCCTCTTTTGTGCCATGCTTGTTTTAAACGCCAATCCTAAAACCTTGCTGGACAAGGGTTAATTTTGTACATAAAATAGCGGTTCCCTTCTAAATTTATTAAAAGGAACCGCTTTTATTTTTAGGACCCTCCGCCAAGATATCGATCAAAAAATGTTACCATTGCCTTATAGGCAGTTGTTTTATTTTTTTGTTTTTCGATTGAGTGGCCTTCATCTTCAAAGCGAATAAAATCTACAGGGTGCTGCCTATCCTTTAGTTTCGTAACGATTTGTTCAGATTCTTTGATGTGAACACGGGGATCCGTTTCTCCGTGAATCACTAATAGCGGAGTGGAAATTCGTTCTGAATGATGCAATGGATCAATTTTATCAAAAAATTCTCCATCTCTTTCTATGGTTCCATATTCAATTTCTCTATGTTTCTTACGCCAAGGGCTTGTAGTTTGAAGGAAAGTTCTTAGGCTGGACATTCCGACAATATCAATCCCAGCCGCCCAAATCTCTGGATGGTGACTAATAGCCGCAAGAACCAAAAAGCCCCCATAGCTGCCTCCCATGATCCCGATTTTTTTTTCATTGATATTCCGATTCACCTTCAGCCATTCCACTAAAAAAATCAGATCCTTTACTGCGTCCATTCTATTTTGAACATCATCCAAATGGGTAAAGGTTTTTCCATATCCTGTACTCCCCCGCACATTAGGTGTACATACAGCATAACCCTGGTTTAAGAAATATTGCAGGACAGGGTTATAGACTGCACGCGATTGGCTTTCGGGGCCGCCATGGAGATAAATGACAACTGGAGATTTTTCTGCTATTTTTTGCGGCATATAATAAAAAGCTGGGATTTCTAGGTTATCAAAAGAACGAAAGGATATTTGCTCCGGCTCCACTAATTTTTTCTCTAGAACTGGTGAACGGGAAACATACGTAAGCCTTTCCGCTTTTATGGTATTTAGGTCAAGTTCCCAAATATCAGAAGGATAGGCCGGGCCCTTAAAAGTATAGGCTAATTTTTGGCTATCTGGAGAAAACTTCAGATTGGATATAACCCCTATTGGCGTTTCCCACGTATAAAGGTAACTTCGGTTCATGTCTAAAAGGATCCCTTTGGATATACCAGCCTCATTTATTGTAAAGGCTGCCATATTCTTATCTTTATTCAAAGACAATCCTTCAAAATCCCATTGCCCCCGTTCGAGCCATACGAAATGTTTGGTTTTTATATTTATAAGAGCAAGCCCGTAAAATTCCCTGTCTTTATTGGATAATACATAAAGATGATCTCCATCTTTATTAAAGTGAGCATCTTTAAAGCTCGCTTCACCCTTATGCTCGGTTAACCAATTCGTAACACCGGTTGAAAGGTTGAGTATTCCCAAATCATTATCTAATGGGGAATTTATCTTCTGGACCAAAAGTGATTTACCGTCCGGCGACCATTTAACAGAGGAAAAGATCCCCTCTCCAGCCAATAAAAGCCGAATCTCTAATGTATCCAGATTTTGAATATAGATATCAAAAAAGGATGGATTTCGGCGATTACTTGACCATGTAATCCATTTACCGTCAGGTGAGGTACCGCCAAAACGGTGAATATGATCAGGAGATTTTGTAAGCTCCTTTAGTTTTCCATCGTTCCCAAGTAAATACAATTGCTGCTTCTCATTTCCACCCGTATCCATTCCGATAATTTTATTTGAGGTGCCTGTTACATAACTTACAAACGTGATTCTTTCGCTGGTATAGGAAGTTTGGACTGGCCACTCATCCCCTAGATTGATTTCCCATACTTGCGGGATACCTGTATAGTCAGCTATAAAACTAAGTTTGTGACAAGTCGGATCGTATTCGGGATATTTAGCTGAGCGAACATGCATGTATGGTTCTATCCCTATGACAGACATAATCCTCCCCCTATTTAATTTTTTACTCTCATGTAAGTTATGAAAACAGCCCTTTTGAAGTGTTTATATATTAAAAAAATACACAATTTTTCTTAAAATCTCATTAAATTGATTGGTTTAATTGGAATGGTAAATTAACAAAAATAAAAACAATTTTTGAACAAGCTGTTTAAAAGCCGTTTCAAAATTTAATTAGACTTAGTAGGATGTATTATTGAATTTGATTGGAGGTGTTAATTTTTGGATATTTCACAAAAGCCTATAGTAATATTAAGCAGCGGACCCATCACATTAAATCCTAAAACGAAAGCAATTTCAGTAGAGATACTAAATATTAGCCTAAACGACATGAGAAAAGTAATCATTGAAATCAAGAACTGGACAAACAATCCACATCAAGAGTTTGCCAAGTTTGGATTCCTATTTGGTGAACAAATTAACCCTGCAGAAAGTGGAGATGCAGTAAGAAATGAAAAGGATACTGAAGCAAATAAAACAGGAAGTTATCAACTCCCCATCCAATTTAACGATTTGACCATGACCTTTCCACCCATCATGGAACCATTCATATTTACTATCCCTGCACAAAATCGTCTTTCGATATTAGCATTCCCTCCTAGTCAAATGAATCCTTGTGTTTATGAAGTCCGTCTCTATCTTTTCAACCCAGTGAACCTTATTTATAGTAGTTTTGGTTTAAGTGCCGATGGTGTTCCACAAGAAGGTAATACGATACTTAGCAAACAATTTTTTCCACATCACCCTATACCACCTTTTTCGATGAACCAAATTATTCCTCAGAGACCATTTTAAAGAAATGGTCTACTCCGAAAAGACAAGCATAAAGTTATTTTCATCAACCAGTTTAAAGGTGGAATTTTCATATGGCTTTTTTCGCACTGTTGTTGCTTTTATCAACAGTCACGGTCAATTATGTGTTTCCTTTAAGGAACAAGAAATAGGCAAAGAAGTTAAATATGTTTTATCTGCACAAGGATTTGCAAACTTTGGAATGCATTCACCTTGGTGCTAATAATCCCGTTGCAGCTAGTAAAGAAACGGTTTCGCTTTTGTATCAACAGATGAGTCGATTAAGCCTAAAGGTGGCATTTTAGTTAGTTGATTTATGAGAAATACTGGTAACCAAAAATAGCTCATTAAAAAAGCCAGATGCACTATGCCTCCGGCTTTAACACTATTAAAATTATGCTAAATCATTATGTCCCATAGAAACGCTAATTTATAACGCCGGAACCTTCATACAGCTTTTAATAAATTCAACAAACAAATTGTTCATCGCTGGGTTTGTACTTGCCATTGATTCTGGATGCCACTGAACACCCATTGTAAATGTTGTTGAATTAATATACTCAACTGCTTCAACAATACCATCGGCTGACCGCGCAACTACGCTTAAATCACTGGCCACCTTATCAATCGCCTGATGGTGAAGACTGTTGACTCTGACAATCTCAGAATCCAAAATCTCAAATAGCTTACTATCTTTTGAGATAGTCACCCAATGAGTATCACGGCTTCGGTCAATTTTCTGCGAGTGCTGGATTGGATTATTAACTTGACTCGGGATATCCTGAATTAATGTACCGCCAAGGGCCACATTTAATATTTGCACCCCTCTGCAAATCGCCAGGATTGGAATATTATTCTGGATTGCATACTGAACAATGGCCATCTCAGCCAAATCCCGCTCCGGAATGGTTGGTCCTAATTCTGGATGGGGATCTTGACCATAAAATTGTGGATCAACGTCCTCTCCCCCACTTAGGATAATACCGTCGAATAATCCAATTGTTTCTAAAGTTATTTCAGGATTAAGAAATGGCAGAATAATCGGGATTCCGCCATTGGCGGCAACACTTTTATGATAATCATGATGGACATATACGCCTTCCATGTAATCGTTATGGTTTACATAGGCGCCGGTTATGCCTATAATAGGTTTCTTTTTCATCGTAATTTCCCCCTTATATTGTTCTTAACCTAAACTCTATTAATCAATCTTTTTTATTTTACCATTATCAAGCTCGGTACTAACTTAATAAAAACACTTTTTCAAAAAAGTTTATATTGGAAATTACAACTTTACTTGAAGTTTTTAAAAATTATGGTAATCTAAAATTAATTTTCAGTATTTTTAGAATAGTCAATCTAAAATTCACTCCTCTGCCTCCTCTACTTGATGTTTAGTACCCCTAGAAAATGTCTTATTTTGACTTTCATTGTACGGAAAATAAAAAAGATGAAATGGAGTTGATCAAATGAAGAGCTCCCGAGGCGGACCTTTCGAAGTTACAGGTGCTAATATTTGTCAAAATTGTGGAAGATTAACCCTTAAACATGAGGAGCATTTTTCAAACAGAAAATTAGGAATTGTATATCCTCTTATTGGTTGGATGTTTTTCTTCATTTCCCTCGTCTTTATCCCACTTATGTTTGGTGCCGTAGCATTTTGTATGGGTTTATTAACCTATTTTGAAAGAAATAAAGTACACGGTGTCATATTAATGATTTTTGCAGCTGCTGGTTTAATTTTAGGATCCATGATAAGTTTTATGGTCGCAGGAACCATGTTTATTTAGTTATTTAAAAAAGGTTGTTAGATTAGATCTAAGAACCTTTTTTTTGTCAATAATGTGTTTACCTTTGATAAGCTTTTTAAATTAAACATGTTATAATGTCCTAAAGATAATTTTGCTTAACAAGGTAAAATCAGCATCCTAGGAGTGTGATTTTTTGAATTATAAAGTAGTCATCTTTGATATAGACGGTACAATCCTGCCGCATGGAAAAACTCTTAGCAATGCCACTAAGGATGCAATTCAGCGGTTAAAAGAGAAAAATATGAAAGTGGTAATTGCTACTGGAAGAGCCCCTTATTTTTCTGAATCGATTATGGAGGAGACCGGTGTCGACTCAATGATCTTTTTTAATGGTTCGTATGTTTTTCATGAAGGAAAAGAACTATTCAAGAACACGATTGAGAAGCAAGTATTAAATAAAGTGCATCTGTTGTCACATGATAATCAACATGCCCTGACATTTTTAGCAGGAAAGAGCTTCAAAGTTACTGATTTAAGCCATCCTTTCGTCAAGGAGGCGTATATGAATGATTCTTGGGTGCCGGAACTCGCCCCACCACAATTTTGGATGAATCAGGATATTTATCAGTTGTTCCTTCATTGTGACCTGGAAGAAGAGTTATCCTATCAAACCATGATTCCGGAATTGGATTTCAGAAGATGGAGTTCAGGGGCAAAAACTTGTGATGTGAATTTGACCAATTCTAACAAAGCTGTGGGCATTACCAAGCTGTTAGAGAGAATCGGCATTGCGCCTGACGATGCGGTTGCCTTTGGGGATGGATTAAATGATATTGAAATGCTTTCGCTTGTAGGAATGGGTGTTGCGATGGGGAATGCCCGAGATGAAGTAAAACAAGCCGCCAATATGGTAACCCTCTCCTCTGAAGAAGACGGAGTCCGCTACGGATTGGAACGGCTTGGATTAATTTAAACGATGGTTCATTAAAGGTGTGATAAATATGAATTTGACATATGATGTGATTGCTGAAGAAGAAATCGAATACTGCCGGGATTTATGCAATGAGTTAATGACCTTTCAAAAGTCGAAAGCTTACATAAAACCGGAATTGTTTGACACAATGAGTTTTGAAACTCGTATGATTCCTTCAATAAAAAGTGCGCTCCACAACTATATCGTGGTCGTTAGAGATGAAGATAAAATCGTAGGTTATGTCTATTCAAATATTTCTCCAAAAGAAGCATATTCCAATGATTTCGCCACTTTTTTTGACCTTTCAACTGTAAGTAAAAAAAACGTCGGTTGTTTATCGCAATTTTATATTAAAGAAGAATACAGACAATACGGCATTGGTTCCAAACTTATTAATATGTCCATGGAATGGCTGCAGCAATTTGAGGATGTCGAGGATTATTTTATCTATGTCTCAAATGGCAATGATGATGCTTTAGAGTTCTACAAACGAAAAGGCTTTTCCGTTAGTCATGAAATATTGGATGGTTTTATTACAGTTTTACGTAAAAAAAGGGCTTAGAGTTTTCCTCTAGGCCCTTTTAAAAAGAGAACAACAATAATTAATATGATAAATACAATTAAGAATAATGGACCGACTCCTGACCTAAAAACGATGTAAATAGTCGTGTGGCGAATGGCATAACTAACAAGATATATGAATAAAGAAATAGATAAAAAAATGATCAGAGGCATATTATTATTTCGTTTCAAAACAGCCAGCCCCTTTAAAAATCGTTTACCCCACACTATGCTGATTCATCTTGAATCATTCTCTTCAAGAAAATTTTTTTCGCACAAAAAGAAGCCAAACCACTTTGAGATTCGGCTTCTCTTTTTTCCTGTTTCATTCTTTTGTAAGGTTCAAAGATTTATGATCCATTTCCTTTTCCAACTGTGCAATCCGATCATCTATACTGCTTTGATTGAAGGCCCCTTTAATCTTATGTTCTAATCGGTCAAGATAGTTTTCAATGTCCTTGAATTTTGTGGAGGAATGGTTTTGAGAAGAATTTGCTTCTAAGACCTGATTCATTCCAATATTGGCGCGTGTTACATTTTCTCTACCCATTAATTCCATTCTGCGAAGATGCATATCCTTTAACTTATGCTTCATTTCTTCGTATTTTCTTTTTAATTCACTCAATTGCTCATTCGTTTGTGCAAGTGAAGCGCTTAGACGCTGGGACCGCTCGACAAATTGCTTATGCTCTGCTGCGGCAAATTGATATAGGTCCGTCTCCCCTGCATTTGATGCGATTTCCGCTTGGTGCTTTCTTTTTTCAGCCAACTCTGCTGCCAAATTATACTCTTTTAAAAATTCATCCTTCAAACGAGCTTGTCGTTCTACAAGCTTTCCCACTTTTTCTGTTTCCTGCTCACATTGGCGTAGGTATTGATTGAGTTTACTTATTGGATTTTGTGTTTCCTTTTGGTGAAGAGTTTCATTCAAATCAGCAACAATGATATCTTTTATTTTTGAAAATAAGTTTGACATGTTTATTTTTCTCCCTTGAAATTAATATTTTTTTAATTCATTCCATTGTTTATCAAAATTAACGAATGGATCATCATTTTTTGGTGCTGCTTTTTTGTTCCAATTTTTATAGACAAGATATAGGACATAAGCTGCACTTGCGCCAATAAGTGCTGGTATATTGTGGATGGTTGATGAAAGGACCACTAACCCAAAGATAATTAATGCAATCTTCCATCCGATGGAGTCCACTTTCAAAAACTGTTTGTAAATGAAGTAAAGAATCACGAGACTCACAAGTAATGCCACCATTGGACCAATCGTATTCAGTAAGATGATGGCAGCCAAGCCTCCTGCTAAAAACAATCCAAATTTTTTCACTTTTTCTTCCTCCTTTGTTTTGCCTCTTTATGTTTTCATCTTACCTTTTTTCTAATGGTTCCATAATTGCGCTTGAGCTTGATTTTACTATCGGACCTAAGGCTTAGGTGATGTCGGACTATTTTACATAAAAAAGCTCACACTCAATCTTGCCGAACAAGCGAGTGTGAGCTTTCTTTTTAAAAACAAATGGCCAATTTTCCATACAAAGGTAATATAGATATTTATAAGGGGGCTGATTTGATGAATGTAATTGGGAATTTTAAAATTCTAACGGTTTCTAAAGACATCCAGGGTCCTTATATGAAAATGAAAGTAACCCTCTCGGACGGTACCTCAACTATTCGATTTGGATTAGATGAACCTACCTATGAAAATATTAAAGAAATCGTTTCAAAAAATTATTTCGATTCGCTTGCAAAAGGCTACCGTTTCGAATTATTGCCTTATTATGCAACGTACCAGGAAATTGATAACAGCAAGCCTGTCTTTATGGGGTCAATTAGATGCATTCAAGACCAAAGGGCTAAAAATATTCAGTTTCCATGTACCGAAAGATTTGCGGGAAATTTAGAATGGTTTAAACATGCCGTTTACAGTACTGAGGACATAAAACATTTGACCTTAGACAGTCATGAGGGACATTTTTGAAGGGAATTCTATAGCTTATGTCCTTCATAAAGTTTATGAAGGACATTATTTTTTAAGGAAAATACATTTCTAATCGACTTGAGTTGCTTCGCAATATGTAATAGTTTTGAAAATCATTGTTAACATGCCTACTAGGATATTCTGTTAGTTCAATTGAAAATTTACTTCCGTCCTTCTTCGAAAAAGAAAGACAGCTATCAATTAATTGGATGGCTTCAAAGTGAAAACCTTCTCTTTGAATAAGCATATCTTCATCATAGTAGTTTAATACCACTTGGCGGTTTTGATATCGGGTAATAACAGTGAGATCTCCTATTTGTTTTTCCATACTCTTAACACATAGCCCCCACAACCACATTGATCAATAAATTTCAAAACAATTTCATCTCTAAATATGGATATTAACTCTTTTGTTAAATAAGCTCCAGGATTGCCAAAGTTTGCAGGTGTGACGATATTGACATAAAATCCTTTTGAAGTTTTTTACGGCATCAATGGCATCCTTAATGACCAACTCCTGATCTGTTTCATATTCACCATGTTCAAGTGCTATCGACCAATTTTTATCCAAAAAAATCACCCCCCTTCTATATTAATTGGAACATAGAAAGGAAGTGGTGATTTATATCACGATATTGGATCTATAAGTATTAATTCACTCTTTTCGGACCTGTCCAGTACATTTCCCTTAAACGGTATTTTTGTAGTTTTCCAGTGGCTGTTTTAGGTAAAGCCTCCACAAATTCGACCGCTTTTGGTGCTTTAAAGTGTGCTATATTCGAGCGGCAAAACTGAATGATTTCTTCCTCTGTTACTTCAGCATTAGGTTGAAGAACTATAATGGCCTTTGGAACCTCGCCCCATTTTTCATTAGGAACAGCTATCACCGCACATTCTAATACAGATGGATGTCTATATAATACACCCTCTACTTCTGTCGAAGAAATATTTTCTCCTCCTGAGATAATCAAATCTTTAGAGCGGTCACGAATTTCAATAAATCCATCTGGATGAGTAACTGCTAAATCACCGGTATGGAACCAGCCATCCTTGATGGCTGCAGCTGTCGTGACAGGATCCTTGTAATAACCTGCCATAACCACGTTGCCGCGAGTAATGATTTCACCTAATTCCTCGCCATTCCAAGCCACTTCTTCCCCGTCTTGATGAACAACCTTGGTTTCACCATTAAAAGCAAGCTCTATTCCTTGTCTTGCTTTGATGGCTGCCTGTTCATCGGCCGACCTTGAATCAAATTCTTTTTTCCATTCACAGTATAGAATGAATGGTGATGTTTCAGTAAGTCCATAAACATGGATCATGTTTAAGCCCAGGATATCTTGTGCTTTGTGAATAAGGGCGGCGGCAGGAGGCGCACCTGCTGTTGCCATTCGGGGATTCGCTTTAATTTTAATATCTTTTGCTTTAGGATCATTCACCAGCATATTAACAACGGTTGGCGCTCCGCATAAGAGTGATATTTTTTTAGATTCAAATAATTCCAGAATAAGAGGAGGATCCACTTTCCGTAAACACACATGAGTTGCCCCTGCACCTGTGATTCCCCAAACACCGCCCCAGCCATTTGCGTGGAACATTGGGAGTGTATGCAGGTAGACATCATCGTGATTTACACCTAGATGGTACATAAAATTTGCGGCATTCAAATAATTTCCACGATGGGTCAGCATGACCCCTTTGGGTTTAGAAGTAGTGCCGCTCGTATAATTCAGCGTTAGCAGCTGATTTTCATCGATTTCAACCTCAGGGGGTGAAGTTGAATCAGGCGTATGTTCTAGAAAAGCCTCATAATCAATGCCTTCCAATGAAGTAACCTGACCTGGAACCCGTACAATCACAATTTGTTCGAGCGCAAGATTATCGATGATTTTTTCAATAGGAGCACAAAATTCCTCATCGACGATTAGCATTCGCGCATCACTATGCCCGATGATATATTCCAAGTCGCTTGCAGAAAGGCGGTAGTTTAACGGGACCATGACAGCTCCCAGCTGGCAGATTCCATAAAAGCACTCCAACATATAATGCGTGTTCGGCAGCATAACGGCAACGTGGTCGCCTTTTCCAATTCCTGATTGTTCTAATGCAGCGGATAGCCGATCAACACGTTGTCCAAATTCCAGATATGTAAATTCCTTTTCTTCATCAATGACGGCTATTTTATTCGGATAATATTTAACCGCCCTTCGTTTCCAGTCTAATGGTGTTAATGGGGCAAACATAAAACCAACTCCTCTGTTTTATTAATGGGAGTGATGGATAATATTCGCAAATAATTCCCTTTGATGTTTACATCACAATTTTAATCTATTTCAAAAAATAGGAATTTGTCAATCCTTAATTCGAATTTTCTGAATTCAATACCCCTAAATAAAAAAAGAAAAGCACATAGGCTTTTCTTTTTTATTTTTCTATTTATCTTAAATCATCATAAATCTTACTTATTAATACTTTATTTGGATCCTGGCTAAGCTCCCACATCATCGCTCCGCCAAGCCCCATTGACTTAATGAAGGATGTTTTATAACCAATCGACTCGGGATCATCATAGCTAATAAATTGTGATCCATTGAACAGCCAAGGCACTTTAGAATCAGACTCCCAGTAACGGATAAACCCGTTTTTATTAAGGTAACTTGCTTCAAGTTGACCATAACTTAGAGCAGAACCCCCGCCAGAAAAAGATTGATATAAACCGTTATTCACATTGTTTACTTGGTTATATACTCTTCCGTAAAATGGTATCCCCATTACAAGTTTAGTAGCTGGTACCCCGCTATTTATATAAGTTTGTACGGCATCCTGGACACTAAACTCTGCAAATTTAGATTCTGGATCGCGATATAAAGGAGAATTCATTCCAGTTAAAGTGTCCCAAGATCCATGAAAATCGTACGTCATAAGCTGAATGTAGTCTAAATACTGTTGTAGTAAGCTTAGCTCCGTATTGGCTACATAGCCTTTGTTAGCACCTCCGGCTATCGTTAATAAGTATTTTTTTCCATCGATTGCACTTTGAGCATCTAACGTTTCTCTTATTTTTTTAACCAAAAGGGTGAAATTCTGTTTATCTTCAGGGCGATGAATATTACCTGCTTCTCCCCCAGCTACTGGATATTCCCAGTCCAAATCGATTCCATCAAATCCATATTTTAAAATAAATTGCAGACAGCTATCTGCAAAAATCGTTCTAGATTGATCTGTTAAGGCAACATCTGAAAACCTTTCCGACCATGACCAGCCGCCTACAGAGATTAACGTTTTTAACTGTGGATATTGCTGCTTTAGTTTCGTTAATTGATAAAAATTACCTTTATATGGCTGATCAGCGGTATCACCTGGAAATGTTTGTTCGATATCAGCAAATGGGTCGCCAACCTCTATTTTTCCATCGGCATTAATATTGGCGAAGGCATAATTCAAATGTGTTAGTTTACTAGCATCAATGTCAGAAACCTGATAGTTAGAATAGGTAGCCCAGCCTGCGAAATAACCTACTCTTTTAAAATTTGATTGAACAGGATTCGTTTGTGTTAAAGTTATAGCAGTAACCGTACTACTAGCAGCGGATACATTCCCTCGAGCATCCCTTGCTTTAATATAAAAACTATAAGATGTATTTGGGGTAAGATTATTAGCCACATATTGAGTGGACGACACATTCCCTATCAATCTATTATTTTGGTAAATGTCATAACCCGTAACCCCAACATTATCGGTTGAACTATTCCATGCCAATGATACGGATGTTTCCGTTATGGAAGTCGTATGAAGGTTGGTTGGTGATGTGGGTGCCGAACGATCTGGCTTTGCCGCGAGTGCTGCCTTCCCATTTGGCAGGAAACTTAATAAAACTAAAAAAACAAGAATAATGTACGATAGTTTCTTCTTCAAAAAGTACCTCTCCTTACTAATCTTTTATTCTCATTTTAATATAAAAATTAGTCAGGAATATAGGGACGAAAGACATGTAAATTAAGGAAAATGGTGCCTTGTGGATTAGGCACCATCGGAGTCATTGATTTCTATTTTTCATCTTCTTATCCAGTTGTTTAAAAGCATTAATTAATTTTTCTCGCGGAACCGTCTCATACAAATCGCCGATGCTAATCTCGAAATAACTGGTCTCCTCACTTACTTCCCTTACGTAACCAGATAGGCCAATACCAGATTCCGTGTAAATTTCAGCTAAAATAATCTCCATTTCCTCTTTAGGAGCTTGAAAATGGACATGAAACATATTAGAGACCGGCTCTTGAGGGATGGTTGAAACACCATGACATTGATTATAAAAATGCGCCAGTTCTTTAGCCTCTTCATAATATTGCTTCATTCTCCTAATGCGTTTATCAAAATAATAGTCTGCACTTAGGAAATAGGGATATAGACTAATTAAATCTCCACCATGACGCCTCTTCCATACTTTTGATTTCTCAATAAAATCTGTGTCACCTGCCAGAATAGCACCAGCAATTCCGCCAATTCCTTTGTAAAACGAAACATAAACACTATCAAATAAACTGCAAATTTCAGCAGCTGACTTTTCATAATATGGGGTAATCTCAAAAAGTCTTGCTCCATCTAAATGTAATTTGATTCCTCTTTCCTTACAAAAAGCGGAAATCGCCTCTAGTGTTCTATAGTCGGGCAGCTGGCCGCCAATTTCCCGCTGTGGTAATTCAAGTAAAAGACAGGCAATTTTCTCTTTGATGCCTGCCACATCCTCGAACTCAATTACTCTAGTTTTATCTGCTAAAAGAATCGATTCAATCTGATGCAGTTCTTTCAAGCCATCTTCCTCATGAATCTCCAAATGGCTTAATGGATGATAGGCTACTTTATTTACCTCTTTTTGATTACACCAAATTCTTAATGCAATTTGCTGGGCCATAGTGCCGCTCGGGAAAAATACCGCAGCTTCTTTACCTAAGAATTCTGCCATTTTTCCCTGAAAGTCTTCTATTATTGTTCCCTTTCCGTACATGTCACTTTCTAATTCCTCATTCAAGTCCTGTAATGCCTCTTTCAGAACTTGAATGTTTCTAGTTCCATGACCAGGTACTTTAAATTGGCTTTGTTTAAACGCCTCTTGTAAAAAATTATTATCATTCATGCTTCCAGTTCCCTTCTATCTATGTCTATGAAACTACTATATCAGAAAGTTATTGAAATCCTAGAACTGGATGAGGGACATATGGGTCCTCCATAAATGAAATTTCATCAGAGGTTAATTTTACGGAAAGAGCAGCCACCGCATCGTCCAGATGATGCATTTTCGTCGCACCAATTATTGGTGCTGTTACCGGTTCTTTTTGCAGCACCCAGGCAAGAGCGATTTGAGCACGCGGTACACCATGCTTCTCTGCCACTTTTACAACTCGTTCAACCACTTTTCTGTCTGCCTCGACCGTTCCAGCATAGAGCTTTTTTCCGAATTCGTCGGTTTCCGAACGTGCCGTTCCTTCCTCCCAATTCCGTGTCAGTTTTCCTCTAGCCATCGGGCTCCAAGGAATAACACCTATTTTTTCCTCTTTACATAGTGGAAGCATCTCTCGTTCTTCTTCCCTGTAGAGGAGATTCAGATGATTTTGCATGGAGACAAACCTAGTCCATCCATTTCGTTCGGCAATATGTATAGCCTTAAGGAATTGCCACGCGTACATAGAGGATGCACCAATATATCTGGCTTTTCCTGCTTTCACAACATCATGCAAGGCCTCCATCGTTTCTTCAATCGGTGTATGGTAATCCCAGCGGTGGATTTGATAAAGATCCACATAATCAGTTCCAAGCCTCTTTAAGCTGTTATCAATTTCAGCCATGATGGCTTTCCTTGAAAGGCCTGCTCCATTAGGCCCTTTATGCATGCGCCCGTGTACCTTTGTCGCAATCACAATTTCATCCCGCTTTGCATATTCTTTTAAAATTCGTCCGACAATTTCCTCACTGGTACCATCTGAGTAGACATTAGCTGTATCAAAGAAGTTAATGCCATATTCAAGAGACTTCTTTATTATTGGACGGCTTTCGTCCTCGTTTAGAACCCATTGATGTGTCCCGCGTTCAGGTATGCCAAAACTCATGCAGCCTAGGCAAATTCGTGATACATCCAATCCGGTATTACCAAGTTTCACATACTTCATTTTTTTTAACCCTCTTTCTGTATAAAATCGATGATTTTCACCTAACATTTCCAATTATATTGTACAACACTTTTTTTAGGTCACTGTCATTTTCTGCATTTCAATGAATTTTTTCAGATATTCATATTCTTTTTGCTCAAGAATATCAATTTCATTGTTCGTAGCCAGTAAGATTTGGTCTCTGCACTTTGAAATTCTTTGGATCATCGGATGTATCGTTAAACTTGAGAGATTCACAAAATCATATAGGTCGTTCAAGCACACCGGCAATTTATAGCCTTTATTGCTGCTGGCAATTAATAACCCGCTATCGCGCAGTTTGGAAACAATATTTGAACGAAAGTTATGAGGATTCATTTTGATGTCTCGAATAGCATTAAGATTTTCTAGGATTTCTTCCGTATACACGTACTCATCTGGATTTTCCTTTAGGTTGAATAAAAGAAACTTAAGAAAATCGATTCGAAGCTTTTCATCCTCTTCTTCACTTTTTCGATGTTTCTCTATATACTTGTAAGCTAAATTTACAGCTTGTTTGATAATAATCTCGTCATGTTTGGAGTTTTGGTAGTCGGTTGTGTAATTATGAAGAAAGTTTTTATAGTCTAGGGGTAATAGGTTGATAGCTGCTATTTTATTTTTAATTATTTTGATATATGAATGGTATTTTGCAGTATACTTGGTTCGTTCATAGCCTTTCGCAAGTGTTGCAGCGATTAGGTCTGCTAATCGAAGAATGCTCTCGGATTGATTATTATTGAATCCAAAAGTCGAATAATTAAAGAGGTCTGGAATACTCTTTGTCCCGATATAATTTTTAAACTCTTTTAAAAATGGTTTAGTTCCTTGCTCTTCTGCTGTAATGTCAAGCTGTTCAAATGTTCTATTTAAATCATCATATATCATTCGATTTAAATATTTAATAAACGGCGTTTTATGCATAATGCCAAAGTCTTCTCTTATTTTTCGCTTATCAATCACATAGGCATAAACACTGAAGGGTAAATCCTTTAGATTATTTAAAATTTGGATTGTGTCTAATTCCTCCGTATGAAAGGATCTTACCAATTCCGCTTCCAGCCATTCCTTATTAGGACTTTTTACCAGAATCGCAACAAGAATAAAGTGGGTTGAAACATCGTTTTTATCAAAAGAAAAACTATAATCGCCGCATTCATTCAAATAAGCAAATTGAATATCGTCCATCCTGCCCACCCCGCCAATAAAATTTTATCTATCTATAATTTCAACAAAATTTTATCTAAACCTCTTAAAAGTTCCTTTTTTTAGACAAATAAAAAGGTTAACCAAATGGTCAACCCTTTATTTTTCCAACATTAATTTTAAGATAAGTTCATCTGTTTGGCGTGTTCCTTCATTTCCAAGCTTACAGAAGCTTTCAATACTTTTTTCCACATCATCGTGTATAAAGCCGTCCGTCGATTGGATTTCTTGATGGTTCATTGCCAACAATGCAGACTGTACGGCGACATTTGAACAGGTCGAAACCTTCATAGCACAGCCTGCTTTAGCCCCGTCGCAAATCATTCCCGATACGTTTCCGATTGTATTTTGAATCGCCGCTTTAATTTGTTGGAGTCCACCATCCAGCAGGTAAACAATGGCTCCACTCGCACCCATTCCGGCAGCTGTTACCCCGCATAAAGCAGAGAGGCGGCCGAATTTCGATTTGATATGAATGGTAATGAGGTGGCTAAGTGCTACTGCCCGAATCATTTTTTCCTCGGATACCTGCAGCTTTTCTGCTGCTGCAACAACTGGAAGTGTCACGGCAATTCCCTGATTGCCGCTCCCTGTATTTGCCATTACCGGAAGTGTTGAACCTGCCATTCTGGCATCTGAACCAGCGGCCGCTAACGACATGGCGGCAGTAGCAATATCATCCGAAAGGATTCCTTTTTTTACATTTTGTTTAATCGTTTTACCTACTTTTAATCCATAATCACCGGAAAGTCCTTCATTTCCAATAAAACGGTTTAATTCGATACTTTTCTTAACCAGCGTTAAGTCCTTAAGATCCGCCTCTAATACCCATTCATATATTTCATCAATGGTTAATGCTTCTAATTCCTCTTCATCTGTTTGGATGCCGATATTCTCACATCCGCCATGGAAAACTGCTTTCCCATCAACTTCTATTAAGGTGATATTGCTATGGTTATCAGAAATGACCACTTTTGCTGTCTGTTGATTTGTTTCTACTATCACTTCGATATATAGTCTTTTTTGAGTATCAGCTTGTCCGGCTTGTACTTTTCCTTCTTCAATGAGCTTTAAAGCTGAGCGCTCATCCTCAATTGTGAGACCTTCTAAAATTTCTAGGTTTTTATCTGGATTACCCGCCGCTGCTCCAAGAGCAGCAGCGAACTCGAGTCCTTTTGACGACATCCCTGGAATTCCAACGGATTTTGCATTTTTAATAATATTTCCGCTTGCTTTTACGGTAATTGCCTGTATTTCACCCTTTGAATGGCTCTTTGCTGTGGCCGCTGCCAAGGCAATCGCTACTGGTTCCGTACAACCAAGGGCAACAACTAGTTCTTTCTCTAAAACAGCTAATATTTTATGCTTTCCCATATTGTCCCCCTACTAAGATCACTTTTCTAATATTCTACCATAATAGTCTGAAGGTTTTTAAATCACTTTCTTCCAATCATTATGTGACTAGGCATACCTAAATAAAAAATGCCTAAGTCTCATTAAGTTTGAAGACAAAGGCATTACGTTGATTAAAATACAATCGTTTTATTTTGATGAACAATAATTCGGTCTTCTATGTGCCATTTTACGGCACGGGCCAAAACGCTTCGTTCTATAGATCGGCCAATTTTTTTCAAGGTATCCACATTTGCACGGTGATCAACGCGGGCAATATCCTGCTCGATAATCGGACCCTCGTCCAAATCATTTGTTACATAATGTGAGGTTGCTCCAATTAATTTTACTCCACGTCCATATGCTCGTTCATAAGGTCTTGCCCCAATGAAGGCAGGTAAGAAAGAATGGTGAATGTTGATTATTTTATTTGGATTAGCGGCCACAAAATTCGGTGTTAAAATTTGCATATAACGTGCTAAAACGATTAAATCGACATCATATTCCTTTAGCAGGTGAAGCTGCTTTTCTTCGACCTGTTCACGAATTTCTTTATTGGCTGGAATATAGTGGAATGGTATTTTTAAACCCTCTACCACTTCTCTTGCCTCTTCATGGTTACTGATAACAACGGCAATCTCTGTCATTAAATCGCCGCTTTGCCATTCCCATAAAAGCTCCTGTAGACAGTGCAATTCCTTTGATACAAAAATCGCCACTTTCTTCACTTTATAAACCGGAGTTAACCGCCAGTCCATTGAAAACTTTTTCGCTATATCGGTAAACTCCTGTTCCATACTGGCAGCTTTTTCTTTTAACCCTGGGCATTCAAACTCAATTCGAATGAAAAATATGCCGCCCTCTGGATTTGTTGAGTATTGACTCGACTCAAGGATATTAGCATTATGCGAAAATAAAAATTGCGAGATGGCCGAAACAATTCCCGGCTGATCTGGACAGCTGACTAATAATCGTCCGCGATTTTGCTTCAAATGTTTAAATTGTTCAATTTGATCTTTAAAAGTAGTGTTCATGATAAATTACCTTTCCGATTAATTAATGAAAATCATTATACCCCAGGTAAACTTTAATGTTAAGAATTTTCTTAAAAAATAACCTGGAGTTTACATAATATTATTATGTAAAACTACCACTGGAACTAATACCATAAAAAAAACATATGCCCCTAATGAAGCATATGTTTTCCAACCTTATTCCTGCATTTTGAATCTTACTTTTTGACGTCGTTTTCCTTCCATATCATTCTCGGATTGTCGGTCATTTTTTATAAAAAAGGAAAGGATAAGCGCGAGTAATGTAAGAATTGACACGACCATGAAAGCTATATTGGCACCATACATATCGGGATAAGTAATTTCTGGACGCTGCTTCGCTGTTTCCGCCGTTGTGGTCATAACAGTGACAAGGATTGCTGTCCCGACCGAAGCGGCAATCATTTTCATCGTATTATCCATTGCCGCCCCATGGGGAATTAACCGTTTTGGCAATTGATTTAATGCAGCCGTTGCCACAGGCATCATTGTCATCGAAAGACCCAACATTCTGATACTATATAGAATCGTAATGTAGGTCATCGATGTAGTTGGGCCTAGGTTAGTAAACGCAAATGAAGATGCAGTCATAATAGTTAGACCGATTATGACCAGCCATCTTGCCCCAATTTTATCAAACACTCTCCCAATAATAGGGGCCATCATTCCACTGACTAGTGCACCTGGTAACAGGGCCAGACCTGCATCGAAGGCAGAAAAATCTCTCATATTCTGCATATACAAAGGTATAATGGTTTCTGCACCAATTAACCCCATAAAGCCAATCATTCCTATGATAATTGCGAATGGGAAAATAGAATACTTAAATACACCAAATTCAAGCATTGGGTGCTTCAATCGTAACTGTCTAGAGATAAACAAAATTAGAGCAGCTCCGCCAATTCCCAATGAAATTAATGTTATAGTGTTTGACCAGCCATTATTTCCTGCATTGGTAAATCCATATAGAAGTCCGCCGAACCCAAATGAAGAGAGAATAATCGAAATCACATCGACCTTTGGTTTAGAAATCTCGGTTACATTTTTTAAAACAAAAAATGCGACGACAATATCTAAAAGCGCAATTGGTAAAATGATAAAAAACAAAATCCTCCATGAGAAATGGGAGGTTACCCACCCTGATAATGCCGGACCAATGGCCGGAGCAAAGGAAATTACCAGTCCAACCAATCCCATAGCTGAACCGCGTTTATTTACAGGGAAAATCATTAAAAATACCGTTTGCATCAAGGGAAGCATAACACCCGCTCCGTAATTATTTGGAGATTGAAGGAAACGTTCTCTACAGTCTTGACAGTAGATAGGCGTGAGATTGTGAAGGAATATGTAAAAACTTTGATCAAAATAAAGTTTCGTGAATTTAGAAAAAAACATATTTTTCCCCAAATAGAGTAGGCGCATGA